>CAXUBA010000027.1:0-22472 GCA_964249205.1 uncultured Acetobacteraceae bacterium | reverse complement strand
CGGATGGGCACGACTACCAGACCGCGTTCGCGGCAAGGGACGGCGCGGTCGCGGCGCCGACCGCCGGGCTGCATTTCACGGCCGGGCTCGTCGAACGGCTTGCGTCGCGCGAGGTCGGGCTCGCCACCGTGACCCTGCATGTCGGCGCCGGCACCTTCCTGCCGGTACGCGTCGAGCGCATCGAGGACCACACGATCCACGCCGAGCGCGGCGAGGTCTCCGGGGAGGCGAGCCGGGCGATCGCGTCGGCGCGCGCCCGTGGCGGCCGGATCGTCGCGGTGGGCACGACGACGCTCCGCGTGCTCGAGAGCGCGGCCGACGCGCAGGGTGTCGTCGGCCCGTTCCGCGGCGAAACGCGGCTGTTCATCCGGCCGCCGTATCGCGTCAGGACGGCCGACATGCTGATGACGAACTTCCACCTGCCGCGCTCGACTCTGCTGATGCTGGTGTCCGCGTTCGCGGGCGGCGACACGATCCGACGCGTCTACGCGCACGCGGTGCGGGAGCGCTACCGGTTCTACTCGTACGGCGACGCCTGCCTGCTGACGCGGGGGGCCGATCCGGCGTGAGCGCGTCGTTTGCGTTCACGGTCGAGGCGCGGGACGGGGCAGCGCGCGCGGGGCGTCTCCGGACCGCGCACGGCCCGGTCGAGACCCCCGTCTTCATGCCGGTCGGGACGGCGGGGACGGTCAAGGCGATGACCGCCGATGCGGTCCGCCTGACCGGCGCCGCGATCGTGCTCGGCAACACCTACCACCTGATGCTGCGTCCCGGCGCGGAGCGCGTCGAGGCGCTCGGCGGGCTTCACCGCTTCATGGACTGGCCGGGGCCGATCCTGACCGACAGCGGCGGGTTCCAGGTGATGTCGCTCGCCGCCATGCGCCGGATGGACGCGGACGGCGTCACCTTCCGCTCGCATCTCGACGGCACGATGCATCGGCTGACGCCGGAACGCTCGACCGCGATCCAGCACGCGCTCGATGCGACGATCACCATGGCCTTCGACGAGTGCACGCCGTTCCCGGCGACCGCGGACGAGGCGGCGCGCTCGATGCGGCTTTCGATGCGGTGGGCCGCGCGTTCGCGGGAGAGCTTCGTCGCGCGGCCGGGCTACGCGCAGTTCGGCATAGTCCAGGGCGGCGTGCACCCCGACCTGCGACGGGAAAGCGCCGCCGCCCTTCGGGAGATCGGCTTCGAAGGCTACGCGATCGGCGGGCTCGCGGTCGGCGAGGGCCAGGCGCTGATGTTCGAGACGCTGGACGCAACCGTGCCCCATCTTCCGTCGGACGCGCCACGCTACCTGATGGGCGTCGGCACGCCGGCCGACCTCGTCGGCGCCGTCCGTCGCGGCGTCGACATGTTCGACTGCGTGATGCCGACCCGCGGGGGACGCACGGCGCGCGCCTTCGTGCCCGACGGCACGCTCAACCTCCGGAACGCGCGGCACGCGGCGGATCCGACGCCGTTGGAGGACGGGTGCCCGTGTCTCGCCTGCGCGCGACACGGCCGCGCCTATCTCCACCACCTGTTCCGCGCCGGCGAGATGCTGGGCCCGATCCTGCTGACGGCGCACAACCTCACCTATTATGGGAGGCTGATGCGGGGCCTCCGCGAGGCGATCGCGACGGGGCGCCTCGGGGCTCATGCCGATCGCGTGCTCGCGCGTCTCGCGGGCGACCGCGCCGCCGAGGAGTGAGAATCGATGCCACAAACCGACCTGTCCGCGCTGACCCAACTCGGCCGCCCCGTGTCCGCGCCGGCCTCGCCGGAAGACGCGGTCCTGGAGCGCGTCCGGAACCCGCATCCGGACCGTCTCTACGTCGCGCGCTTCACCGCGCCCGAGTTCACCTCGCTCTGTCCGCTCACCGCGCAACCCGACTTCGCCCATCTGGTGATCGACTACGTGCCGGACGGCTTCATCGTCGAAAGCAAGTCGCTGAAGCTCTACCTCACCGCGTTCCGCAATCACGGCGCCTTCCACGAGGACTGCTCGGTCGGCATCGCGCTCCGGCTGGTGGACCTGCTCGCGCCGCGCTGGCTCCGCATCGGCGCCTACTGGTATCCGCGCGGCGGCATCCCGATCGATGTGTTCTGGCAGACCGGCGCGCCGCCGGACGGCGTCTGGATCCCGACTCAGGACGTCCCGCCCTATCGCGGCCGTGGCTGAGGCCGGCGCCTCGCTCGCATCCCTGATCGAGGCGAGGGCGCACGCGCTCGGCTTCGAGGCGATCGGGTTCGCACCGGCGCGGCTTGGATCGGAAGCACGCGCGCGGCTCGCGACGTTTCTCGCCGAAGGGCGGCACGGAACGATGGACTGGCTGGCCCGTCGTGTCGACGAGCGGGGCGATCCGCGCGCGCTCTGGCCGGACGCGGTAACGGTGATCGCGCTCGGACTGTCCTACGCACCGTCGCACGATCCGCTCGCGGTGCTCGCGCGGACGGATCGGGGCGCGATTTCGGTCTACGCGCAGGGGCGCGACTACCACGACGTGGTCAAGGGCAAGCTGAAGTCGCTCGCCGGCTTCCTCGTTTCGCGCGCGCCGCCGGGCACGGCGGTCAAGGTCTTCGTCGACACCGCGCCCGTCATGGAAAAGCCGCTGGCCGCCGCCGCCGGGCTCGGCTGGCAGGGAAAGCACACCAACCTCGTGTCGCGCGACCACGGCTCCTGGCTGTTCCTCGGCGAGATCCTGACCACGCTCGCGCTTCCCGCGTCGGTGCCGCGCGCGGGGTCCTGCGGCACCTGCCGGCGCTGCCTCGACATCTGCCCGACCGGGGCCTTTCCGGCGCCCTACCGGCTCGATGCGACACGCTGCATCTCGTACCTGACGATCGAGCATTCGGGACCGATCCCGCTTGCCCTCCGACCCCTGATGGGAAACCGGATCTACGGCTGCGACGATTGTCTCGCGGTCTGTCCCTGGAACCGCTTCGCGGGCGCGGGACGGGACGCGAAGCTCGCGTCGCAGCGGGAGCGCGTCGCGCCGTCGCTCGCCGCCCTCGCGTCGCTCGACGACACGGGTTTCCGGCGGATGTTCTCGCAGTCGCCGATCAAGCGGATCGGGCGCGACCGGTTCGTGCGGAACGTCCTGGTCGCGATCGGCAATTCGGCCGACAAGACGCTCGGGTCGGTCGCGGAAGGTCTTCGCGGCGACGGAAACCCGACGGTGGCCGAAGCCGCCGACTGGGCGTGCCGCCGGCTGGCGGCGGCCGGCGGATCCGACGCATGACCCGCCATCTCTCGAAGCGCAGCCTTTCGCTCGCCGGTCACCGGACCAGCGTCGCGCTCGAACGCGAGTTCTGGGACGCGCTCGAGCGGATCGCCGACAGAAGCGGCACCACGCTGGCGGGGCTCGTGACGCGGCTCGACGCGTCGCGCGATCCGGACCGTCCGCTCGCCTCGGCGCTCCGCGTGGAGGCGCTTCGTCAGGTGGGCGGCCGTGATCACGGGATCGGCGACGACGTGGCCGGTGCGGACGACGATCCGAAATCGGTGGCGCACTCGCAGCGCGTTAGGGACTCGTAAATCATTCCGGACTAGCATCGAGACAGAACCAGTATGGTTCGACCGACAGGAGAAGCCTGATGCCAGATCCGATCCCGCTCCGGCCGATGTCCGCCGCCAACGTCAGCCCGTTGATGCTGTCGCACGAACTGCTCGAGCTTGCCGAGCGGGCGGGCCGGGCCGGTTTTTCCAGAAGCGCCAAGAGCCTTCTCGATCTCGCGCACACGGTCTGCACCGAGCGTCCGGCAGGCGCCGGCGTTTCGGGCCGTGTCGCGATGGGAGCCTGACGGAGGCTCGACGGGGCGTCGCTGCCGCCCCGCCGCCTGCGTAATCGCCTGTCCCGGACGGTCGTCCGTGGTCAGGCCGTCGCGTCCAATGGAACCGCCGTTCCGTCAGGCTGCGCTGGCGCGACGCTTGGTGCGCGCCGCGTCCGTCCTGTCCGCGAGTTCCGCGCGGATCGCGTCGAGACGATCGCCGCCGAGCACCATCGGGGCGCAGAGAAGCGCGGGCTCGGCCGCCATGCTGCCGTCCATCGCCGGACGCATGTCGGTGATCGGAGCGTTCGCGAACATCGCGCGGTTGCCCGTGTCGATGTAAGTCTCCGCCGGAACGCCTTCGGCCAGGATCACGTCGTGACGGTCGAGCTCGACATGGAAGTATTCGACTTTGTCGACGATTTCCGACGCGATCGTCGTCCCGTTGACGAGGAGCCTGGCCGGAACCAGGACGCCGTCGAGGAACAGGGCGTGGTCCGGGCTAAGCCGGAGCGGGCGCCGCGGCAGGCCATCGCCGAGAGCGCCTTCGGCCACGCGAACGGGGGCGATGGAAGTCGGATCTTCGGCCATCGACGGCCGCATCGTGCGGTGACCGATCCAGACGACCGCGGCACTTCCGCCGTGCGCCAGCGTCACGAGGTTGCCGGGCACGAGGTCCTCGACCGCGACGGCACCCGTCGGCGTGTCGATCCGCGTGCCGCGGCCGAAGCACGCCGTGTAGGTGAGGACCGACGCGCCCGAGGTCTGGGTGATCGCGAAATCGGTCGGGTCGAGACCCTCGGGCAGGGTGACGACCGCGATCCCGGAGGATGTCGACAGCGCCAGCTGGCCGGTGCTGGGATCGTAGGTCTGACCGGTGATGCTGTCGGCACCGGTAAGGGCGAGGCTGTCCGTCGTTCCGAACCCCGTCCCGCTCAGGTCAAGACCGTTCAGGAGACCGGCACTGGTGAACAGGAGCTCGTTATTGGTCCCGGTGAGTTGCAGCGAGTTAAGGAGGCCGAGGGTCGCCAGCGAAGTTCCGACCTCGAGCGTGCCGCCGCCTTGCAGGTTGATCGTGGTTCCCACCGCGGCGGTGGCGAGACCGGACGGGACAATCAGCACGCCGCCGTTGCTCACGTCGTAGGTGGCAAGCAACGCCAGATCGATGACCGTGAGGTCGCCGGCTCCGACCGTGACTGTACCGAGTGTTGTACTCATGTCCTGTCCGCTCCTCGCATGTTCGAGTGCGACCGTTCGGTCCGATACTCGGGGAGCCACGTTAGCCAGCCTGCATTCGTGATGCTAAAGTAATAACATCTCCGTTAACGTTTTGTTGTTGACCGCTTCGGCGCCGACGACGGCCGGCCGCAGCGGGAACGCGGGCGGGTGCCTGTCCTCGACGGTGTCGGCGACGGTGCTACAGTCGACCGATGGTCGATCGCGCATGAGCTACTGGGGTAAGCTGTTCGGCGGCGTGACGGGGTTCGCGATGGGCGGGCCCGTCGGCGCCATGGTCGGCGCGGCACTCGGGCATGCCGCGGATCGCGGCTCGCTGCCGGGTGTCGGTTCCAAGCTCAACCCGATCCCGCAGGGACCGAACGTCGCGCGCCTCGCGGCCAACGTCGCCTCCATGCTCGGTCGGAAGGAGCAGACCTTCGCGATCGGCATCATCGTGCTGTCGGCGAAGCTCGCGAAATGCGACGGGCCGATCCGCCGCGCCGAGATCGACGGGTTCAAGCGGCAGTTCCGGATGCCCACCGAACAGATGCGCGAAGTGGGACGCCTGTTCGACCAGGCACGCGACAGCGTGGACGGACCGGATGATTATGCGCGCCAGATGGGGGCGGCATTCAGCGACGAGCCGCACCGCCTCGAGGAGGCGATGCTGGCGCTGCTCGGCGTCGCGCGCGCCGACGGACGGATCAACGAGGAGGAGGAGCGCTTCCTCGTCAGGATCGCCGACGGGTTCGGCCTCGGCCGGCGGGTGTACGAGCAGCTTCGCGACGGCGGCGCCCGACGCTCGGCCGACGAGCCCGACCCCTACGAGATCCTCGGGATCCGCCGCGGCGCGACCGACGAGGAGGTGCGTCTCACCTGGCGGCGCCTGATGCGGGAAAGCCATCCGGACAGCCTGGCCTCGCGCGGCGCCGGCGCCGGCGCCATCGGGCAGGGCGCCGATCGCGTCGCGCGGATCAACGCGGCCTGGGACCGGATCAAGCGGGAACGGGGGCTCTGACCCGATGCACGTGACGGAGCGGCCGAGCCCGAACCATCGCGTGCGTCCGGACGGCGTCGCGGTCGACACGCTCGTGCTCCACTATACCGGCATGACGAGCGCGGCGGCCGCGATCGAGCGGCTCCGCGACCCGGTCGCGGCCGTTTCCTCGCACTACGTCGTGGACGAGGACGGAACGATCTATCTCCTCGTGCCGGAAGAGCGCCGCGCGGCGCACGCCGGGATCTCGTTCTGGCGCGGCGTGTCCGACCTGAACGACCGCTCGGTCGGGATCGAAATCGTCAACCCGGGTCACGAATGGGGCTACCGCCCGTTCCCGGACATCCAGATCGAGGCGGTCGCGGCACTCGCGCGCCGAGTGCTCGAACGCCACCCGATCCCGCCGCGGAACGTGGTCGGACACAGCGATGTCGCGCCCGATCGGAAGCAGGACCCGGGCGAGCTCTTCCCGTGGCGCGCGCTCGCCCGGGAGGGGATCGGGATCTGGCCGGCCGACGACGACGCGGACGCGCTCGACGCCGGGCCCGCGGACCCGGCCGCGCTCGATGCGGCGCTCGACGGGATCGGCTATCCCGCCGTCGCGCCGGAGATCCGCATCGCCGCGTTCCAGCGTCGCTGGCGTCAGGCGCGGGTGGACGGTCTCGCCGACCAGGGAACCACCCGCCGGGCCGACGCCGTTCTCGCGCGCCTCGGATCCTGGCGGACAGCAGGCTGATCGGTGCGGCGTTCCTCAGGGTCCCGGCAGCAGGCCGGCGGCGGCGAGAAGCCCGAAGGCCGCGATCGTCATCGCGTCCGCGACGCGTCCGTCCCCGATCATCGCGACGAACTCCGCGAGCGGGACGCTGACCACGGTCATGTCCTGCTCGGACCTTTCACGGCTCGCTTCCCCTTTCCGAAGATCCAGCGCGAGAAACACATGACCCTTCTGCGTCGAGTAGCCGGCTCCCTGGAACAGGACGCCCACCTTCGTCATGGTGGCGGCGACGAGACCGGTCTCTTCGGCGAGCTCGCCGGTCGCGACCTGCTCGGGCGGGGTGTCCGGCCGATCCTCCCACATGCCCATCGGCAGTTCGAGCATCCGACGTCCCACCGGGTAGCGGAACTGCTCGACCAGCGTGACCTTGCCTTCGGCGTCCAGCGGGAACACGACCACGAAGTCGCTCCGCTCGACGACGCCGTAGAGGCCGGGCGATCCGTCGGGACGACGGATCACGTCCTCCCGCACCCGCGTCCAACGGTTCTCGTAGGCGATCCGCGTCGACACCGTCTCGAACCCGCCGCCATCCGTCATCTGCCGCTCCCGCGTTGCCGGGCCGGATCGTGGAGGCGCGGCCGATGACCGGCAAGCGTCTCGCCGACACCGAGGAAGGACGCCGCCTGTTCGCGACCGAGGGCGCGGACGCCGCCTGGCGTCGCTGGGGGACCTACCTTTCGGATCGTCAGTGGGGAACGGTGCGAGAGGACTACAGCGCCGAAGGCGATGCCTGGCGCTTCTTTCCGCATGACCACGCGCGGCGCCGCGCCTATCGCTGGGGCGAGGACGGGATCGCCGGCTGGAGCGACGAGCGGTCGCTCTGGTGCCTGTCGCTCGCCCTCTGGAACGGACGGGATACGATCCTGAAGGAGCGCCTGTTCGGGCTCGCCAACGGCGAAGGCAATCATGGCGAGGACGTCAAGGAACTCTACTACTACGTCGACGGCACGCCGACGCATTCGTACATGCGGATGCTGTACAAATACCCGCAGGCCGCGTTTCCCTACGATCGTCTCGTCGCGGAGAACCGCAGGCGGGGTTTCGGCGAACCGGAATACGAACTGATCGACACCGGCGTGTTCGACGAGGATCGGTATTTCGACGTCTTCGTGGAATATGCCAAGAACGATCCAGACGACGCCGTGATGCGGGTGACCGTCGCCAACCGCGGCCCGGATCCGGCCACGATCGACGTCGTGCCGCAGCTCTTCGCGCGCAACACGTGGTCGTGGGATCCCGAGGCGCCGCGGCCGTCGCTCGCGGCGGACGCCGACGGCAGTGTGCATGCGCTGCACCCGAAACTGCCGCCCATGCGCCTAGTGGCCGAGGCGGACGGCGAACTCTTGTTCTGCCGCAACGAGACCGACGCCAAGGCCGTCTGGGGTTCCGGGCCGGACGGCTTCTTCAAGGACGCGATCGGCCGCTTCATCGTGGGCGGCGAGACGGCAGCGGTCGATCCGGCGCGTCAGGGCACGAAGTGCGGCGTCCGTCATCGCCTCGTCGTTCCCGCAGGCGATACCGCCTGCGTGCGGCTCCGGTTCGGCCCGGACGTCGCAGCAACGCGCGATCTTTCTCCAGTCGACACGGTCATCGCGCGGCGGCGCGCGGAGTCGGACGAGTTCTACGACGCCGTGCACGGCGCGGTCTCGGACGGCGAGCTCCGGCAGATCCAGCGCGAGGCCTTCGCGGGATTGCTGTGGTCGAAGCAGTTCTACCGCTTCGACGTCCGGCGCTGGCTCGAGGGTGATCCGGCGGGACCGAAGCCGCCCGCGTCGCGTTGGAACGGACGGAACGCCGACTGGCAGCACGTCGTTGCGAGCGACGTCATCAGCATGCCGGACGCCTGGGAATATCCGTGGTTCGCCTCGTGGGATCTCTGTCTCCAGTCGGTCGCGTTCGCCGCAATCGACCCGTCTTTCGCGAAGACGCAGCTCCTGCTGCTGACGCACAGCTGGTACATGCATCCGAACGCGTCCCTTCCGGCCTACGAATGGTCCTTTTCGGACGCCAACCCGCCGCTGCACGCCCATGCCGCGATTCGAGTCTTCGAGGCGGATCGAGCGATCACCGGCACGGCGGACTGGTCGTTCCTGCGTCGGATCTTCCAGAAGTTGCCGATGAACTTCACCTGGTGGACGAACCGGAAGGACGAGCACGGAAGGAACGTGTTCCAGGGCGGGTTCCTCGGCCTCGACAACATCGGAATCTTCGACCGGTCGGCCCCGCTCCCGTTCGCGGGAAGCCTGACGCAGTCGGACGGCACCGCCTGGATGGCGATGTACGCGCTCGACTGCCTCCGGATCGCCGTGATGCTCGGCGAGGTGGAGCCCGACTATCAGGATCTCGCGGTCAAGTTCTTCGAGCACTTCCTGCTGATCGCCAAGGCCGATGCCGAGGCGGGCGGCACGTGGGACGAGGAGGACGGTTTCTTTTACGACGTGCTTCAGGTCGAGGGGCAGCCCGACACCCCGATCCGAGTACGCACCATGGTGGGACTGATCCCGATCTTCGCGGTCGCGGTGCTGACGGCGGCCGGCACGTCGTGCCTGCCGCGCTTCGTCGAGCGGCTGCGGACGTTGCTGCAGGATCGACCGGATCTCGCCGCCCTGGTGTCGCGCTGGGACGAGCCGGGCCAGGAACGGACGATGCTCCTGTCGCTGCTTCGCGGACACCGGCTGAAGCTGCTGCTCGCCCGTATGCTCGACGAGCGCGAATTCCTGTCACCGCACGGCGTACGCGCGGTGTCGAAGGCGTACGATCCGATGTCTCCCGGAGGCGCGCCGTTCCGCTTCGAGCGCGACGGACGGTGCTTCACGCTCGACTACGAGCCGGCGGAGAGCAGGACCGGATTGTTCGGCGGCAACTCGAACTGGCGCGGTCCGGTCTGGATGCCGGTCAACTATCTGCTGATCGAGAGCCTGCGACAGATGCACGCGTATTACGGTCCGGGCTTCCGGGTCGCCTGGCCGGACGGCTCGGGCCGCACGGACGACCTCGCCGCGATCGCGGACGAGCTGTCGCGACGTCTCGTCGGCCTGTTCCGGCGGTCGAACGGCCGGCGCCCGGTCCACGGCGACGTGGCGCGCCTGCAGGACGATCCCCATTTCCGCGACCTGCTCCTGTTCTACGAGTATTTCGACGGCGACACCGGTCGGGGCGTCGGCGCCTCGCATCAGACCGGCTGGACCGCGCTGGTGGCGCTTCTGATCGGGGTAACCGGCGCGGGCAAGTGACTCGGCCGAGCGTCGGGATCAGCGGAACCGGAGCCCCTCGCTTTCCCAATGCATTTCGGCCCGGCGGAACGGGAATCCGTCTTCGCCCGGTCCGGTCGCGATCTCGTCCGGCGCCGCGCGGCCGAGCACGATCTGGACCGGCACGGCAAGAGCGGGGTCGTAACCGGCGCGCCAGAGCAGGCTGACAAGGCCCTTGACGTCGCGCCGCTCGGAAGCGGCGCCGACGATCTCGGGCTCGAGGCCGCAGCTTTCGGCGAGAAGCGCGATCGCGGCCGGCCTGTTTCCGGCCAGGAGCGAGCGGTTGAGGCGGCGATCCTTGTTCTCGTCGGCCGTTCCGGTCGCCGGCACGGGCGGCGCGAGTGCCGCGTCGAGAAGGCCCAGCATCGCCGCGTCGTCGATCCCACGACCGATCGCGATCCGGAGGTGACGGGCGACGATCGCTTCGATCCGGTTCCGAGCGCTTTCGCAGAGTCCGTCCCGTGCCATGTCGAGCGTGGCCTCGCGGGCGACGGCGTTCCCGCCGCCGAACACGAGGTTGCGGCAACGGAGCGAGTCGAGGGAGGCGCCGTCGCGCGCCCAGCACGAGACGCTGAGAAGGGCGAGCAGTTCGCCGTCCGTGAGCGACCGGGCGACGTCCGCGAGCAGTTTGTCCGGGTCCGGCCGCGTCGCGAGGGCGAGATCCTGGAGACGGCGGCGCGATGCTGCGGGCGTCGACTGCCCCGGCGTGCCGACGCGTATCCGGAGATCGCGGACGGACTGGTCGATGAAGCCGGCAAGCGCGCGCGCGACGAGCGAGGCGAAGCGGTCTCCGCCGGCTGGCCCGGTGGCGCGGACGAGATTGTCCGCGGCGGCGCGCAAGCGGGCGGCGATCGCGGCGACGGGATCGACCGCCGCTCCGACAAACGGTTCGACGCGCGCATCGCTCGTCGGCTCGCCCGGCGCGGTGCGTTCCGTTCCGGCCCGCGGATGCGTCGCTGATGCCGGACGCCGGTGCCCGTCGAAGGGTGCTCCCGCGTCGGAAGCAATGGGTCCCGCGATCGGGCGGTTGCCGGGTGTGGTTCCCGCCGGGGCGGCACGGCGCATCGTGTCGACGAGTGCGCGGACCTTCTCGCGCGCGCCGGCGTCGACGGTCGGCACCGGACGTCGCGTCCTGATGGTCAGGGTCGTTTCCGGACTGTTTCGGTTCACGAGCCGATCTCCTCGCGCGATGCGCTCCAGCGTTTCTTGCCGCGGCCCTTCGCGTCCAGCATCGCCGCCGCCGCTCGATGGAGCAGGCTCTCCGCACTTTCGCCGCCGGAGGGCGGCCGCGTCGCCAGCCCGATCGACCAGCCCCTGCAGTCGCCGCGCTCCGCCGCGCCCTCGAACACCTCGTGCCGGCAGAGCGCGTCCGCCCGCTCGGCTGCCGCGAACACGTCCGCGCCGTCGATCCAGAGGGCGAACTCGTCGCCGCCGATGCGTGCCACCAGATCGGTCGGTCGCACCGCGTCCCGGAGCAATCCCGCGAAACGGCGGAGCGCCCGGTCGCCGCCTTCGAGCCCATGACGCTCGTTCACCGCGCGGAAATCGTCGAGATCGATCGAGAGCATCGTCCCGCTCGTCCGATCGCCATCGAGGCGGCCGAAGCGCCGCTCGACCTCCGCGAAGAACGCCCGGCGATCGAGCAGGCCGGTCAGCAGGTCGTCGCGCCTTGCGCGGACCAGCTCGTGCTGCAGCCCGTCCACCTCGACCACGTGACGGAGCGAGGCCGCGAGCGAGGCCGCCACCTTCAGGTCCTCCGCGGACCAGACGGCTCCACCCCGACGACGCCAGAACGCGATGAAGGCGGGATCGCCAGGCCGACCGCCGACCGACGCCCGGAGCACGGACTGACCGTTCGTGGATAACAGCGTCGCGTCGGCGCCGCCGATGTCGGCGTCGTCCGCGTCCACCGCGGCCACATCTTCGAACGCCGACACGAGATCCCAGCCGGTGCCCACGACCTGCAGGGTCTCGACGGTGTCGACACCGTCCCCAGGGCGGGGCCTGAACAGGGCGACGCCGGCCGCTCCGAACGCGCCGAGGGCGGCTCCGAGGACCGCCTGGAGAAAGGGCGTCGGCAGCTGCGCGCCGTCGGCCGCGGCGAGAATGCGGTCGACAGCCCGGCGGACACGAAGGGCACTCGCTGCCGTACGCGCGGCCGCGTCGGCCTCGGTGATGTCGATGGCGACGCCTCGCGTCCCGCCCTTCGACGTCGGGCGGGCAGAGATCGCCATCACCGCCATGTCGCCGTCCCGACGACGCAACCAGGCATGGCTCAGACGGCTGGGCGCTCGCACGCTGAATGGATCGAACGTCGTGCGAGGCGCCACCGGCGCCTGCACCAGAAGGGTTCCGGATGGCCGCCCGATCAGCTCGTCGGCCGACCAGCCGAGGCAATCGGGTGGCCAGAGAAAGGTGAAGCGGCCCTGGTGGTCGGTCTCGAAGACGAGATCGGCGATCGTTTCGCAGAACTCCTTCCAGAGGGCCCGGCTTTCGACCAGCGCGTCGAACATCGCGTCAGGGCCGCTCAGCGCCGCATCGTCGTCCCGTCTCATGTCCGCCCGACCTGATTGCATCTGCCGCCGCTCGTCGCGAGAGTTCGGAGCATGCGCGAGGAAGATGAACGGTCGGTTGACCGACGCGTCGCCCGCCATCCGGGCGAGGCTCGCCGCCGGAGCGCTCGATTGACAAGCGCGCGAGCGGCCGAGCATGGTCCGGCCCGCTTCGGGGCAGGGTAGCGGGCGCGCGTTGATGGACGACACGGCACTCCGCGAGGAGATCGAGCGCGCCTGGGATCGGCGCGACGGCCTTTCGCCCGACGTGGCGGAGCCGGCGCTGCGAGAGGCGGTCGAACGGGCCTTGTCGGGGCTCGACAATGGCGCCTGGCGGATCGCCGAGCCGACAGACGGACGCTGGGTCGTCCATCAATGGCTGAAGCAGGCGGTGCTGCTGTCGTTCCGCCTCAATCCGAGCGTGACGCTCGACGGCGTCGCGGGGTCTCCGACGTACGACAAGGTTCCGCTGAAGTTCGCCGGCTGGGACGAGCGCCGCTTCGCGCAGGCCGCGATCCGCGCCGTGCCGGGCGCGATCGTCCGCCGCCCGGCCCACATCGGGCGCAGCGTCGTGCTGATGCCATGTTTCGTGAACGTCGGCGCGCATGTCGGCGACGGGACGATGATCGACACCTGGGCGACCGTCGGATCCTGCGCGCAGATCGGCCGGAACTGCCACGTCAGCGGCGGCGCGGGGATCGGCGGCGTGCTGGAGCCGCTCCAGGCCGGCCCCGTGATCATCGAGGACGATTGTTTCATCGGCGCACGTTCCGAGGTCGCGGAAGGCGTCGTCGTCGGCCGTGGCTCGGTGCTTTCGATGGGCGTCTTTCTCGGCGCGTCGACGAAGATCGTCGATCGCGAGACGGGCGCGGTGCACGTCGGCCGGGTGCCGCCGTTCTCGGTCGTGGTCCCGGGCGCGCTGCCGGGACGTGCGCTTCCCGACGGGGTGCCGGGGCCGTCGCTCGCCTGCGCGGTGATCGTCAAGACGGTCGATGCCGGGACGCGCGCCAAGACCTCGATCAATGAACTGCTGCGCGATTGAGCCGCGTGCCGGTCGCGGGAGATGCGGACGGCGACGCGTTCGACCCGCTGCCGGTCGCGTGCGCGCTGGTCGCCTGCCGCTCGGTGACGGGGGAGGATGACGGCGGCGCGCAGGCGCTGATCGCCGGACGGCTCGCGGCGCTCGGCTTCACGGTCACGCCCTTGCCGTTCGGGCCGGCCGGTCGCGAAACCCCGAACCTGTTCGCCCGGCTCGGTGCCGGCTCGCCGCACGTCTGCTTCGCCGGACACACCGACGTGGTGCCGCCGGGGCCGGAGCGCGGCTGGAGCGTCGACCCGTTCGCCGGTACGGTGCGGAACGGCATGCTGTTCGGTCGCGGCGCCTGCGACATGAAGGGCGCGGTCGCCGCCTTCATCGCCGCCGTTGCCGCCCATCTCGCGTCGCCGCCGCCCGACGCCGCCGGCACGATCAGCCTGCTGATCACGGGCGACGAGGAGGGGAGTGCGGTGGACGGGACGGTCCGGGTGGTCGCGTGGCTGCGCGAGCGGGACCTCCTGCCGGATTTCTGCCTCATCGGCGAACCCACCAACCCGTCGCGTCTCGGCGAGGTGATCAAGATCGGACGGCGGGGTAGCATGAACGCGACGATCGAGGTGGACGGCGTGCAGGGCCATGCCGCCTATCCGGAGCGCGCCGACAATCCCCTGCACCGTCTCGTGCCGCTTCTGGCGGAGCTCGTGGGGTGCCCGCTCGACGACGGCTCAGAACGCTTCGCCCCCTCGTCGCTGCAGGTCACGTCGGTCGACGTCGGCAACGCGGCGCGGAACGTGATTCCCGACCGGGCGACCGCGCTCGTGAACATCCGGTTCAACGACCGCCATACCGCGAGGTCGCTCGGCGCGCGCCTCGAAGCGGTCGCGGCGCGGCATGCGCCCGGGCGCGCCCGGGTTCGCTGGACCGCGAGCGGCGCACCCTTCGTGACGACGTCGGCGCCGGAGGTCAGGATCCTCGCCGACGCGATCCGCGGCGTCACCGGCACCCGTCCGTTCTCGACACCGGCGGCGGCACGTCGGACGCGCGCTTCATCGCGCCGCATTGCGCGGTCGCCGAGTTCGGCCTGGTCGGGGCGTCGATGCACAAGGCGGACGAGCACGTGCCCGTCGCCGATCTGCGGGCGCTCGCCGCGATCTACCGGGCGTTCCTCGACGGGACGATGCGCGAGGCGGCGGCCTGATGCCGCGTCTGCCGGGCCGGAACGGCGGAGGACGCAGCCGGCAGGACCGGAGCGGGCGCGAGGGCATTATTCAAGGCTTGGTGCTGCTCGGACGGTTCCGGAAGGAGGGGTTCGGCCGCTTCGAGGCATCGTCGCAAGGTCTGCTCGCCAGCCTCGCGCCCTGGATCGCCTTTCTGCTGGTCGGCTGCGCCCTGCTCGCGCTCCAGGGCAAGCCCCGCGACGCGCTGACCGACGTCGCCGCGCTGACCTGCTGGCTGCTCGTGCCGCCCGTGGTCTCGCAGGCGGTCGCGGCCGCGTTCCGTCGCGGCGATCGCTGGCTCCGCTACGCGACGGCGACGACCTGGTGCGAATGGCTGATGGCGCCGGTCTACGCCGCGGCGTTTTTCGCGGTGACTCTTTGCGTCGAGGCCGGTCTGCCGCCGCACGCGGCGCCGTTCGTGCTGATCGTCATGGTCGGAGTCTACTGGCTCTGCCTGCACGTGTTTCTCGCGCGCTTCGGCCTCGACCTTTCGCCATTTCGGGCCGTGCTGCTGGTGGCGGCGGTGCTTGTCGGCTACGCCGCGGTGCTCGCGGGTGTGCATGCGGTGGGCGGACCGGCCGCATCGTTGTTCGGGGTGTAGCAGGCGCCGGGAGCCGGACGGTGACGCGGGCGCTCAGGGCGGCCCGTAATCGACGCCGACCAGCGTTAGCCCATCGGGCGGCGCGGTCGGTCCGGCGTTCTTCCGGTCTCCCGAAGCGAGGACTTCCGCCATGCGGGTCGTCGCCCAGCGTCCCGCCCCGACCAGAACCAGGCTCCCCACCATGTTCCGGACCTGGTGGTGAAGGAAGCTCCTGGCTTCGGCGCGCACCACGATCAGGTCTTCGTCCCGCGCCACGTCGAGGACATCGAGGGTGCGGATGGGGCTCCGCGCCTGGCAGGCGCTGGCCCGGAAGGCGCTGAAATCGTGACGGCCGAGCAGATGTCGGGCGCCGGCCGCCATCAGCGTCTCGTCGAGCGGCCGGTCCACGTGCCAGACGCGCCCGCGCGCGGTGGTCGGGCGGGCGCGCCGGTTCAGGATGACGTAACGATAACGACGCCGCGTCGCCGAGAAGCGCGGGTTCCAGCCCGCTTCGGCGGGAAAGGCTCGGATCACCACCACCGGATGCGGCTTCAGGTGGAAGTTGAGCGCGTCGCGGAGACGGTCGGACGTCCAGGCTGCGGCACCCGGATCGGGCAGCGAGACGCGCGCCACCTGGCCTTCGGCATGCACCCCGGCATCGGTCCGCCCGGCGACGATGCTTTCGATCCGTTCGCCGCGGCCGAGGCGCGAGGCCGCCGCTTCCAGCACGTCCTGCACCGAAAGCCCGTTCCGCTGACGCTGCCATCCGACGAACGGGCCACCGTCGTATTCGAGGACGAGACCCCAGGCGGCCGTCATGCCGGGGCGCCGAGCCCGCTGCCGAGTACGGTGCCGGGCGCGATCCGGTGCCCGCGCCCGAAGCTCGCGGCGTCCGTCGCCGGTCTACCCGGACGCTGCACGATCTCCAGCCGGAGCGCACCGGTGCCGCACGCGACCGAAAGCTGCTCGTCGAGGACGGTGCCGGGCGGCGCGATCCCGGCCGCGCCGACCGGTCGTGCGGCCAGGATCTTGAGCGGGGTGTCGCCGAGCGTCGTGAAGGTGCCGGGCCAGGGCGTTAGCGCCCGCACCTGCCGGTCGATCGCGTCGGATGCGAGCGACCAGTCGATCCGCCCGTCGTCGCGGCCGAGCTTCGGTGCGTAGGTCGCGCCCGCCTCGCTCTGCGGCACCGCGACCGGACGCTCGGCGAGCGCCCGGAGCATGAGGCGCGCGCCGAGCGTCGCGAGCGCGTCGTGCAGGATCGGCGTCGTGTCGCGCGGTCCGATCGGGATCGCCTCGCGCAGCAGGGTCGGACCGGTGTCGAGCCCCTCGTCCATCCGCATGATCGTGATCCCGGTCCTGGGATCGCCGGCGAGAATGGCGGCGTGGATCGGGGCGGCACCGCGCCAGCGCGGCAGAAGGCTCGCGTGGATGTTGAGGCAGCCGAGACGCGGCGCCTCGAGCATCGGCCGGGGCAGGATCAGCCCGTAGGCTGCGACTACCGCGACGTCGAGGTCGAGCGCGTCGAACGCCGCCCATTCCGCCTCGTCGCGTCGGAGCCGCGCCGGGGATCGGACAGGGAGCGAAAGCGCGCGCGCGCGCTCGTGCACGGGGCAGGGCGCCGGACGATGGCCGCGTCCTGCAGGACGCGGCGGCTGGGTGTAGACGGCGCGGATCTCGTGCCCGGCCTCGTGCAACGCATCCAGGGCCGGCACCGCGAATCGCGGCGAGCCGAGAAAGGCGAGACGGAGCGGCGTCACGGCCTCACGCGGTCGCCTTCGCGCGTCCCATCTTCGCGGTCTCGCCACCGCGCCGTTCCTTGGCGAAGCGCCGAAGCAGCATGTTGCGCTTGAGCGCGGACAGGTGATCGACGAACAGGACCCCGTCGAGATGGTCGATCTCGTGCTGCACGCAGGCGGCGAGCAGTCCTTCGGCCTCCATCGTCCCGGGCGCGAAGTGCTCGTCCTGGTAGCGCACGGTGACGCGCGCCGGACGCGCGACGTCGGCATAGATGCCGGGGATCGAGAGGCAGCCTTCCTCGCGGACGGCTTGTTCCTCGCTGCGTGCGACGATCTCGGGATTGACCAGCACGGTCGGCGAACGCGCAGCCCCCTCGTCGTCGGAAAGGTCGATCACCACGACGCGGAGCCCGACCGCGACCTGCGGTGCCGCGAGCCCGATCCCGGGCGCCTCGTACATGGTCTGCAGCATTGCCGGAACGAGCGATGCGACGGTTTCCCGATCCGCTTCGACGACGGGCCGCGCGCGCTGGCGGAGCGGGCCGGCCGGCACGTGGAGGATCGGGAGCGTTCGCGCGGCGGCGGCGGCTGCGCTGTCGGGCCCGGCCATCGTCGCGTCGCCGCCTGGCTTCGTCGTTCCTGTCATGTCGGCCATGTAGCGAGACGCCGCGGTGCGATCAACGCGCGGCTTGCTCCTCGGAAGAGCGGATCCCATATGCAGATCATCCGGGATGCCGACAGGGTCCTGGCTTATCGTCTCGCTCGGAGGAGGAGGCTCATGACAACGCGATTGTTCGGATCGCCGATGTTTCTCGGGTTCGATCATCTCGAGCAGATGCTCGAGCGAGCGTCGAAGAACTCATCGGACGGGTATCCGCCTTACAACATCGAGCAGCTGTCCGCCAACGGGATCCGGATCACCCTCGCGGTCGCCGGGTTCTCGATGGGTGATCTGCAGCTGACGCAGGAGGACAACCAACTCGTCATACGCGGCCGCCAGACCGACGACGGGGCCGAGCGCCACTTCCTGCACCGCGGGATCGCCGCCCGGCAGTTCCAGCGCGCCTTCGTGCTCGCGGAAGGGATCGAGGTGACCGGCGCCTGGCTCGACAACGGCTTGCTCCACATTGATCTCGCTCGTCCCGAGCCCGAGGTGCGGGTGCGGCACATCGAGATCGGCGGGAAACGCGCGCCGGCGACCGAGACCGTCACCGCCCGCTCGGTGCCCCGGATGGTTCGCGCGGCCGGTCGCGCAGACGAGTGAGCGCCCGCCGCGAGGCGGTTTGCCGAGGATGAAGATTATGGACCTGAACACAGAGAGCCCGGTGGCGCTCGACATTCGGCGCCTCACGGCGCCGCAGCTCGCGGCGCTCGGGATGAGCGAGATCGCCTATCTCCGTCCGGTGACGGTGAACGGCGCGCGCGCCTATTCGATCCACGCCGCCGACGGAACGCCCATGGCGCTCGCCGGCGATCTCGCGGTCGCAATGGCGGCGGTCAGCCAGCACGAGCTGGTGCCGACGCTGGTGAACTGAGGCGGTCGCCGACCGGCGGGTTTCTTTCCGTCAGTTCCGCGGGGCGGCGCTCGGGTCGATCCAGCCGAGATGTCCGTCGCGTCGGCGGTAGACGACGTTGAGCTCGCCCGAGACGGCGTTCCGGAACATCAGCACGGTCGTGTCGGCGAGATCCATTCGCATGGCGGCCGCACCGACCGTGAGTCGCTCGATCGAGGTCGGGTTCTCGGCCACTACGGTCGCATACGCGCTGGAAGCACTGTCGGCCACCAGGCCTTCCGATCCGTCGTCGTTCTCGAGGAGGATGTACTCTCGCGCGGTTTCCGGACGCGCACGTGCGATCGTGCCGTCCGATGCCCGTTGATACGCGAGGTCGCGCGCGTGGCCGTTGACCCGTCGGCGGTAACGGCGGAGCCGCTTGGCAATGTGCTCGGCGGCATCGTCGAAGGCGCTGTTCGCGTCGGCGGCCTCGCCCTCGCCACGCAGGGTGAGGCCGCGTCCGGCATGGACGTTGATGTCGCAGGTGAAGAAGGATCGGGCCCGGCCGAACGTGACCTGCGCCTCGAGCGCGTGGTCGAAGTATTTGTGGGCGATCATGTCGAGCTGGCCGGCGACGCGCGTGCGGAGCGCGTCCGAAAGATCGAGATGCCGGCCCGAAACGATGATCTCCATCCCGTCCTCCCAGGTCCGAGGCTGCGGTCGCCGCGCTCTCGCGTGCGCGGCGCCGGTCGCGGGGGGTCAGGCGGAGAGGGCCTTCTCCCGCTTCCGCTGCACGGAACTCGGAATGCGCAGCGCCTCGCGATATTTGGCCACGGTCCGCCGGGCGATGTCCACGCCCTCACGACGAAGTGCGGCGACGATCGCATCGTCCGAAAGGATGGAAGATGGGGTTTCCGCCTCGATCATGCCGCGGATCCGGTGGCGCACCGCTTCGGCGCTGTGGCTTTCGCCCGTCATCCCGGCGATCGCGGTGGTGAAGAAATACTTGAGCTCGAACGTGCCCCGCGGCGTCGCGATGTATTTGTTGGCGGTGACGCGGCTCACGGTGCTCTCGTGCATCTCGACCGCGTCGGCGATGTCGCGCAGGATCAGCGGCCGGAGATGGCTGACGCCGTGCCGCATGAAGCCGTCCTGACGCCGGACGATTTCGGCGGCGACCTTCAGGATCGTCTGCGCGCGCTGCTGGAGCGACTTGATCAGCCAGTTGGCGCTCGCGAGCTTCTCGGCGACGAAGGAGCGGTCTTCCCGATCGGCGCGGACCAGCACGCGCGCATGGAACGCTTCGGAAACGAGCAGCCGCGGCATCGTTTCGGGATTGAGTTCGAGGATCCAGCTGCCGTCGGGCTTCTCGCGCGTCAGCACGTCGGGAACGATCGCGACCGTCGGCGAGATGTCGTGGCTCGCACCGGGCTTCGGATCGAGCGCACGGAGTTCGGCGATCATCTCGGCGAGGTCGGCGCTGTCGACGCCGCACACCTGTTGCAGGCGCTTCAGCTCGCGACGCGCCAGGAGCTCGAGGTTGTCGAGCAGCGCCTGCATCGCGGGATCGAGCCGGTTGCGCTCCGCCAGCTGGGCGGCAAGGCACTCGCTGAGCGTGCGCGCGCAGACGCCGACGGGATCGAAATGCATGATCCGGTGCCGCACCCTTTCGATCGCGTCGAGCGTGGTGCCGAGCGCCGCCGCGACCGCTTCGGGTTCGGCGGCGAGGCGGCCCGACGGATCGAGGAGCGCGATCAGGTGCGCGCCGATCAGCCGCTCGGCGGCGTCGCGGGTGCCGAGCCGCAGCTGTTCGGCGAGGTGTTCGCGGAGCGGGCGCGGGTTCTCGGCGAAGTCGTCGATCCCGCGCTCGTCGTCGGAAAAGTCGCCGTTCCGGCGTCCGTCGCCGCTGCTGCGGCCGCCGGCCATGTCCGTCGCGGAAGCGTCGCCGCGTTCCACATCGCCGGTCTCGTAGCCGGCGGAGAGATCGGCATCGAGGGGAGCCGCGGCGTCGGCCGGAAGATGGCCGTCGCCGAGCACCGCGTCAGCATCCGGTGCGTCAGGCCCCACGGCGGCCTCGCGCTGGTCGAGAGCCGGGCGCTCGCCGATCAGCTCGGCGCGCTCGTCGCGCTCAAGCAACGGATTGCGCTCCAGCTCTTCCTCGACGAAGGCCGTGACTTCCTGATTGGAGTACTGGAGGAGCTTGATGGCCTGACGCAACTGAGGCGTCATGACCAGCGTCTGGGACTGTCTGAACTCGAGTCTGGGACCGATCGCCATCGACGACTTGGTTACAACGAAAACCTTTCTCCGAGGTAGACGCGACGAACGTCCTCGTGCGCGACGACCTCCTGCGGAGCACCCTCCATGAGGACCTGCCCACCATGCATGATATACGCGCGGTCCACGATTTCCAACGTTTCGCGGACGTTGTGATCGGTGATCAGCACGCCGATCCCGCGATGCTTCAGGTGCGAAATGAGGTCGCGGATCTCGCCGACCGCGATCGGGTCGATGCCGGCCAGCGGCTCGTCGAGCAGGATGTAGGACGGGTGGCTCGCGAGCGCGCGCGCGATCTCGAGGCGTCGCCGCTCGCCGCCCGAGAGCGCCAGCGAGGGCGCGCGCCGGAGATGCGAGATGCCGAACTCGTTCAGGAGCTCGTCGAGCATCATCTCGCGCCGGTCGAGCCGCGGCTCGACCACCTCGAGCGCCGCCATGATGTTCTGTTCGACGTTGAGCCCGCGGAAGATCGAAGCTTCCTGCGGCAGGTAGCCGACGCCGAGACGCGCGCGGCGATACATCGGCAGCGCGGTCACGTCGGCGCCGTCGAGGCTGATCGAGCCGGTGTCGGGCCGGACCAGGCCGACGATCATGTAGAAGGTCGTGGTCTTGCCGGCGCCGTTCGGGCCGAGCAGGCCAACCGCCTCGCCGCGCTGAACCGACACGGTGACGTTCCGCACCACGGGCCGCTTCTTGTAGGTCTTGCCGACGCCGGACGCGACGAGCCCGGCGGAAGACCGGACCAGACGGAGCGGTCGCCCTTCGCCGTCGCTGCCGGCGGGGGGACGAGACGTCACGCGCCGTTCTTCCGGGGAGCGCTCTTGGACGGCGGGTTGGAGGCGCCGTTGCTGTCGCTGTTCGGCACGATCAGTCCTTGCACGCGCTCGCCGGGGTCGTTGGTCAACGTCGCGATGCCGGTCCGCATGTTGACGATGGCCGCCTGGCCGTCGAGCTGGTTCTGTCCCCTTGTGATGTGGACGTCGCCGAGCACGCGCGCAATGCCGGTCGATGCCACGTAGACGCCGCGATCGCCGCGCACCGTCTCGGTCGGCGTCCGGATGACCACGTGGCCGTAGGCTTCCGCCCGTTGCAGCTTTCCCGACGAGGCCGCCAGCGGGTCGGCCGGCGCCTTGCCGGGTGCCGCCGGCTTCGCGCTGACCTGCTGCACCGGGTGCGCGCCGTTTGGCCCCGTCGCGTCGTTCGGGGCCGAAAACCCGACCAGCACGTCGGCGTCGATCCGACGCGCGTCGTTGGTCACCAGGACGGCGTTGCCGCGCGCGACCGACATCCGCTTCTGCGGCCAGTATTCGAGACTGTCGCGCGCCGTCACCGTGTCGGTCGGCGTGACCAGCCGGAGCGCATGCCCGGTGAGCACCAGCACGGCCTGATCGATGTCGTAGAGCGCCTGGTCGCCCCAGGCTTGGTCGGTGGCGGTGTAGATGTGGACGTGACCGATCGCCTCCAGCCGGTAGATCTCGTTGCTGCCGGTGTCGTCCGGCTGGCCGTTCGCCGCCGTCGCGGCGCCGGGAGGCGGGGCGGCAGTGGGCTGGGCGGCGGTGGACGGGGCGGCGCCGGCGGGCTGCG
>CAXUBA010000026.1:21246-22642 GCA_964249205.1 uncultured Acetobacteraceae bacterium | reverse complement strand
CGCCAGCAGCAGCGGCCGCGGACGCGCGCCGTCGGCGGTCACGGCGAGCGGCGCGCTCCCGCGCGCGAGCGCGACCGGCACCGCGGACCGGCCGAGCGTGCCGGATGCCAACAGGAACGGCGCGACGCCGGCCGGGTCGATCGCGTCAAGGCTGAGCGTTCCCGCGATCGAGGCGCAGAGATTGGCCATCATGTAGAGCGCGAAACGCGATCCGCCGGGAGCGCCGCTCAGGATCCAGCCCTCGACGATCACCGAGCCGCCGCCGAAGCAGAACCCGCTGAGGACGCGAAGCCCGATCCACACGTCGTCGCGCGGCGCGATGCCGAGCCCGATCGCGGCGGATCCTCCCGCGATCGCGAGCGCCGCGTAGGCGCGGGCCGGGTGGAGCATCGCGACCAGACGTCCCGACAGGAGGCAGGACATCACGAACCCCGCCGACCAGCCGGACGAGAACAGCCCGATCGCCACCATGCCGGCGCCGCGCTCGTGGCCGCGGATCGGCAGGAGGACGCCCTGCTCGTTCGTCCCGAAGACGAGAAGAACGACGCCCGCGATCAGCAGCGCGAGATCGAGACGCCGCGCCGTCACCCGGCGACCGCCGCCCCGAGGATCCGGCCGTCTTCCGCCTGCAGCAGCACCGCCGCGCGCTCGCCCACGGGACGCGGCACCCGGAGCAGGAGCGACCGGCCGTCCCATGTCCCGAGATCCCGAACGGAACGGACGACATTCACCTCGTGCAGGCGCCGGCCGTCGTTCTCGCCGCCGCCGACGGGCGTGTCGTGCGATGGATCGAAGCCCAGCAGCACCAGGGTGCCCCGCCCGGACCCGGCAGCGGCGGACACCGCGAGGCCGCCGTCCTTCGGCTCGATCCGGAGCGCCACGCGCGGTGCGCTCGCCGATGCCTCGGACGCGATCCGTGCCAGAGCCGCCGGCCGGTCCGAGCCGACCAGACCCTTCGTGCCGTCGATCACCATCTCCGGCGTATAGACCTCTTCGTCGCCGAACAGGGCGGCGTATCGGTCCTGCCGCGCCGTCGCCGCGCCGAGCGAGTAGGGATCGCGCCAGCCGCCGGCGTTCCAGTAAGTCACGTGAAAGTCGAGCGGAAGCACGTCGGGGCGTTCCTGCGCAAGGGCGGCGAGGAACGCGTCCGCCGGCGGGCACGAGGAGCAGCCTTCCGAGGTGAACAGCTCGACCACGATCGGCGTCGCGGCGTGGGCCCCGGCGGTTCCGCCGGTCGCGGCCGCGAGGAGGATCAGCGACAGGAACGAAACGGATCGGTGCATCGCGTCGCGCTCCCGCGTCCCGGCGGCGCTAGCCGCCGCCGGCGGCATGGCCCATCGTGTCGCCCGACGCGGCGTGACCCATCGTGTCGCCCGACACGGCGTGACCCATCGTG
>CAXUBA010000026.1:0-21146 GCA_964249205.1 uncultured Acetobacteraceae bacterium | reverse complement strand
CGGCGTGACCCATCGTGTCGCCCGACACGGCGTGACCCATCGTGCCTTGGCCCATCGTGTCGTGGCTCATGGTGTGGCGGGCCGCCGTGTCGTGCGCCATGCCGTTCGAGGTCTTCCCGCCATCGTGCGCCATCATGCCGCCACCGCTGCCGGAACGTTGCATGGTG
Organism: uncultured Acetobacteraceae bacterium; assembly: GCA_964249205.1. Lineage (GTDB taxonomy): Bacteria > Pseudomonadota > Alphaproteobacteria > Acetobacterales > Acetobacteraceae > CAXTPV01. The sequence continues at coordinate 20,979 of CAXUBA010000026.1, read as the reverse complement.
TCGTGGCTCATGCGGTCCTTCGCGCTCATGCCGGGACCGGCGGTCTGCGCGAAGCCGAACGGCGCGAAGGCGACCGCGCCGGCCAGGAGCACGCCGGTCGCCAGGATGGAATGTTTCGTCATGGGATGTCCTCAAGTTCGCGACCGGAGCGGCCACATGAGGATCTTCGGGATCCATCGGAGAGGCGTTACAGGCTTCGAGCGGGCATTTTCTTTGACTTCGCAGTAACCGGGACGATCTCTCCTTCGAAAAGCCGAAGAAGGGATGGAGGCCGACATGATGAGGACGCGACGGAATATACTGCTCGGCGGCGGGTCCGCGCTGGTCGCCGCGTCGATCATGGGCGTCTTCCGAAGTGGCGGCGTGCAGGCGATGACGCCGAGCGCCGGCTCGCCCGCCGTGTTCCCGGTCCACCACACGGACGCCGAATGGAGGAAGCTGCTCGGTCCCGCGAGGTTCGACGTCATGCGCCGCGCCGGCACGGAATACCCCTTCTCGAGCCCGCTCGACCACGAGACCCGTGCCGGCCTCTACAGCTGCGCCGGCTGCCGCACGGCGCTCTACAGCTCGGCGACAAAGTTCGACAGCGGGACCGGCTGGCCCAGCTTCTACGCGCCGCTGCCGAACGCGGTCGGCCGCTCGTCGGACGACACGCTCGGCTTCGGACGCACCGAGATCCACTGCGCGACCTGCGGCAGCCATCTCGGCCACGTCTTCGCGGACGGTCCGCCGCCGACCGGGCTTCGCTACTGCATGGACGGCATCGCGCTCGCTTTCACCCCGAAGACGGCCTGACAGGATCCCTTCCATGATCACGAAGCGCTTCGCCGTTTCCGCCGCCGCCGGTGTTGTCGCGGCCTCCGCATTCGTCTTCCGTGCGTCGGGCTCCGAACCCGGCAACCTGCTGACGCCCGCGGCCGCCGTCGCCGATCACCCCGCGTCGCATGCCGAGACGGCGATCTTCTCCGACGGCTGCTTCTGGGGCGTGCAGGGCCTCTTCCAGCACGTCCGCGGCGTCACCGGCACCACCGCCGGATACGACGGGGGCGCCGCCGGCACCGCGTCCTACGAACAGGTGAGCACGGGCGACACCGGACACGCGGAGTCGGTTCGGGTCACCTTCGATCCGACCGTGACGAGCTACGCGGAGCTGCTCCGGATCTACTTCTCGGTCGCCGGCAACCCGACCGAGGTGAACGGGCAGACGCCGGATCTCGGCACCCAGTATCGTTCGATGCTCTGGGTCCGGAACGACGACCAGCGTCGGGTCGCGACCGCCTACATCCGACAGCTCGACGCCACTCACGTGTTCCCGCAGCCGGTCGCGACGCGGGTCGAGGCCGACCACGGTTTCTATCCCGCGGAGGACTACCACCAGAACTTCCTCGCGACCCACCCGGATCACCCGTACATCACGACCTGGGACAAGCCGAAGCTGGACGCGCTCCACCGCTTGTTCCCGGCCGACTGGCGGGACGACGCGGTTCTGGCGCCGGCGCCCGGCGCCCGTGCGGGCAGCTGAGCTTCCCCCGGATGCCGCGGCGCTCATGCGCGCCGCACAGGCGGGCGACGGCAAGGCCTACCGCATCCTCCTTGACCATGCTGGGTCCTGGCTGAAGCGGTTCTACGTGCGACGGTTGCCGCCCTCGATGGTGGACGATGCCGTGCAGGACGCGCTGCTCGCGATCCACGAGAAACGCCACACCTTTGATCCCGCGCGTCCGTTCGGTCCCTGGCTCGCGGCGATCGCGCGTTACAAATGGATCGACCGTCTGCGACAGGTCGCCGGGATGAGGACCGAGACGCTCGACGAGGACGTGGTGATCGGTGACCACGAGGACGCGATCGTCAGCGCGACCTCGCTCGCGCGCCTGCTCGGCGAACTGAAGCCGGCGCAGGCGACCGCGATCCGCCTCGTCAAGCTTCAGGGCTTCAGTATCGAGGAGGCGTCTCAGAAAACCGGGCAGTCGCCATCGCTCGTCAAGATCAACATCCATCGCGGCCTCGCCCGCCTCGCGACGATCGCAAGGTTGCACGAAGATGTCGCATGACACGCTCGCCGAGCGCCTCGCGTCCGCGCTCCCGCCGGTACGGCGGCGCCGGGTCGGCGTCGACGCCGCGATCCTGGGGGGCCTGTTCCTCCTCGAGCTCGCGCTGTTCCTCCTGATCGGCCTGATGCGGCACGACATGCCGCGCGCGATGAACCACATGTCGTTCTGGTGGAAGCTCGCGAGCCTTGGGGTGATCGCGGCGGTCGCGGCGCCGACCGCGATCCTGTCCTTCGATCCGATCCGTTCGCCGCGTCGCGGTCTCCGCCTCGTCCTCGTCGCGATCGCGCTCTCGCTCGCCGCCGGCTGGGCCGTCGACGCGCTGGCGGAGAACGGACCCGCCCTCCTCGTCGCCCGTCTCGATTGGCGGAACGGTCTCGGCTGCGTCTGGAAGATGGCGGTCCTGTCGCTGCCGCCGCTGGTCGGTCTCGCGTTCCTCATGCGTCGCGGCGCGGCGACCGAGCCCGAAGCGAGCGCGCTCGCGGTCGGGCTCGCGGCGTCCGCCCTGGGCGCCTTCGTCTTCGTGTTCGCCTGCCCGAACGACGATCCGCTCTACATCGCGGTCTGGTACGCGGTCGGCTGCGGTCTCGTGACCGCCGTCGCACGCCTGATACTGCCGAGGCTGACACGCTGGTGATTCACTGGGATCAGGGCGTCCGGTCGCCGCGTTCGAGCACCGTCGCGAGCGACGCCAGCACGACGCAGGAGAGGCCGAGCCAGCGCGAAAGCGACAACGCCTCGCCCAGGAACACGAGGCCGGACAAGGCCGCGACGCCGGGCTCAAGGCTCATCAGGATGCCGAACACGCGCGCGCCGACCCGTCGCATAGCGGCGAGTTCGAGGACGTAAGGGACGGCGCTCGAGAGCGTCGCGACCGCGAGCGCCGGCAGCAGCAGCCCGGGATGGGCCGCGAGCGGTCCGAGACGCAGGATGCCGAGCGGCAGCGCGACCACGGTCGCGACCACCATCCCGAGCGCGGTGCCGGGGCCGGCCGGGAGTACCCGACCGAGCGCCGAGCCGGCGAGAATGTAGGCTGCCCAGCCGACCGCCGCCCCGAGGGCGCAGGCGACGCCGACCGGATCGGGCCGGGTCGCGCCCGCGCCCGCACGCCGGACCAGCAGCACGAAACCAAGCAGCACCAGACCGACGAGGAAGACGTCGGCGCGACGGCGCGACCGTAGGAGCGCGAGCACGAGCGGACCCGCGAACTCGATCCCGACCGCAGTCCCGAGCGGCAGCCGCGACAACGCGCCGTAGAACAGGGTGTTCATCGCCCCGAGCACGACCCCGTACTGAAGCACGGCGCGGACGGCGCGACGATCGAGCCGCACGCGCCAGGGTCGCCAGATCGCCCCGAGCAGCACGGCCGCAAGCCCGACCCGTAGCAGCACCGTGCCGAAGGGACCAAAGAACGGGAACAGCGTCGTCGCGAGCGCCGCGCCCGCCTGGAAGACGACCATCGACGCGACCACGGCCGCGGCGGCGGCCGGCGCCCCGCCGCGGGTGTCGGGCGCGATTACCCGAACGCGTCCGGATCCGGGCCGAGACGCTGCCCGCGGTCGAGACGATCGATCGTCGCCATCTCGGCGTGATCCAACTCGAAGTCGAACACTTCGATGTTCTCCCGGATGCGGGACGGCGTCACCGACTTCGGGATCACGACGTTGCCGTGCTGCAGGTGCCAGCGCAGCACCACCTGCGCCGCGGTGCGGCCCTTGCCCTGCGCGACCTGCCGGACGGTCGGGTCGTCGAGAAGCCCCTTGCCCTGGCCGATCGGCGACCACGCTTCCGTCGTGATGCCGTTCTCGCGATGGAAGTCGCGCAGCTTTCCCTGCTGCAGGAACGGGTGGAGCTCGATCTGGTTGATCGCCGGCACGACACCCGTCTCGTCGATGATCCGCCGCAGGTGCGCGATCTGGAAGTTCGAGACGCCGATCGCCCGCGTCAGCCCCTCGTCGCGAAGCGAGATCATCGTGCGCCAGGCGTCCACGAACCGATCGCTCTTCGGGGCGGGCCAGTGGATCAGATAGAGATCGACCGCGTCGACGCCGAGCTTGCCGAGGCTCTCGACGAGCGCCGCCCGCGCGTCGCCCTGCCGGTCGTTCCAGAGCTTGGTCGTGAGGAAGATCTCGTCGCGGGCGACGCCACCGGCGCGTATCCCGTCCCCGGTGCCCTTCTCGTTCTTGTAGATCGCGGCGGTGTCGATCGACCGGTAGCCCGCTGCGATCGCGGTCCTCACCGCGGCCTCCGCCTCGTCGTCGGGAACCTGCCATACGCCGAGCCCGAGTTCCGGCATGCGCACGCCGGGGGCGATCTCGATGGTCCGCGGTTCGGACATGATGTTTCTCCTGTATCGGCGAGCCCTAACCCGACCGGCTGTGGACGGTTGCGCACAGCCGGGTTGACGACCGCCGGTCCCGACGCGATCTCCGTCGCATGACCGAGCCGCAGGACGCGCCGAAGCCCGTCGACAAGGACGAGGCCCCGAAGCCGAAGGAGATCGGCGGCCCCGCAGGTCCCGAACCCACCCGCTACGGCGACTGGGAGCGGAAGGGCCGCTGCTACGACTTCTGACCGGCTGCGCTCCCGCGCCACCCTTCCGGGCGCAGGACGCCTGCCGGCCCCCTAGCGACCGAACAGGCGGGGACGCAGTGCCCGCGGCAGCGCCGAGGCGATGCCGACGAGGCCGAGAAGAATTACCGACGCCGCGACGCCGTCGGCCTGCCGACTGGTAACTAGTTCCCGTCGGCCATCGCGCGCCCGCGACGGAAACGGACCGTCCGCGGCGACCGAGGCGTCGGCCGGCTCGAAAAGGTTCCCGCTCGTCGAGATCCCGTCCCGCGCCGGGCCAAGCTGCGCGTCGAACCCCTTCGCCGCCAGGTAGCGGTCGATCATTGAGGGCGCCAAGCGCGCCGCGACGATCTGCACCGGGGTTCCGCGCCCGACCCAGATGTCCCGAAGCTCGGTGTCCGCGGCCCGCACGATCGCCGCCGCGGCGGTTTCGGGCGTGTAGACCGGATCGGGCGCCTTTGCCTCGCGGCCGGTCCGGTTCGCCGCCCACCCGAACTGCGGCGTGTTGACCGCCGGCAGATGCACCATCGAGATCCGCACCGGCGCCTTCTCGTGCAGCATCTCGGCGCGCAGCCCGTCCGTGAAGCCGCGGAGCGCGAACTTCGCTCCGCTGTAGGGTGCCTGGATCGGGATGCCACGATAGGCGAGCACGGAACTGACCTGGACGATCGCGCCGCCACGTTCGCGCATGCGTCGCAGCGCCGCCTTCGTGCCGTTCACCGCCCCGCCGTAGGTGACCTCGGTAACCCGCCTGATCTCGCCCTCGGTGGCATCCGCCACGGTCGTGTAGATCGTCGCCATCGCGTTGTTGATCCAGACCGTGATCGGGCCGAGCGCCGCCTCGATCTCGCGCGCCGCGTCCTCGACCCGGTCGGGGTCGGCCACGTCCGCCGAAACGACATGGACCGGAGCCCCGAGCGCCGCGAGTTCGGCGCGGGCCGCCTCGAGCCGCGCTTCGCCACGGGCGATCAGCCCGACCGCATCGCCGCGACCGGCGAACATCCGGGCGGCGGCCCTGCCGATCCCTGCGCTTCCGCCGGTGATGACGACGACGTTGGGCATGGTGCGATCCGATCCAGTGACGCTTCCGTCACGTGGCCGCAGGAGCGTCGACGACAAGGATGGACGCGCGCATCGCGCCGATCAGGCGTGCTGCAGGGTATCCTCCCGATCCGGCGCGCGGCGGGAGGTCCAGCCGATCAGGACGCGGCGCCGCCCTCGCAGCCGTCCCGGCGACCCGTCGCGGTGCCGGATATCGGCGGCAATCGCTCGGCATCGACCAGCGCCGCGTCGGCCGAGCAGTATGCCGTGCGGGTCGTTGTCCGGGCGAGCGGATGGAACACGGCGGGCAGCCCGCTGCCGTCCTCCCCGTCGGTCGCGAGCGTGTAGGTGTCGATCGTGAACGGCGCCGGGCGCCCCGCCGCGCCGGGTCCGTGCGCGACGAACAGCAGCGTCGCCGGCATGCCGCCGACCTTCGCGCGTGCGAAGCGCGCGTCCTGCTGCTCGCCCGGGATCGGCGGCACCGTCGAGGCGAGCTGGCCGGTCGACGCATCCTCGACGCCGACCACGTCCCAGCCGCGCACGGGGGCAAGGCGCGGCAGCAGCACGAGGACGGCGTCCGGCCGGCCCGCCGCGCGCAGGCTGCCCTCGACGATCAGCCCGGAACGTCCGTCCGGCACGAGATGCGGCACGGCGTTGACGCCTTCCGCGACCGTGATCCCGATCACGTTCGTGACGTCGTTGGGACGCGCGAGGCAGCCGCCGAGCGGCGTCGCGAGCAGCAAGGACGCGAGCGCCGCGAGGCGCGCGCCGGAAGATGGGGTCAGGATGGGATCCCTTGTCAGACGAGGCGGTTGTAGCTGTCCTCGTAGCGGACGATGTCGTCCTCCCCCAGATAGGGGCCCGACTGCACCTCGATCAGGGTGAGCGGAATCCGCCCGGGATTGCCGAGCCGGTGGATCGTGCCGAGCGGCAGATAGATCGACTCGTTCTCGCGCACCATCACCTCCTCGCCGTCGCGCGTCACCATCGCGGTGCCCGCGACCACCACCCAGTGCTCGGCACGATGGAAGTGTTTCTGCAGCGACAGCAGCTGGCCGGGCTGCACCACGATCCGCTTGACCTGGAACCGCTCGCCCTCGATCAGGCTCTCGTAGAAGCCCCAGGGGCGATAGCACCGGTTGTGCGCGAGCGCCTCCGGCCGACCGGCGTCGCGCAGCCGTTCCACGACCTTCTTCACGTCCTGCGCCCGGTCGCGATGCGTGACGAGCACCGCGTCCTCGGTCACCACCGTGATCACGTCCTGGACGCCGACCACCGCGGTGACGATTCCGTCCGACCTTACGTAGCAGTTCTGCGCATGCTCGAGCAGCACGTTGCCGACGGCGGCGTTGCCCGCCTCGTCCTTCGACGAGACATCCCAGAGCGCGTCCCAGCTGCCGACGTCCGACCAGCCGAGATCGGCCGGCACCACGGCGGCGCGATGGGTGCGCTCGGCGATCGCGTAGTCGATCGAGATGTCCGGCGCGTCGCGGAACGACGTCTCGTCGAGCCGGAGAAAATCGAGATCCTGCGTCCGCTTCTCGACCGCCTGACGCGCCGCCGCCATCACCGCGGGCGCGTGGAGCTGCATCTCCTCCAGGAGCGTTTCCACCGTGAAGACGTACATGCCGGAGTTCCAGAGATGACGGCCGCTCGCCACCAGCGTCGCGGCGCGCGACGCGTCCGGCTTCTCGACAAAGCGCGCGATCCGGTGGACGCCGGCGAGATCGGCGAGGTCGTCGCCCACCTCGATATAGCCGTAGCCGGTCTCGGGGCGCGTCGGCCGCATGCCGAACGTCACCACCTGGCCGGCCCGAGCCGCCCGCACGGCGTCGGCGAGCGCCTCGCCGAGCGCCTCGTGCTTCGTGATGGCGCTGTCGGCGGCCATCATCCAGAGCACCGCTTCGGGATCGGTTTCGGCGACCAGCAGTGCCGCCGCGGCGATTGCCGGTGCCGAGTTCCGGCCGACCGGCTCCAGCAGGATGCGCGCCGCTCCGAAACCGACCTCGCGCAGCTGCTCGGCGATCAGGAAGCGATGCTCCTGGTTGCACACGATCACCGGCGGCGCGAACGCGTCGCCGACCGCGCGCAGCACCGTCTCCTGGAGCATCGTCCGGTCGCTGATGAGCGGCCAAAGCTGCTTCGGGAACGAGGCGCGGCTGACCGGCCAAAGGCGGCTGCCCGATCCGCCGGAAAGCACGACCGGAACGATCCGGCCGCCACCGTCGGCAGGACGGGACGTCGCGGGGTCGACGGCGACGAGCATGGGCGCGGCTCCATGGTTGCGCCTCCCCTGTAGAGCATGGCCGCCCCGCTCCGTGCCAGTCTCGCGCCGGCCGACAGGAGGTTTCTTCGGTTGTAACGCTCATGTAAGTGTCCGCCGGTCAGCGACAGCGAAGGCCGCCCGAATGGATCGACAGCCAACGGCAATCTCGCGCGCGCCACGGCTCCGGTCGATCACGCTGCGTGCTTGACGCAGTGCTGCACGGACGCCGCGCTCTCGCGCTTCTTTACTTCGCGGTCGCGCTGCCCTGCGCTTTGTTGTTCTCGTCCGTGACGCCGTTGTTCGACGTGGCGGACGAGGGGGCGCATCTGTTCCGTGCGATCGAGATCGGCGCGGGCGGACTGCTCGCGACCCGTGACGCGGCCGGTCGGATCGGCGGCGTCCTGCCGGGCAGCGCGATCACGGCGTCGACGCTGCTCGACCGCTATCACCGGGATCGCCAAATGCGCTTCGACCGCCCGACGCTCGCGCCTTATCGCGCGCTTCGCTGGGATGGCCCGACCCAGATGTTCGGCTTCGCGAACACCGCCATCTACCCGCCCGTCTTCTACGCGCCGGACGCTGTCGCGATCGATCTCGGACGCGTGTCCGGAATGCCGGTCCTGGCCAGCGTCCGGCTCGCCCGCATCGTCAACGCGTCTGCGGCGACGGCGCTCGCCGCCTCGGCGATCGGGCTCGCCGAGTTCGGCACGCCGCTGCTGGTCGCGATCCTCACCCTGCCGATGACGCTGTCGCTGTTTGGCTCCGCGAGCCAGGACGCGACGCTGATCGCGTCGGCCGCGCTGGCGGTGGCCCTGCTCACCCGGCAGGCTGCGGGCCGATCCTGCGGCTGGGGAGGTTGGGTCGCGTCCGGCCTGCTGCTCGGCGGGCTCGCCGCGGCGCGCGCGCCCTACATGCCGCTCGCGGTGCTGCCGGTCCTGATCAGCTGGCGACGCGCCGATCGGACGCGCGGGCTCGCCGCGGCCGCGGTCGCCGTCGCGGCGTCGCTCTCCTGGCTTTTCGCGAGCGTCGTGCCGCTGTCCGCCGTGACGCGCGCCGGCGGCGGCCTCCTCACGGGCGCCCAGATGCACTGGGTCGTCCGACACCCGATCGATGCAGCCCGCATCCTCTCGGTCTCGTTCTACGAGGATCGGTGGCTCCGCTTACGAGAATTCATCGGCGTCCTCGGCTGGCTCGACATCATCCTGAAGAAATCGGCCTACCGGATCTGCGAATGGGCGCTGATCGCCGCGATGGTCGCGACGCTTCTCGGTCCGCCTGCGCACAGGATCCCGAGGCTGCGGTTCGCGCTGGTCATCCTGACTGTCGTCGCCGCGATCGAGATCGCGCTCTACCTGAGCTGGAGCACCGTCGGCGCTCCGCGCGTCGACGGCGTGCAGGGACGCTACTTCCTTCCCGTCGCGCTGTTCGGCGGTCTCCTCGGGCGACGGACGGGCCCGACCGCACGTGCGGTGTCGGCGGCGATCCTCGTCGCGATGGCGTTCGGCGGCGACGCGAGCGCGATCCGGACGGTCGCCCGCCACTTCAGCCCATGAGCGCCGCATGACAGCCATCGGACGCGGCACACGCCTCGTCGCCCTCCTCTACCTGCTCGTCGCGTTGCCCTGCGCGCTCAGGCTCGCCGTCACGACGGTGCCTTACGACACGGCCGACGAACCGAACCACTTCCTCCGGGCGACGCAGATCGGCCAGGGCGGTCTGGTCAGCAAGAAGCTCAGCGGCGGGAACGCTGGGGGCGCACTGCCCGTCGGCGTCGTCCGATCCTACGATCTCGACCATCTGGTGCACGGCCCGGGGCATCTCCGGATCACGGTCGCGGCGCTGGCGCCGTTCGAGGCGCTACGGTGGGGCCGGGGGACCGGGCTGATCGGGTTCCCGAACACGGCGACCTACGGCCCCGTCATGTATGCCCCCGCCGCGCTCGCGATCGATCTCGGCCGCGCGCTCGATCTGCCCGTGCTGGCGACGCTGCGTGCGGCACGCGCCGCCGACGCGGTGGCGGCGACGGCGCTCGCCGCGACCGCGATCCTCGTGAGCGTCACCGGGCTTCCGTTCCTGACGCTCGTGCTGATGCTCCCGATGACGCTGTTCCTGTTCGGCTCGGCCAGTCAGGACGCGATGCTCATCGCATCGGGTGCCTTCGTCGCATCATGGCTCGGTCGCCGTGCGTCGGGCCTGCCCGCGGGATGGCCCGCCTGGCTCGCGGTCGGCGCCCTCGTCGGCGCGATGGCCATGGGGCGGCTGCCCTATGCGCTTCTCGCCGCGATCCCTGTCATCCTGACATTCGACGGCCCGGAGCGCGCGAAGGGCGTGGCGTCCGCCGCGCTCGCGATCGTGGCGACGGCCTTGTGGTTCGCCGTCGGCATCGCACCGCTCGGGGTTTCGACCCGTGCGGGCGGATCGCTGCTCGGCGGCGCGCAGATCCACTGGATCCTGCGGCATGACGGCGAGGCAGCGCGTGTCCTGTGGAAGACCGTAGCGGAGTGGCCGACCTACCGGTTCCGCGAGGTGGTCGGTGTGCTCGGATGGCTCGACATCGAATTTCCGGCGCGGATCTACCGGTGGGCCGCGGTCGCCATGACCTTGACCCTCGCGCTCGCGCTGCGGCAGCCGCGGACCGGGTTCGCGCGCCGCCTCCTGATCCTCCTGACGCTGCTAGCGATCGTGCTCGCGATCTACGTTGCGCTTTATCTCAGCTGGACCATCATCGGCGCGGCGCGGATCGACGGCATCCAGGGCCGCTACTTCCTGCCCCTCGCGCCGTTCCTTGTCCTACTCGGTCGGTCGCGGCCGGATCTCGGTCAGGCGCTCGTGGCCGCGATCGCGATCGTCGGGATGGGGCTGGTTGCGGAGCGGGCGGTGTTCCCCGCGGTCGCCGCGCACCTGATCCGCTGAGCGACCGCCGGCCGGTCAGAAATCCATGCCGCCTTCCGCGCGCTGGCCGATCAGGCTCATCAGCTCGCGTCGGGTATCGGGTTGAGTCCGAAAGGCGCCGAGCATCCGGCTCGTCACCATCGACACCCCTGGCTTGTGGACGCCGCGGGTCGTCATGCACTGGTGGCCGGCCTCGATGATGACGGCGACCCCGTAGGGCTGAAGCACCTCCTCAATCGCTTCGGCGATCTGGACGGTCAGCTTCTCCTGGATCTGGAGCCGTCGCGCGAACAGCTCGACGACGCGCGCGAGCTTGCTGATCCCGACGACGCGGTGCCGCGGAAGGTAGGCGACGTGCGCCCGGCCGATGATCGGCACCATGTGGTGCTCGCAATGGCTCTCGAGCCGGATGTCGCGGAGCAGAACGATCTCGTCGTAGCCCTCGACCTCCTCGAAGGTGCGGGCGAGGACCTCCTTCGGATCCTGGCCATAGCCGGCAAAGAACGCGTCGTACGATTGCGCCACGCGTGCCGGCGTGTCCCGCAGCCCTTCGCGGTCGGGATCGTCGCCCGCCCAGCGGATCAGCGTGCGGACGGCTCGCTCGGCTTCCTCGCGTGTCGGCTTGTCCCGTCCGTCGGAGATCGGGTTCGGATCCTCGGAAGAATGAATGTCCACGCGCCCGTCCCGTTGCCGGCCGCGACCTCAGCCACCCGCGGCGAGCACAGCAAGTGGGATTTCCGACGCCGCTTTCGAGCCTTTCCGGTCCGCGTCCTCGCGGATCAGCCGGGCCAGCACCGGAATGGTCTCGGCGAGCGTCAGCGCGAGCCGCGCCCCGCTTTCCGGCCTCGGGCCGGCGGCCGCGCGCGTAGCCGCCTCGAACAAACGCGCGTCGTCCGCGAGCCGGTTGAAGCCGAACGTGCCCGCACTCCCTGCGAGCGCATGCGCCGCCTCGGCCAGCGCCGCACCGCCATCCGCCGCCGGCGGCATCCGGATCAGCGAAAGCAGGTCGGCAGCGCGCTCCCGCAGCACCTCAAGACAGGACGACATCGTCCCGCCGTCGAGCAGCGACCGCATGCGCTCGAACGTCGTCACGTCGAGAACCGGCCGCTCGGACGCCGCATCGAGGCGCGGGATCGCGTCGGCGGCCGACGCGGCGCCGACGCCGAACGGCGCGAGCGGTCCGGGTGCCGACGGGCGCCCGGACCGACGCACGGTCCGGACTGCCTCGAGCAACGCCTCCCTGGTCACCGGCTTCGGCAGATGCGCATCCATGCCGGCGCCGCGGCATTCGTCGGCCTGTTCGGCGAAGACGAGCGCCGTAAGCGCGATTACCGGGACGTCGCGTGCCGCGCCGTCGGACGCCCGGATGCGACGCGTTGCCTCGAACCCGTCCATGCCCGGCATGCGCGCATCCATCAGCACCACGTCGATCGCGCTCCCCTCGGCCGCGAGACAGGCGATGGCCTCGGCGCCGCTCGCGGCCGCGACCACCTCGTGACCGCCCGATCGCAGGAAGCATCCCGCGACCTCGCGGTTCATCTCGACGTCGTCCACCACCAGGACGCGAAGCGCGCGACCGTTGACCTGCCGAAGCTCCACGCCCGGCACGGCCGCCGCTCGGTCGGGCGTCAAGACGGCGGCCGGAAGTTCGATCGAGAAGACGCTCCCTCCTGCCTCGCCGTCCCTGTGGTCGATCGTGCCGCCCATCAGCGACATCAGCCTCGCCGACAACGACAGGCCGAGTCCCGCTCCCTCGACGCTCGCGTGCTCGTCGATGTCGAGTCGATCGAACGCGCCGAACAGTCGCGATCGACGATCGGCCGGGATCCCAGGTCCGGTGTCGACGACCGAGAGCCGAACGCGCCCGGCCGAGCCGCGACCGATCCTGACCGTCACGTGGCCGGCCGTCGTGAACTTCACCGCGTTCCCGAGCAGGTTGAGCAGCACCTGCCGCAGTCGGAGCGGGTCGGCGGCGACAGCCCATCGTTCCGTCCCGACGGGCGCGACCGCGAGATCGAGCGACTTCGCGTCGGCCGCCGGCCGCACCAGGGCGAGACAGTTCCGCGCCTCGGCGACGAGGTCGATCGGGTTCGAACGGCATTCCATCCGGTCGGCCTCGATCGTCGCCAGATCGAGCACGGCGTTGATCATGGCGAGAAGGTGGGCGCCGGCCGCCCGCATCGCCTCGACGCGTCCCAGCTGCTTGGCGGTGAGATCGCCCTCGAGCCGAAGCATTTCACTATGGCCGAGCAGGCCGTTCAGCGGCGTCCGGATCTCGTGACTCATGTTCGCGAGGAAGCGCGATTTCGCCTCGCTGGCCGCTTCCGCCTGATCGCGCGCCTCCGCGAGACGCCGCATCAAGCGTTCGAGCTGCAGATTGGCGTGTTCGAGGTCTCGTTCGCGGCGTCCCCGCTCCGCTTCGAGACCGAGCCGCGCCGTCGCGTCCCGCGCGACCGATACGAAGCCGTCCGGCATCCCGGTGGCGGCGTCGCGCACCGCGCGGAAGCGCGCGTCCAGCCAGCCGAGCGTGCCGTCCCGACGCCGGATGCGGAACAGCGCTTCGCCGTCCGCATCCTTGTCGACCGCGAGGCGCGACAGAACGGCCGCCACGCGGGCTCGGTCGGCCGCGTGGACCAGCGCGAGCGCCCGTCGTCCAAGGAGCAGTCGCGGCGGCATGTCGATCGCCGCGGCCGACGACGGCGAGACGTAGGTGATCCGTCCCGTGCGGCCAATCCTGGCGACGACGTCCGCCGCGTGGTCGGCGAGCAGACGAAAGCGCGCCTCGCTCTCGACCAGCTGGCGCCGTTCCGTCTGCCTCGCCGCCTCGGCCTCGCGCCGGGCGCGAAGCAGCGAACCGACCGTGCGCAGCGTCGCGAGGTGAGCCAGAATGAAGAGCTGGCAAAGAATCGCACGCTCCGCAGGCGACGGCCCCGAGGCGAGCCAGAACGGCCCATGGCGGAGTGCGGTCGCCGCCGGCGCCACTACGATCACCGGGATCAGGATCGTCGTGACCGCCGCCAACCCCAGCCGGCACGCAAGCGCGATCAGCGGAAGCGGCAGAAGGAACACCAGAGGGTTCCGCGTCTGCGCGAACACCGAAGCGACCAGCATGGCGACCGCGAGGAAGCCGGCCGCGATCAGCCGGTCGCGGCTGACGCGCCGAAGCACGACGGCGACGCGTCCGCGCAGCACGTCGACCACGACGGGGGTGAGGATCGCGAACGCGAGCGCGTGAACGACGAACCAAGTCGCCGCCCCGCCGGCATCCCGGGTGAGCGCCGCGCGGAGCAGCGCGCCGGTGAGCGGCCCGACCATCGCCGCGCGCCATGCGTGGCGGAGGGCACAAGGGGCGAGAAGGTCGGGTGCGCGGCCGAGCGGGCGCAGCACGGCGAAGCTGGCGGCAATCGACAGTGTCTCGGCGGCGGCGGAAAGCACGCTTGCGGGAACCGACCGACCGTCAAGCAGCCCGACGGCGATGCGCGCGAGCGCGAAAAGCAGCGCCGTCGTGACCGGAGCTACGCCGGAACGCCGGGCGAGCAGCAGGCCGAGCACGATCCCGCCGGTCGGCCAGAGGCTCTCGCCGTCGCCCGACGACAGCGCCGCCAGCCCGGCGCCCGACGCGACGAGCATCGAGAGAAGGCCGCTCGATCGGCGGAAACGCGTTAAGCGACGAGCGGCAGACGAACGCGACATGGACGAAGTCCGAGGCCTGAACCCGGATCATCGCCGATGAACCGTTAGTGGAACGTTGCCTGGCTCTCGGAGGCACGCCGCCGGCGCGGCCCGAAGCAGCGGTCGCGAGGCCCGGTCACCAGCGGCGCGCGAGCCGTCCGCCGCCGTCGCCGCCGCCGCCGTTCAGTGCACCTGGCTCGACTGGTGCGGACTGTCGAGGCTGAAGGGCGGGATGGCGACGTCGAACACCTCGCCGCTCGCGGTCGCGATCATGTGGTATTCGCCGCGCATGAAGCCGCTCGGCGTTTCGAGCGGAGTCCCCGACGTGTATTCGAAGCGCTCGCCTGGCTCGAGCACCGGTTGCTCGCCGACGACGCCCTCCGCGTGCATGCGTTGCGTGCGGCCCTGCCCGTCGGTGATCAGCCACGTGCGCTTCACCAGCTTGACCGTATCGCGGCCGCCGTTCTCGATCCGGATGCGATAGGCCCAGACGAACTGCCGCTCCTCCGGGTGCGACTCCTCTTCGAGGAAGAACGATCGCACGGACACGCGGATGTCGCGGGTCACCGCGCTCCAGGCCGCCTCGGCGGCCGCGTCCGCCACCTCGCCCTCGCCCGCCACAAGCCCCTCCATCGTCCCGACCTCTGGCGGCCGGCTCAACCCGCCCGCTCCACGGCCGTCCGGGTGGGAGCGAGCGAACGAAGGCCGAGTTCCAGATCCTCGATCAGGTCCGCCGGATCCTCGAGGCCGACTGACAGGCGGATCACACCGTCGCCGATGCCGAGCCGGGCGCGGGCTTCCGCGCCGATCTTCATGTGCGTCGTGGTCGCGGGATGGGTCGCGAGCGACTTCGCGTCGCCGAGATTGTTCGACACCGCCACGAGCCGGAGCGCGTCGAGGAAGCGGAACGCCGCCTCCTTGCCGCCTTCGACCTCGAACGTCACCAGCGTGCCGCCGCCCGTCATCTGGTCGCGGGCGAGCGGTGCCTGCGGGTGGTCGGCGCGCCACGGATGGAGGACGCGCACGATGCCGGGCCGCCCGGCGAGATGATCGGCGATCGCGAGCGCGTTCCGCTCCGACCGCTCGACCCGGAGCGCCATCGTTTCCAGCCCCTTCAGCAGCGTCCAGGCGTTAAACGGCGACAGCGCCGGACCGGTGTTGCGGAGAAACGGCTGCAGCGTGTTCTCGATCCACGCGCGGTTGCCGAGTACGGCCCCGCCGAGCACCCGCCCCTGTCCGTCCATGTGCTTCGTCGCGGAATAGATGACGATGTCGGCCCCGAGCGCGATCGGACGCTGCCTGAGCGGCGTCGCGAACACGTTGTCGACCGCGACGAGCGCGCCCGCGCGGTGCGCGAGATCCACGACGGCGCGGAGATCGACCAGTTCCAGCATCGGGTTCGACGGCGTTTCGAGCAGCACCATCGCGGCGGGGCGCGAAAGCGCGTCGCGCCATTGCGCGAGGTCGCTGCCGTCGACGAACTCACGCTCGATCCCGTAGCGCGGCAGGAGCTCGTTCACGATCCAGAAGCAGGATCCGAACAGCGCGCGCGACGCGACGACGCGGTCGCCCGTCCGGAGGTGCGAAAGCAGCGTGGCGTGGACGGCGGCCATGCCGGTCGCGGTCGCCCGGCAATCCTCGGCGCCTTCGAGGATGGCGAGCCGCCGCTCGAGGGCGGCCACCGTCGGATTGCCGAAGCGCGAATACTGATAGTGCGTCGCCTCGCCCTTGAACGTCGCCTCCGCCTGCGCCGCGTCGTGGTAGACGAAGCCCGAGGTCAGGAATATCGCCTCGCTCGTTTCGCCATACGGTGTCCGCTCGGTTCCGCCATGCACGAGGATCGTGTCCGGTCGGTAGCGCGCGGCGTCGTCGGAAGCGGTCATGGCACACCCTTTCGGCCCGCCCCGGCGAGCGATCGGTCTCGTTCCTTCCGAAGCGAAGGCAAGCGTCTGGTAGGAAGTCGGTCCTGCGGCGTCAATTCATACTCGACACGCTCCCGCTTGAGGTCGGACCGGCCCTCCCCTAAGGTCGCGCTCCGCCGCGCGGCGTGCGGGTGTAGTTCAATGGTAGAACGGCAGCTTCCCAAGCTGCATACGAGGGTTCGATTCCCTTCACCCGCTCCATGCCGGCCGCTTCTTCGCGGCGGTGCGTTCCGGTCGCGCCGCCTTCCCGAAGCTCTGACGAAGGTTCGCGACGGCCAGCCGCGGGCCGCCGACCTGCGGGGTCGAGCGCACGTGGGTGCGCGAGCGTGACGCGAACCGCGGCTTCCAGATGTCCGCGGAAGGCGCGATCGGAAGATCGACGGCGGGGCGTGGGAGGTCAAGATGACGAAAGCACGTGCCAGCGGGCTGCGGTCGGCGCGTGCCTTCGGCGACACGGCCTGGCGCGACCGCACGCGTCACTGCGGCGGACGCGCCGTCCCGTTGGCGACCGCACGCTGGTGCCGCTCGACCGAACGCTTGAGGCCGGGCAGCGACGGAGCCGACAACGTGTCGCGGTAGGCTTGACCCGCCCACACCCAGCGATCGTTCTCGCCGACCAGAAGATCGTGCATGTGGCCGTGCTCGGTCGGGAGCACGGTGATCGGGCCCGACACACTGTCGAGAACCTTCCGCCACGCGCCGCGCCCGTCGAGATAGACGGAGGTCTCGCAACCCGCCGATCCGCAAAGCGGCGCCGACTGAAGCTGGACGAACAGGGCCGCGGGGACGGCGCGCCGGGTCGAGAGCCGCGCCGAACCGATCAGCACCAGCGCCTGCTGGCCGTGCGCGGCGCTGTCCGCGATGTCGCGGGATGCGAGCTGGCGCGCCGCCGTGTCGAGCGGCGTCCCGGACTGCGCCGACAGGACCACCGGACCGATCGGAACCGAGCGGTAACGGGCGGCCTGCGAAGGAAGCGGCGCGACGACGGCCAGGAGAAGCGACAGCGCGACGGAGGTTTTCGTCATGCTTCCGTTCCGAGCACACCGTCCGACGCGACGCAAGCGCGCCCCCCGGACGGTCACCGCGCCGACAGGTCGAGCAGCGCCATCGTGCCGGTTTCCGTGCCGAACGCGAGCGCGCCGCCGTCCTCGCTCCAGGCCAGCGCCGATACCGCGCCGCGGCCCGGACCGCACAGCGTCAGGATCCGCTCGCTGCTCACGTCGGCGAGCAACACGGTCCCGTCCGCGAAGCCCGCCGCGACGTTGTCCTGGCGCGGGTTGAACGCGACGCGCGTGCAGAGCGTGCCTGCGCCGCCGGCGAGCTCGACTGGGGGCTTGCCCATCGGGCCGCCGCCGAAGAACGGCCAAAGGACGATCGTGTCGGCGCCCGACGTCGCCAGCCACTTGCCGGTCCGCGAAAACGACAGCGCGTGCGTCTTCGAAGGGTAGCCGCTCATCCGCATGTTGTGGCCGTCGGCGAGCCGCCAGCCGTGCAGCGCGTTCTCCTGCATCGCGGTCACCACCGCGTCCGCCGCCGGGTGCATGGCGATGCCGATGTGGCTCCCCTTCCACTCGAAGACGCGCGGGGTTCCCGTGGCCGAGCCGACGAAGGACACCGAGGCGCCGTTGTAGTGCGAGGCCGCGATCCGCTTGCCCTTCGCGTCGAACGCGAGCCCCGTCACCGTCGACGGATGCTCGATCGTGCGGATGGCGTCGCCGTCGTCGTCGAGCAGCGCGACGCGCTTGCCCACGGCGGCCGCGACGACCGTCGCGCGACCGTCCTCGAACGTCACGCAACGCTCCACCCAGCGTCCGCCGAAGCGTCCGAGCGGCGCGGCGTCGCCGCCGGTCGACAGCGTCCGCGCGAGCACGCCGTCATCCCCGCCGGAGACGAAGCCATGTCCGAGCGGCGCGAGACAGAGGAGGGATCCGTCATGCGCCGCGACGTCCTGCCAGCCAGCCTCGCCACGTCGGCCGAGCAGATGGAGGCCGCCCTCCGCCGTGCCGAAGCCCACGGTCGCGCCGGCGCGATCGAAGGCACAGGCGACCACGTGCGCCTCGATCGAACGTGTCCGACCGCGCTCGGCGAGCAGCGTGTCGCGCGCAGCCGCGTCAGTCGTCGCGGCGTTCGGCACGACGGTCAGGCCACGCAGCTCTCGAAGCCGCGCCGGAGCACCGGGCGGTTGAGGTTGCGCCCGATGAACACGAGACGCGACGAACGCGCCTCGCCGGCGCGCCAGGGCCCGATGAAGTCGCCTTCCGCCATCATGTGCACCGCCTGGAACGCGTAGCGCCGGTCCTCGCCCTTGAAGTCGAGAATGCCCTTGGTGCGCAGCAGGTCGCCGCCACGCTCCTGCAGGATAAGCGAGATCCAGGTGTTGAAGCGCTGCGGGTCGAGCTTCTCGCGAAGTTCGAATGACATCGAGGACACGTCCTCGTTGTGCGAGTGCTCGTCGTGCTCGAGGAAGTCGGGAATGGTCGCGAGGATGCGCGCGAGGTCGAACCCCCCCTGGTCGAGCAGGTCCGCGACCGGCACGACGCCGCGCTCGGCCCGGTGGATCCGCGCCGCCGCGTTGATCCGGCGGATGCGCTGCTCGACCTCGTCCAGGTCGGCGGCGCTCGCGAGGTCGGTCTTGTTCAGCACGATCACGTCGGCGAACGCGATCTGCGCCTCGGCCTCGGCGCTGTCCGCGAGACGCGCGAGCAGCGTCGATGCGTCCACCACGGTGACGATCGCGTCGAGCCGCGTCTTCGCGCGGATCTCGTCATCGACGAAGAAGGTCTGCGCCACGGGGGCCGGGTTCGCGAGCCCGGTGGTTTCCACGATGATGCCGTCGAACCGGTTCCGCCGCTTGACCAGGTTGCCGAGGATGCGGATCAGGTCGCCGCGCACCGTGCAGCAGACGCAGCCGTTGTTCATTTCGAAGACTTCCTCGTCGGTGTCCACCACGAGGTCGTTGTCAACGCCGAGCTCGCCGAACTCGTTGATCACCACGGCGTAGCGGCGGCCGTGCTGCTCTGTCAGGATCCGGTTCAGCAACGTGGTCTTGCCCGCGCCAAGATAGCCGGTGAGCACCGTGACCGGGATGGCGCCGGTGACGGCGGTGTCGGCGGTGATGACGGTGTCGGGCATCGGATCAGGTCTCCTCCGACCGTGTTGCGGTGGGCGGCGATATGGGTCGCGCGGCCGCAAGACCAAAGCCCAGAAGCAGGAAGAACCAGCCCCCGAGCGGCAGGTTGACGAGGTCGCTGGCCGATGCGATCGGCCATTCCTGCATGACGATCGCGGCCAGAAGCCCGGTCCTCAGCGGGTCGGGCCGATCGGCGAGGCCGCGCGAGACCGCGGTGATCCACCTGGCGACGAGCAGCACGAACAGCACCAAGGCGGGCACGCCGCCGTCGACCGCCGCCTGGAGGTAATGGTTGTGCGGGTGCTGGACGCAGACGCCGGCGAAGGCGCCCATGCCGTCGCCGCCGAACCAGCCGTGGAAATAGGCCGGATCGGCGCAGTGATGGCGGTAGGCATCGAAACCGAGCCCGGTCACCGGATGGGCCCGGATCATCGCCAGCGCCCGCGCCGCGATCAGCCCGTAGGAGCTCGACGGGAAATGCGCCACCTGGCGCGAGAACATCGTCCAGAGATGATGGAACGCGGGCGGCGACACCGCGGCCGACAGCCCGACCAGCACCGGCAGCGCGATCGCGAGCCCGATCACCGCCGCGCGGAGCCGACGTTCGACGAGGCCGACCACGAGGAGACCCACCAGGCAGAGCAGCAGCGGCATGCGCTGCCCGACCAGCACCATCAGCGCGAGCGACGCGAAACCGAGCAGGGCGGCCACCCCCCGGGCCGCGGGGTCGCGCCGTCCGAGAAGAAACGCCACGAGCGGCAGCAGCACCGGAAACAAGAGGCGCGATATGGGTGCGGCGACCCGCGGATGCGCGTAGGGACCGGTCAGCGATCCGTCGGAAAAGCGGGGCGCGCCGAACAGGTTCTGTCCGGTCAGCAGCTGCAGCAGGCATTGTGCCGCCATGTAGACGAGCACGACCGCGAGCAGTCCTTGCAGCAGGCGGCGTGCCGGACGGCTCGCGAGGGTCCAGCACTCGAGCGCGCGGCTGAAGACGAGGAACCGCCCCACGGCGAGCGCCTCGCCGAGGCCGGCCAAGCCGTGATGATCGGCGAGCCGGATCATCGAGCAGAACACGAGCCAGCACCACCACGCGAGCGCGAACCGCGCCCAGCCGCGGAATGCCCACGACCAGATTCCGACGAGCGCCGAACGCGCGACGAACAGCGCCGCGACCACGTCGATCGCCGCTTCGGCGAGGCCGCGCCCGTGCGTCAGGAAGACGGGCACGAGAAGCGTGAAGACGAGGCCCGCCCGGTCGAGGAGCACGAGGCGCCCCCTCATGACGGCCACGGGCGCGCCCGGAACGCGTCGAGCCGCGCGCGTGCCGCCGGCGCGTCGAACAGCGCCGCCCGCTCCAGGCCGCGGGCGGCGCGGATCGCGCGCCGCCCCGGCTCGTGCCCCAGCGACCGGACGGCGTCGGCCCGCGCCGCCGGATCC
>CAXUBA010000025.1:0-22856 GCA_964249205.1 uncultured Acetobacteraceae bacterium | reverse complement strand
TGGAACGATCACGGCGCCAAGCTCGACCTCTACATAAAGCCTCGCTTTTTCGAGACCCGAGCCTTCCTGACGATTTGCTTCCTGTTTGGGGTGCGCGGGCTATGGCTTCTGTACGCGATCAGGCTGCGCGCCGTGGCGGCGCGCATCGCCGAAGGGCACCGCGTCTTCCTCGACACGCCGCGTGCGATCGGGGCGGGATTTCACGCCCGGTTCCCCGCCGTCGATGCGCTCTGCCGCGGGGCCGGGATCGATCCCGCGGTGGCGCCGATCCCTGTGCGTCCGGCGCTGCACTACGCGATGGGCGGCATCGCGGTGGACGCGGACGGCCGCAGCACGGTCGGCGGCCTGTTCGCGATCGGCGAGGCGTCGGCGACCGGCCTGCACGGTGCGAACCGGCTGGCGAGCAATTCGCTGTTGGAGGCGGCGGTGACCGGCGAGCGGGTCGGGCGGCTGCTTCGGGACACCACGGCGCGGGCACCCGGTCGTGCGCGGGCCTTCGCATCGCCGGCCGGCGGCGGCGGGATCGCCGCCATTCGGCGCGCGATG
The DNA here is from genome assembly GCA_964249205.1 of uncultured Acetobacteraceae bacterium. Lineage (GTDB taxonomy): Bacteria > Pseudomonadota > Alphaproteobacteria > Acetobacterales > Acetobacteraceae > CAXTPV01. Next base: position 22,310 of record CAXUBA010000025.1, on the reverse strand, counting down.
GGGAGCGGCTTCGGCGTGCTCCGGGACGAGGCCGGAATGCGGAACGCGGCCGCGTCCCTCGAGGCGCTTCGGGCCGACCCGTCGGTCGACGCGCTCGCCCTCGACACCGCGCGTCTGGTCGCCGCGAGCGCGTTACGGCGGGCGGAAAGCCGCGGCGCGCATGCCCGCACCGACCACCCGGCGCGCGACGCGGTGCCGCGCCGCCTGCCGATCACGCTCGCCGAAGCGGACACGTCGCTCCAATCCCTCGGCGATGCCGCGCCGCGAAGGGAGCGCGCATGATCCCGGACAGCCTCGTCGAGACCGTCGTCCGGACCGCGCTCGCCGAGGATCTCGGTCGCGCCGGCGACATCACCGCCGCCGCCGTCATCCCGGACGACGCGGCGGCGTCGCTCGCGATCACGGCGCGCGAGGCGGGCGTGCTCGCGGGCGTGCAGCCGGCCCGGATCGCCTTTCGCCTGGTCGACGCGCGGATCTCCGTCGTCCCTCTCTTGATGGACGGCGCGGCGCTCTCGCCCGGCACGATCATCGCGCGCGTGGACGGACCGGCGCGTGCCGTGCTGACCGCCGAACGGACGGCGCTCAACTTCATCGGCCAGCTCAGCGGCGTCGCGACCGCGACCGCATCGCTCGTCCGCGCGGTCGCGCACACCAGGGCGCGGATCACCGACACGCGGAAGACGGTGCCCGGCCTTCGTGCCCTACAGAAGGAGGCCGTCCGGGCGGGCGGCGGCCGCAACCACCGCTTCGGCCTCGACGACGCGATCCTGATCAAGGACAACCACGTCGCGATCGCGGGGAGCGTCCGGCAGGCGGTGGAGGCGGCGCGCCTCGCGGCCGGCCATCTGGTCGCGATCGAGCTCGAGGTCGACACGCTCGACCAGCTCCGAGAAGCGCTCGCGCTCGGCGTCCGGCACGTCCTGCTCGACAACATGGAGCCGGCGACGCTGCGCGAAGCCGTCCGGATGGCCGACGGCCGTGCCGTGCTGGAAGCCTCGGGTCGGGTTTCTCCGGAGACCGTGGCCGCCATCGCGGACACCGGCGTCGACCTGATCGCGGTCGGCTGGATTACGCACAGCGCGCGCGTGCTCGACATCGGCCTCGACGCGGTCTGACCGTCAGGCGACCAGCTGGGCGACGGTGCGGAGGTTCCGGGCGGTGCCCGCGCGTGCGGCGGCCGGGAGCAGGAACCGGGAGCGGCCGATCCCGTCCGGATAATGGACGAACAGCGTTCCTTCGACGGGGACGAGGCGTTCGCCCGCGGGTCCGTCGCTCGCGACCACCTCGGGCGGCAATGGCGACGTGGTGAAAACGATCACGACCTTGGACGGGTCCGCGTCCGGGAACGGGTTTGCGGCGAGCAGCGCGAGGAGCGCATCGACGGGACGGATCACGACATCGATCGAACCCCCGAGCGCGCGGGTCAGGTGCAGGTGGGCGTCGGTCTCGCTGCCGTCCGTGTCGAAGACGAGATTGCCGCTCGCGCCGACCGTACGCGCGGCGCGGAGGCCGGCCTCGTTGGCCGCCGCACGGAGCGCCGCCATCGGCAGGAGGCCGGTACCGCCGACGTTTACCGCCCGGAGAAGCGCAACCAACCGCATCGGCCGGAGCTTCGTCCAAGCGACCGAATAGAGCGAGTGGGGCATCGTGACCGCGAACGAACGTGCCGGCGACGGACTTGCCCGCCTCGAAGGGCGCACCGCGATCGTGACCGGCGCGACGGGCGGCCTCGGCTACGAGGTCGCCCGCGGGCTGCTGCGGCTCGGGGCCTCCGTGGTGCTGGCGGGACGCGACCGGATCAAGGGCCAGCACGCGCTCGTGCGTCTCAGCAACGAGCGGAGCGCCGCGTCACCCCGTTTCCAGCACCTCGATCTCGCGAGCCTCGCCTCCGTCCGCGCTTTCGCGGACGCGACCGGCGCGTGCGACATCCTGGTCAACAACGCGGGGTTGATGGGCACGCCTTCGCGACGCAGCACGGCCGACGGGTTCGAACTCCAGCTCGGCACCAACTATCTTGGCCATTTCGCCCTGACCGGTCTGCTCCTTCCAGCCCTCACGCGAGCGGAAGGCGGCGGCCGCGTCGTGTCGGTCTCGAGTGTCGCGCATCGGCGGGCCACGATCCGCTTCGACGACCTCCAGTCGGACCGCGCCTATGGAGCGATGCGGGCCTACGGCCAGAGCAAGCTCGCCATGCTGGTCTTCGCGATCGAACTCCAGCGGCGTGCGGCGGCGGAAGGCTGGAACCTCCGGAGCGTCGCGGCACATCCGGGCTGGGCGGTCACCGACATCATCCGGAACGGGGAGGGTTCGGCGCTCCGCCGGCGCGCGCTCGCGGCCGGAAGGCTCGTCTTCAACACGGTGGCGCAGTCCGCCGCCGAGGGCGCGCGGCCCATCCTGATCGCCGCCGCGTCCGCGACCGCCGAGGGCGGCAGCTACTGGGGACCGGGTGGCCGCGGCGAGGTCAAGGGCGCACCGACGCCCGCACGGATCATGCCGCAGGCGAGCGACGCGGTGACGGGACGCCGCCTGTGGGACGTGTCCGAGCGCCTCACCGGCGTGAGGTTTGCGGCCGAGGCCGCGGCTTGAACCCGTTTCGCGGCGTGTCGGCGTTTCCGATCACGCCGCAGGACGCGACCGGTCGGGTCGACCGGCATGCGCTCGTGCGGGTCCTCGTCCGGCTTCGCGATCAGGGTCTCGGTTCGGTCGGGCTGCTCGGCAGCACCGGATCGGCGGTCTATCTTTCGCGCGGAGAGCGACGTCGCGCCATTGAGATCGCAAGGGAAACGCTTGGCGGCAGCGTGCCGCTGCTGGTCGGCATTGGCGCGCTCCGCACCGACGAGGCGATCGGTCTCGGCGAGGATGCGCGTGCGATCGGCGCCGACGCGGTGCTGCTGGCGCCAGTGTCCTACGTGCCGCTGACTGAACGCGAAGTCGAGGCGCACTGCATCGCGGTCGCGCGTGCCGTCGGCCTGCCCCTCTGCCTCTACAACAATCCCGGCACGACGCGCTTCACCTTCGGGCGCGATCTCGTCGCGCGCCTCAGCCGCACCGAGCACATCGAGGCGATCAAGAATCCGGCCGGCGGGGCAGATGCGACGGCGGACGCGATCGCCGCGGCACGGACGGAAGCGGCGTCCGGCTTCTCGTTCGGCTGGAGCGTCGACGCCCGCGCGGCGGACGCGATGATCGCGGGCGGCGACGCCTGGTACAGCGTCGCGGCCGGCGTGTTCCCGGCACCCTGTGTCGCGATCGCCGCCGCCGCCGCGCGCGGCGCGCACGACGAGGCACGCCGGTTCGACGCGACCATGCGGCCGCTTTGGGATCTGCTCGTCGCCTGGTCCGGCTACCGCGTCGCGCATGCGGCGGCGCGGCTACTCGGCCTCACGCCGCACGATCCGCCGCGTCCGGTGCTCCCGTTGCCGGAAGCGGCGCAGGCGGCGCTCGCCGCGGTGATCGGACGGCTCGGCCTCGGCTCGGAGGCGTCGTAATGCCTCACGCGCACGGGACGCACACGATCCACGCCGCTTGTCACCATCACGGCTGGGACAACGCGTTCGCGCCGGTGCATCACGCCGCTCCTGGCGACACGATCACCTTCGAGACGGTCGACAGCTCCGGCGGCCAGCTTTCGCCGGGCGCCACGCTCGACACGCTGCGCGCGCTCGACTTCGCCAGGGTCAATCCGGTGACCGGTCCGGTGTTCGTCGACGGCGCCGAGCCCGGGGACGCGCTTCGCGTCACGGTCGAGCAGTTCGCGCCGACCCTCGTCGATGGCGCGGCCTGGGGCTGGACCGCGAACATCCCGGGCTTCGGCCTGCTTGCCGACCAGTTTCCGGATCCGGCGCTCCATCTCTGGCGGCTGGACGCCGCGGCGCGCACGCCGGCGCTGTTCGGCGCGTTCGCCCGCGTGCCGCTGAAGCCGTTCGCCGGCACGATCGGCGTCGCGCCCGCCATGCCCGGCCCCCACTCGGTCGTGCCGCCGCGTCGTGTCGGCGGCAACCTCGACATCCGCGACCTGTCTGCCGGCACGACGCTCGTACTGCCGGTCGAGGTGGCCGGCGCGCTGTTCTCGGTCGGCGACACGCACGCGGCGCAGGGGGACGGCGAGGTTTGTGGCACCGCGATCGAGAGCCCGATGTCGGTTGCCCTTCGGTTCGACGTCGTGCGCGGTGGTGCGCCGCGTTTTCCGCGCTTCGAGCTTCCCGAGGCGCCGACGCAGCACCTCGACGCGCGCGGCTACGACGTCACCACCGGCATCGGTCCCGATCTCCACGCGGCGGCGCGTGACGCGGTGCGGGAAGGAATCGACCTGCTGACCGCGCGGCACGGCATGTCGGCGGTGGAGGCCTACATGCTGCTGAGCGTCGCCGCCGATCTGCGGATCAGCGAGATCGTCGACGTGCCGAACGTCGTCGTGTCGCTCTACGTCCCGCGCGCGCTGTTCGACTGAGGAGACACGAGGATGCGTCAAGAAAGCGACAGCATGGGCGTGGTCGACGTGCCCGACGACGTGCTCTGGGGCGCGCAGACGGCGCGCTCGCTCCATTACTTCAGCATCGGCCGCGACCTGATGCCCCGCGAGCTCATCGGCGCCTACGCGGTGCTGAAGCGCGCGTCCGCAACCGCGAACCGCGACGGCGGCCGGCTCGACGGCGAACGGCACGACCTGATCGTCCGCGCCTGCGACGAGATCCGCGAGGGACGGCACGACGACCAGTTCCCGCTCCATGTCTGGATGACCGGCAGCGGCACGCAGTTCAACATGAACGTCAACGAGGTGATCTCGAACCGGGCCTGCCAGCTCTCGGGCACCCCGCTCGGCTCGAAGCGGCCCGTGCACCCGAACGACCACTGCAACATGTCGCAGTCCTCGAACGACAACTTTCCCACCGCGATGAACATCGCGGCCGTGCTCGGCGCGACCGACGGCTTGATTCCGTCCGTGGAAGCGCTGCACGGTGCGATCGCCGCGAAATCGGCCGAATGGGATCGGATCGTGAAGATCGGCCGGACCCATATGCAGGACGCGACCCCGATCACGCTCGGTCAGGAATGGTCGGGCTACGCCGCCATGCTGCAGGACGGCCTCGCGCGCGTGCGGGGCGCCCTGCCGGGCGTGCATCGCCTGGCGCTCGGGGGCACCGCGGTCGGCACCGGGATCAACGCGGCGCCAGGCTTCGCGGAAGCGGTCGCCGCCGAGATTGCGTCGCTCACCGGACATCCCTTCGTCACGGCGCCGAACAAGTTCGCGGTGCAGGGCGCCCATGACGATCTCGTCCAGCTGTCGGGCACGCTGCGGACGCTCGCCGTTTCGCTCTACAAGATCGCGAACGACGTCCGGCTCCTGTCGTGCGGTCCTCGCGCCGGGTTCTACGAACTCCTGATCCCCGAAAACGAGCCCGGCTCATCGATCATGCCCGGCAAGGTCAATCCGACGCAGGCCGAGGCGCTTGCCATGCTGTCGGTCCAGGTCATGGCGAACGACGTCGCGGTCGGCGTCGGCGGTGCCGGCGGGCTGCTCGAGATGAACGTGTACAAGCCTCTGATCATCGCGAACGTCATGCAGTCGATCACGCTGCTCGCCGGTGGCTGCACGAACTTTCGCGTCTTCCTGGTCGAGGGAACACGGCCGAACGAGAAGCGCATCGCCGAATACGTCGAGCGCTCGCTGATGCTGGTGACCGCGCTCGCACCGGTGATCGGCTACGACAAGGCGTCGGCGATCGCGCATCACGCGACGGAGCACGATACGACGCTGCGCGAAGCGGCGCTGGCGCTCGGCGCGATTTCGGAGGCGGATTTCGACCGTGTGGTCGATCCCGCACGCATGGTGCACCCCTACGTCGCGGCGTGACGGCACTTCCGGCGTCCCTTTTGGGTCGGGACCGTGACGGCGGAACGCCGCCTCCTGACCGACCGGGCGGGATCCGGTCAGCGGACCTGCGTGACGGTGAGCGCGCCGGCGGGCAGCGGATGCAGCAGGGCTGCCTCGTTCGCCTCGCCCGAGAGCCACGCGTCCGATCGCCCCGATCCACGGCCACGACCTGACGGTCGCGGATCGGAACGTCCCAGGCCTCGCCGCACTCTACGTGACGGGTTGGCTCCGCGTGCTCACGGGGCGCTTACGAGGCCGCGATGTGCGTCGTCGGCGCGTGCATGGTGCTGTCGGCCGTCCTGGTGTTCGCCCTGCTCCGCACCCCGCCGCGCCGCCGGGTCTCGCGCGATGCGGAACCCGGAGCGAGACCGGCCTGACCGGCCCGGCGACCCGGTTCGCGCGACCGAGGGCCTACGACGCGACTTCCATCTGGTGCGTGCGCTTCGGTGTGCTGTCGGCGGTGTCGGCGAGTTCGATCGGGTAGTCCCCGGTGAAGCACGCATCGCAGAAGCCGGGCTGCGCCGGATCTCGGCCGGGGCGCCCGAGCGCCCGGTAGAGCCCGTCGAGCGAGATAAAGGCGAGGCTGTCGGCGCCGATCAGACGCGCCATCTCGTCGACGGAGTGGCGGGCGGCCAGCAGCTTGCCGCGTTCCGGAGTGTCGATCCCGTAGAAGCAGGAATGCGTCGTCGGTGGCGAGGAGATCCGCATGTGCACCTCGGCGGCGCCCGCCGCGCGCACCATCTCGACGATCTTCTTGCTGGTGGTGCCGCGCACGATGCTGTCGTCGACCAGGATCACGCGCTGGCCTTCGAGCACTGCGCGGTTCGCCGAGTGCTTCAGCTTCACGCCGAGGTGGCGGATCTGATCGGTCGGCTCGATGAAGGTGCGGCCGACATAGTGGTTGCGGATGATGCCGAGCTCGAACGGTTGTCCGCTTTCCTTCGCGTACCCCATGGCGGCCGGAACGCCCGAGTCCGGAACGGGCACGACCACGTCCGCCGCGACACCGCTTTCGCGCGCGAGTTCGGTCCCGATCCGCTTCCGCGCGTCGTACACCGCGCGCTTGTCGAGCACGCTGTCGGGACGCGCGAAGTAGATGTACTCGAACACACAGAAGCGTTCCGCCCTCCGGGTGAACGGGCGAACGGAACGGACGCCGGAATCGTCGATGATAACGATCTCGCCCGGCTCGACGTCGCGTACCACTTCGGCATCCACGATGTCGAGCGCGCAGGTCTCGGACGCCAGTACCCAGGATCCACCGTTCTCGCCGCCCCGCACGCGGCCGAGCAGCAGCGGGCGGACGCCGAGCGGATCGCGCACGCCGATCAGCGCGTTGTGCGAAAGCGCCACGAGCGAGTAGGCGCCGACGACCTGCTTCAGCGCGTCGATCAGCCGATCCAGGACGGTCGAGTAGAGGCTGATGGCGATGAGGTGGATGAACACCTCGCTGTCCGTCGTCGACTGGAACAGGCAGCCGCGCCGGACGAGCGCGCGCCGGAGGCCGAACGCGTTCGTCAGGTTGCCGTTGTGCGCAACCGCGAAGCCGCCGAACTCGAAGTCGCCGTAGAGCGGTTGGACGTTGCGGAGCACCGTGTCGCCGGTGGTGGCGTAGCGGTTGTGCCCGATTGCGGCGTGACCCTGCAGCGACCCGATCACCCGCGCGTCGCTGTATGTGTCGCCAACGAGGCCGAGGGCCTTGTGCTGATGGAACCGGGCGCCATCGAAGGACACGATCCCCGTCGCCTCCTGGCCGCGGTGCTGAAGCGCGTGCAGGCCGAGCGCGGTCAGCGCCGCCGCGTCGTTGTTCCGCCAGATGCCGAAAACGCCGCATTCCTCCCGCGGATGGTCGTCGTCCCCGAACGGATCGAGGCGAAGGGTGCGATCGGTCATGCGGTCCATCCTACACTCTCTGCCCGTTCGGCGGTCCGGAATTGGGCGGCGGTGCGACGTGCGGCCGGTCCGGTTCGGGTACGATCGTCACCGCCCAATGGGCGCCGGCAAAGGCGAGTGGCACGGCGGCGGCCCGACGCAGCGCGCCCGGCCAGTCGGCGGGCGGGGCGACGAGACCACCGAGGACGTAGGCGACCACCAGCAACGCCGCGCCGCGAACCGCGCCGAACGCCAGTCCGAGGATCCGGTCCAGTCCGCCGAACGGCGTCGCCTGGACGAAGCGGGCGACGAGGTTGGCGACGGCGGAGAACGCCACGAGAAGCACGAGGAAGCCGAAGGCCGCCGCGATGGCGTCGCCGGCAAGCGGCTCGAGGCCGAGTTCGACCGCGAAGTGCCGGAAGGGCGGATCGAGGAGCGGGAACAGCGCGAAGGCGCCGATCGCGGCGCCCACCCAGGCCGCGAGCCCGAGCACCTCGCGAACGAAGCCGCGCGCGAGGCCGAACAGCGCCGAGATGACGAGGATCGCGATTGCCGCGATATCGACCGGGTTCATGCCTTGTCGTCCGGGGGAAGGGTCGAGCGCATATCGTGCGGGCCTGGCCCCGTTTGCAGGGCAGGGGTCGACACGGAACGATGCCCGTTGTCAATGCGCCAGCCTGTCGCCGCTCGGAAGGAACGGCCGGACGGATCCGGAACATCCTTGCAGGGGTGGTCGGCGGCTGCCGATCAGCTCGACAGGAGCGGGTCGCCCTAGGCCCCGACGTCGCCGCCCGAGCCGGTGAAGGCCGAGACCAGGTCGAACAGGTGGCCGATCTCGGTCAGCGCGAGACCTTCGGGGGCCGCGAGCGAGCGGCCGCCGCGGGCCACGCGTCGCGGCAGAACCGCGCGCGAGAAGCCGAGTTTCTGCGCCTCCTTCAGCCTGCCGTCGCCCTGCGCGACCTGACGGACCTCGCCCGAGAGCCCCACCTCGCCGAAATACACGGCGTCGGCATCGGTCGGCTTGTCGGCGGCGGCCGACGCGAGCGCCGCCACGATCGCGAGATCGGCCGCCGGCTCGTTCACCCGGAGGCCGCCGGCGATGTTGAGGTGGATGTCGAACCCACCGAGCTTGAGACCGCAGCGCGCGTCGAGCACCGCGAGCAGCATGGCGAGGCGCGAACCGTCGGCGCCGACCACTGCCCGTCGCGGCGCGCCGCCGCCGCCGTTCGGGCTGAGCAGCGCCTGCACTTCGAGCAGCACCGGCCGCGTGCCCTCAATCCCGGCGAACACCGCCGAGCCCGCGACGTTGCCGCGTCGCTCCGCGAGGAACAGGGCGGACGGGTTCGCGACCTCGGCGAGGCCCGTGCCGGTCATCTCGAAGACGCCGATCTCGTCGGTCGCGCCAAACCGGTTCTTATTCGCGCGCAGGATGCGGAACTGGTGGCCGCGCTCGCCTTCGAAGTGGAGCACGGCGTCCACCATGTGCTCGAGCACGCGTGGCCCCGCGAGCGCCCCGTCCTTCGTGACGTGGCCGACCAGGATGAGCGAGAAGCCGCGGGATTTCGCGAGCCGTATCAGTTCGAAGCCCGACGAGCGGACCTGCGCCACGGAGCCCGGCGCGCTGTCGACGCCGTCGAGCCACATCGTCTGGATGCTGTCGATCACCACGAGGCGCGCGTCGCGCTCGGTCTCGATCGCGCGCGCGATCGCGCGGACGTCGATCGCGGCGGCGAGCGAGAGAGAAGGGGCGCTGAGCCCGAGACGGCCGGCCCGCAAGCGAAGCTGGTCGATCGCCTCCTCGCCCGAAACGTAGAGGACCCGGGCGCCGGTCCCGGCGACGCCGGACGCCGCCTGGATCAGCAGCGTGGACTTGCCGATCCCGGGATCGCCGCCGACCAGCACGGCCGAGCCGGGGACCAGGCCGCCGCCGAGCACGCGGTCGAACTCGCCGATCGCGGTCGGGGTGCGCGGCGGCGGCCGGCTTTCCCCTTCCAGCGCCACGAAGCGGACCTTGGCGCCGCCCGGGGTCTTCGCGTCGCGGCCCGCGCCGCCGAAGGCGGGACCGCCGGTGCCTTCCTCCTCGTGCAGCGTGTTCCACTCGCCGCAGGCTTCGCAGCGGCCGGTCCACTTGGCTTCCGCGTGGCCGCAGTTCGTGCAGACGTAGCGAGGGCCTCGCGCGGCGGCCATGTCAGCTCCGTCCTCCGCTCGTCGCCAGCATGGACATCGTGGTGTTCCCGGGGGCGGCGCCGTGCATGCCGACCATCAGCATCGCGTGCAGGGTCGGCCCGGCGAGCCGATAGGCCTGCGGGGCGCCGTCGGGCGCGCTTCCGACCGGCGTCGCCTCGATCCCCTGTGCCGTCATCGCCGACGCGAACGCCGCGAGCACGGCGCCGCCGTCGACGCCGTGGCCCATCACGCCGCAGAGTCCGCTGTCGAGGGAAAGGAGGAGGAGATGGTGCCCGGCATCAAACACGCGGCCGGGCCGCGCCAGCATGGCGGCCGGCGAAGCCGGCGCGAACGGCGGGAAACGGGCCGAAACCGCCGCCCGGCGCAGGCCGGCGGCGTCGCCGATATGGGGAAGGCAGTAGCGGTCGAACGTGTCGACGAAGGCGCCGGGCGGCTCCGCGGCGGCCGCCGTCGCGCCGATGGCGGCGAACGCGAGCGCGAACGGCATCGGCCTCAGCGCCGGAGCTCCATCGAGATCGGTCCCTCGCTGCGCCCGTGGGTGAACTGTTCGACGACCGGGACGCCGCTGGTCATCAGCCGTTCTCCCGGACCCTCCCACACGATGCGGCCCCGGTAGAGCATCGCGGCCCGGTCGGCGATCCGCCCCGCACTCGCCATGTCGTGGGTGATGGCGACCGCGGTCGAGCCGAGGCGCTTGACCGTGTCGACGATCAGCTCGTCGATCACCGCGCCCATGATCGGATCAAGCCCCGTGGTTGGCTCGTCGAGCAGGACGATGTCGGGGTCGGTCGCGACCGCCCGCGCCAGCGCGACCCGCTTCTGCATTCCGCCGGACAGCTCCGACGGCGAAAGACCGCCGACGCTCGGCGCGAGACCGACGAGGCCGAGCAGGCGTTCGGCTTCCCGCCTCGCCTCGGTTCGGCTCGGGCGCGCCGCGCGACGGCCGGCCAGACGTCCGAACGCCACGTTCTCCCAGACCGGCAGACTGTCGAACAGCGCTCCGTTCTGGAACAGCATGCCGATCCGGGCACGCCGCGCCTGCGCGTCCCGCGGCGACAAACGGAGCACGTCGACCCCGTCGATCTCGATCGAACCCGCGTCGGGCCGGATCAGTCCAAGGATGCATTTGAGGAGCACGGACTTGCCCGTCCCCGAACCTCCGATGACGACGGTCGAGCTGTGCGACGCGACGTCGAGATCGACGCCGTCGAGGACGCGCTTGTCGCCGAAGGCCTTGCGGAGGCCGCGGATCCGGATCTTGGGAGGACGCGCGGCGTCGCTCATCGGGCGAAGAACAGTTCGGTCAGCAGGTAGTCGAAGGCGAGGACGAGGATCGAGGAAGCCACGACGGCGGATGTCGTGGCACCCCCAACGCCTTCCGCGCCGCCACGGCTGCGATAGCCATGATAGCAGCCCATCAGCGCCACGACGAAGCCGAACACCGCGGCCTTCACCAGGCCGACCGTCACGTCCCCGGGCTTCATCGTGCTGACCGTCGCCGCGAGATAGGCGTGCGGATCGAAGCCGAGCGTGGCCACCGAAACGGTGAAGCCTCCGAGCACGCCGAGGATATCGGCCACCACCACGAGCAGCGGCAGCGCCAGCAGGCCCGCGAGGAGGCGAGGCGCGACGAGGAACTTCATCGGATCGGTCGAAAGCGTGGTCAGTGCGTCGATCTGGTCGGTGACCCGCATCGTTCCGATCTCGGCCGCCATCGCGGCGCCGACGCGACCGGCCACCATCAGCCCCGCGAGCACCGGGCCGAGTTCGCGGACCACCGAGAGCACGACGATCCCAGCGATCGCCGACTGCGCATCGAACCGCGCGAAGCCGGTGTAGGATTGCAGCGCGATCACCGCGCCCGAGAACAGCGCGGTCAGCGCCACCACGGGCAGCGAGAAGAAGGCGAACTCGGCGAAAGCGCGGCCGAAGGCCCGCAGGTAGAAGGGCGGCCGGACGAGGTTGGAAAGGCCGGCGAGCGCGAAGAGCGTGATCGCGCCCACGATGCGGAGGCCGGCGATCGTGCCGCGTCCGATCGACGCGACGGGGGCGAGCGTCACCATCACGGCTGCCGTTAGCGTGGCGGCGCGTTCGCGTCAAAGCAAGGCGCCGTCTTGACGCTCCGCACCATTCGGGCGCGGGATCGCTCGGCCATCGGAGATGCTCCATGCCGCTTGATCCGCAGATCCGCGACTTCCTGGACGCGATGAAGCGCGATCCGCCGGCGCCGCCGTTCACGGAGGTGTCGCCGGACGAGGGTCGGCGGAACTTCGATCGAATGCGGCGCGCGACGGCCGGCCTGCCCGTCGAGGTCGGTGCCGTCGAGGACCTCGTCCTGCCGGGACCTGCGGGCGACCTTCGCGCGCGCCTTTACGTTCCGGCTGGCGACGGGACGCGGCTCACCGCCGGGCTCGTCTTCTTCCATGGCGGTGGATGGGTGTTCGGTGACCTCGAGAGCCACGACGCCCTGTGCCGGACGATCTGTCGCGAGGCCGACCTGAGGGTGGTCGCGGTCGACTACCGGCTTGCGCCGGAGCATCGGTTCCCGGCGGCGGTCGACGACGCGGTTGCGGCGACGGAATGGGTGGCGTCGCAGGCCGGCCGGCTCGGCATCAACCCGGGCCGGCTCGCAGTCGGCGGCGATAGTGCCGGCGGCAACCTCGCCGCCGTCGTGGCGCTCCACGCCCGCGAGCATGGTCCCGCGCTCCGGTTCCAGGCACTGATCTACCCGGTGACCGACAGCCGGACCGACACCGCGTCCTACGAGGAGAACCGAAGCGGTTACATGCTGGAGCGAGACGGGATGCGCTGGTTCTTCGACCGCTACGCGCCGGACGCCCAAGCCCGGAGCGATCCGCGGCTCGCCCCGCTTCGCGCCCACACGCATGCCGGGTTGCCCCCGGCGCTCGTCGTTACCGCGGGTTTCGACCCGCTTCGCGACGACGGAACCGCGTACGCGGCGGCGCTGCGGGCGGCGGGAACGCCGGTCACGCTTGTCGAGAACTCAAGCCTGATCCACGGCTTCCTCGGTCTCGTCTCGATCTCGGATGCCGCCGCGGCGGCGGCATCGGCGACCGCGGCGGCGATCGGCGAGGCGCTCCGCTGAACACCGGCTTGCGCGCCGCCGACGGATCAGGCCGTGACCGAAAGGCTCGCGCCGATGATGTCGAGCAGGCTGTCTGAAGAGCTCCCGCTGCCGAACAGGCTGCCGATCGTGAAGCTTGACGCCGTGGAGGGCGGATCGAGCTGCGCCTCCACGAGATACTGTTCGGCGTAACGCTGGATCGACGACACCGACGAGAAGCTGCTCCATTTCAGCTGGTTCGTCAGGATGCGGACCTGTTGGCTGTAGTCGACGCCGCCGAACACGGTCGGATCGAGACCGAGCGCTTCCTCCACGACGCCGAGCTGCTTCGTGTCCGACATCAGGGCGTTGAGACTGGATCCGTCTCCTGCGATCGTCCGGGTGAAGTAGAGCGCGTCCTGCAGGGCCGGCGAGCTCGACCCTTGCTGGGTTTCGTACTGGTTCTCGATGTAGAGATTGCTGATCGACGCGACGCTGCTCGGGTTGGAGAACGGCGTCGATCCCGAGGACCACCCCGACATCGCCTGGGCGAACTTGATCCAGGTCGCGTTGCCGCTGGTCGCCGCGAGCGACGTCTTCGCGGTCGGCGACTCCGTGAGGAGGTCTTTTATGATGGCGGTTTCGCCGATCATCGATGACATGCCGTAGGCGCCCAGAACAACGGACAGCGACTTGTAGTCAGAAAGGAGCTGAGCCGCAGAGGTCATCGTCGTCGCCGAACGGCTGAAATGCGCGAGCGACTGCTGCGTCGCGGCGTTGCCCTTCTCGGCCTGTGTCGCGGCCGAAAGCTCGTTCTTCTCGATCGCGAGGTAAGACGCAACGGGCGACAGACCGCCGATCGAGCCGCTCATGGGACAGTCCTTCGGCTTCTGCTCGGACCAGGACACCACGGCCCGTGTTGACGATCGGTGAACGCCGTCCCTTAGCGGCAATCGTCAACGCGGCGGAAAGGCTTCGGTGCGAGCCTGTGCCGATGAACATTCCGTCGGACACCCGGATCCCGCCCGCTCGGCTGCGTCTCGTTCTCGAGAAGACGGCCGCCGATCCCGCTCTTCATCCGGCCGTCCGTGCCGAGGCGGACTACGCGCTCTGGGAGGTCTGCCTCGCGAGCGGCGACCGCGACGCCGCTCTCGCATACCTCGATCGGGCGATCGCGATCGCGCCGCTCCGGACGCGACGGCCGCCCGACGCGGTGCCGGTGCGCTCGTTGCTCCGCCTGGCGGTGCCGGGGGACTTCCAGACCAACCTGCCGATCGAGATGCTGCTCGACGGCACGACGCTGCTTCACACCTTCTTCGTCGGCGATCCGGAGGCGGTGCTCGCCGATCCCGGTCGCTGCGCCGCCACGATGCCCCAGACCGATGCGGTTCTGATCGGGATCGCGGAGGATCGCCGGTTCTTGCGCCACCTCCGGGCAGCGGACGCACTCGCGCGCGCGCTCGGCCGACGTGTGGTCAACAACGGCGAAAGGATCGGATCGATGTCCCGCGACGGTGCCGCGCTCGTGCTTGAAGGCATGGAGGGTGCAATCGTGCCGCGTCCCCGTGCGGTCAGCCAAGCGGAGCTTCTCGCAGGCGACGTTCCGGCGTTCCCGTTCCTCATTCGCCCCGCCACGTCCCATGCCGGACGGGATCTCGCCAGGATCGCGACGGCGAACGAGCTGAGCGAGCATCTTGCGACGCGCGATCCCGGCGAGGCGACGTTCTTCGTCACGCCATTCGTCGAAACGCGCGGTGCCGACGGGCTCTACAGGAAGTATCGGGCGGTGTTCGTTGCGGGCGAACCGTTCCCCGTCCACATGGCGATCCACGACCGATGGGCCGTGTGGTACTACAATGCCGACATGGAACGGCATCCGGCGCGGCGCGCCGAGGAAGCAAGATTCCTCGCACGACCGCGCGACGTGATCGGGTCCAGCGCCGCCGCGGCGTTGACCGCAATCGGCTCCCGCCTCGGCCTCGACTACGTCGGCCTGGACTTCGGGGTCGCGCCCGACGGTCGCCTCGTCGTCTTCGAAGTCGAGACAGGCATGATCGTGCACGACCACGACCCGGTCGAACTCTTTCCCTACAAGAAGGAGGCGGTCGGGCGGATCCGGCGTGCGTTCGAGAGGCTCATCGACGAGGCAGACGCGGCGCTCGTTCGCCCCATCGGCGACCGGTAACGCTTAGGCGTTCGCCAGGAGAGACGTGTGGCCCATCGGAGGCAACGACGTGGCCGCCTGTGGTGCTGCGTTCCGGCTGGCACCAAGGCCTTCCGCCATCCGCTCGTTGACGTCGATCAGCGGGTCCAGGGGGAGATCCTTGAGAAGCGCGATCGTCGTGTAGTGCAACGAGAAGCGCGCCAGGGCGAGGCAGTCGCGCCGGACGACCGCCGGAAGTGAGCACGCCGAACCGACGACCTCGCGGAAGACGTAGGACCAGACCTCGTGGTTGATGTTTAAGGCCCTATTGCGGCCGAGCCGGCCTTCGGCTTCGCGGAGACGTCTGGCGGCAAGGCGGAAGACCAGCGCTTCCTGTTCCCGGATCGTGCTCGCGGAGCTTGCCTTCGCGTAGGCGGCGTAGGGTTTCATGTCGTTCTCAGCCGAAGTGGAGACAGCATTGAAATCGTCTTCGACAATGCGGAGCCTTCATCCGATCCGACGATCGGCGCCGATCGGATGAAGGTACGCGGCATGAAAGACTAGACTCAGCGGAAGAGCGAGAGCAGGGACTGGGGCTGCGAGTTCGCGATGGAAAGCGCCTGGATCGCAAGCGACTGCTTCGTCTGCAGCGAGGTCAGCTGCGCGCTTTCGGCCGACAGGTCGGCGTCCGTCATCGCGCCGACGCCCGACGTGAGCGCGCTGCTGAGGGACGTGACGGTGCTCTGGAGCCCGGTCAGCTCGTCCGACGAGGCGCCGAGGGCGGACGAGATCTTCTCGAGGCTGGTGACCGCGGCGTTGACGGCGAGGATCGCGTAGGTCGAGCCCGACTCCGTCGTCGTCGCACCGTTCGTGGCGTTTGCGATGCCCGTGCTGGAGGTTGAGAGATTGCCGCCGGCAATCGAAAGATTGCCGCTCGCGTCCTCGGACACGCCGAA
Organism: uncultured Acetobacteraceae bacterium; assembly: GCA_964249205.1. Lineage (GTDB taxonomy): Bacteria > Pseudomonadota > Alphaproteobacteria > Acetobacterales > Acetobacteraceae > CAXTPV01. The sequence continues at coordinate 6,213 of CAXUBA010000025.1, read as the reverse complement.
GCCCTGGTCGGAGACGGCGGTGGACAGCGCGCTGACGAGACTCGTGTTCGTCGATGCCGAGGTGTTCACCAGCGCGATGTCGGCCTGCGACGTGGTGTTGCCGTTCGAATCGGTCGCCTGCGACACCGAATACACGGTGTTGCCGCTGCTTGTGGTGCTGGCGGTGACGACGGTGTTGCTCTTGCCGCTCTCGCTCAGCGTGTAGACGGTGTTGCCGGACGCGTCCTTCGACGTCGCGGTCGTGATGCCGGTGCCGGTGAAGCTCAGGGCGCCCCCTGCGCCGATCGTCACCGCGGTGACCGCGTTGCCGGCGTAGGACGAGGATGCCGCGCCGATCGCGGTCGCCAGCGCCGTCTGTGCCTGCGCCTTGCCGTTGCCGTCGTCGGGAGCGGCGGCCGTGCCGCCGGAGTTCACGATGAACTCGGTGGTCGTCGCCGGATTGCCCGCGACGCCGTCGCTGTTGGCCGACGCGATGTTCTCGAGCGAAAGGGTCGTCGCCGCACCGCTGGCCGTCGCGATCGTGCCGGTGGTCACGTAGAGCCCCGACTGGTTGGTGGAAAGGCCGCTGAGCCCGAGGCCCGCGGACGTCGCGTTGAAGCCGCCCTGCGTGTAGAGTGAGCCGGTGAGATCCTGAACGACGCTGGCGGAGGTGGAGGTGATGCCGTTGCCGGTGGAGCCGGCGAGAAGGTTGACCCCCTTGAAGGTTGCGGTCGAGGCGAGGTTGTCGAGCTGCGAAAGGTCGGAGGTGATGGTCTGGTTCATCGTGTCGGCGTCTAGGCCGCTCGTCTGACCCTCGGTGAGGCTCGTCGACAGCGTGCTCAGGAGCGACATGCTGCTGGAAGCCTGGGTGAGGGCGGTCGACACGATCTGCGAGGTCACCTGCATGCCGGTGCTGATCCCGGACAGGGCGGAGATCTGCGAGTTCATCGTCGACGCGATGGAGTAGATCGCGGGATCGTCGGCTGCCGTGTTCACCTTCTTGCCGGTCGAAACCTCGTTCTCGGCTGTGGTGAGCGCGCTGTTGGTCTGGCGCAGGCTGGCGAGCGCTTCGAGCGCAGCATTGTTGGTGTTGATCGAGAAGGCCACAGGTTTTCTCCGGGTTGGTTCGAAGCCCGGATTACACGCAGAGGAAACCTAACGATCCGTGAAGCGATCCACATTTCTCGCGGCAGTCTGGTCGGTCCGACCGAGCACCGCATCCTCGTGGCGGATGATGCGACGCGCCGCCCGCATCGCGCGGTAGAAGTCGCCGTTCTCCAGAAAGGCCCGGATCTCGTCCAGCACGTGACGAGCCGACAGAGACGTTGTCACGTCGCGGAACATCGCGATGAGCAGACGCGCCTCGCGCGTGGCGGCCTCGCTCTCGTGCGGCTCGCCGACATAGGCGTTCTGGACCGCGAAATAGATGCGCCGGGCGACGGTGTTCGCGTCGACCGGTGCCATCAGCTGACGTCCGTAGACCAGCCGGACCTTGTTCGTGAAACGGAGATCCGTGTCGCTCAGGAACTGGATCGCGGCGCCGTTGACAATCATTTTGTCGCCGTGCGCGATACGGATGTGCAGGCCAGCCATCACGATCTCCGTTTTCGGATGACGCGATGCTGGACCCGGACCGGTTACCGGACGGTGAACGGAGGGCCGAAGCCCTCCGGTTGAGATCAGACGTTTCCGGCGACGGCAGAGACGAGCGCTTCGGCGTCCGCGATCGCGGCCTGGATCGCGGCCGGATCCTTCGAGGCGAGCGCCGCCAGGACGTCGCGCAAGGTCCTGATCGCGAGCGTCGACGCCGCCGTGTTGTCCGGGAGCGCCATCGCCACGATCGAGCCGAGCGCGAGCGGAAGTTCGACCCGCCACGAGGCGACGCAGGTCGCCGCGATCACCGCGTCGCCGACGAGCGCCGCGACACCGCCGATCGTGGTCGGTTGACGAAGCCATGCCACGAGTGCCGCTCGGGTGATCCTCATGCGGCGTCTCCTTCCATCGATGTCATGAAGCCCTGGAGGGCCGTCCAGTCGACGCCCTCCGCGTCCTTGCCCGAGGCGCGGAGGCCGTCGCGCGACAGAAGGACGTGCGCCTCGTCGACGTAGGCGTCCCAGCCGGCCCAGGTCAGCGTGAACACCCGACCCCACGACACGATCAGCGGTCCGGCCTCGACGTAGCCGACCGCGGTGACGCAGTGACCGCCCGCGATGCTCCGGCCCGCCGTGGCGACGTCCCAGATCGAGGCCTGCATCCAGCCTTCCGGCAGGTTCACGCCGAGGTCGACCGGACCGAGATGCGCGATGGCTTCCCGGACCCGGTCGCGGCTGTCGAGCGGCAGGGTGGCGAAGCCGTCGAGCCGGTCGCCCCCGATCCCCTGCCGGTGCCAGGCGGCGAGCACGTCCTCGACGACGGCTCCTCCGTCGGTCGCGGGATCGGCCGGATCGTAGCCCGTCACGGCCGTGTAGAAGCCGAGGATGGTGTTGTCGTCGAGCCGCTTCGGCGCCTGTGCGAGCGTCGTCAGCGCGAGGATGATGTTGGCGGGCGCGACGCATGTGCAGTCGCCGACGCGATCGTTCGCGCCGAGGATCCAGGAGCCGACGGCGTCGACGTATTCGGTGCAGGTCGTGGGTGCGGCCGGCAGAAGCGGCGCGATTGTCTCGAGACGCGGCACGCGCGCGTCGCGCCTCGCGGGCTTCCGGCCGAGCTTCCGGGCCGCGCGCATGGCCATCGGCGTCGCGATCCGATCGAGCGGATTGAGCCGCAGCCGATCGCACAACGCATCGTAGCCGAGCCCCACCGCGAACTGACCGACCGCGGTGGTGATCATCGTCTGCGGTCCGTTCGGCTGCAGTGTCAGCGGCTGATCCAGGTTCACCAGCATGGGGTCGCCTGAGGGGTCGGGCAGTTCGACAAGCCAGGTCATTCTGCGGCTTCCTTGGCAGGTGTTTCGACGGACGGCTCGGTCGCGAGCGCATCGAGCAGCAGGGTCGCAACGCCGCTCTCGGCCGCCGCCGCCGTGCCGCGGCCGGCACCGAGGGCCGCGAGCGAGGCGAGCGAGGTCTGCTCGGCCGTCCCGATCGCCGCGTTCGGCGCGTCCGCGGCAATCGCGGTGATGGCCTTTTCAACCGCTTCGATCGCGGCGGCCTTGAGCGCCGCTCCGGACGTCGACGACGAGCTGGCGAGCACCGCACGCAGAGCCGCGATGGCGCCGGCCGCATTGGCTTCGAGCGCGGTCGGCGACACGCGACGGCCCTCCGCGACCGCGAGGACGGCCTCGGCATCGGCGAGCGCCGCCGAGGCGCCGGTCACGTCGGTGCCGCCGACCGCTTCGGTCCCGCACGCCGCCAGCAGAAGCAGGAGCGGCGGCAGGAGAAGGCTTGTTCGTGTCACGAGCGGGATCTCCCGGGTTCGGTCGCGGACGGGCGCGGGATCAGTTGAAGGCGTTGGTGCACGCGACGACGGTCATCAGCCGACGCGTCCAGCCGACCCCGAACACGGGCCAGTCCGCGGAGGCCCGGTAACGTTCGTCGCGCACGCGCGCGATCTCGGCGTGGAGCACGCCGGGTGTCGCCGCCCGCACAGCGGCGAGCGTCTTCGGCCCGAGAACGCCGTCCGGCAGCACGCCGAGCGCCGCCTGCAGGCAGCAGGGTGCCCAGCCGGGTCCCTGGTTCACCGCGGCATCGAACAGCAGGCCGGCAATCGGCGGCGGCAGCGTGTCGCCCTGGATCACGTCCCAGAAATGCGTCCGGTAGATCACGCTGCACTCGGCGAGCGTCAGCGACTTCGGGTTCCGGCGCGCATAGGGTGCGTCCGGCGGCAGGGCATGCAGAAACGCGGCACTGATGCCATACTGCGTGCCCTGAAGCTCGCCGGCGCCGACGTTGCCGCCGGTCCAATTGCCCGGATCGCCCGATGCGCACGAGTAGCCGCCTTCGACGGATGGAGACACGGTCAAGGCGAATGCCTGGTCGAAACTCAAGCCGAACCTCCTTGACTTAGGCGCAACGGTCATTTCGTTGCGTTCCCGGAACTCTTCTAAGCGTGTCTCTACGTGTCGACCCGTGGTTCCGGATCGGGGGCTCGGACGCTTGACCGCGTTGATCGCGTGCGGGATCCGGCGGGCTGCGGGCGAGACCGCCGGGCGCTCCGGCCTGCGCGGAAGCGGGGCGGTGCCGTCCGGTCGCGGGCGCTCGCCGCCGCCGCGGCGTCACTCGGCACCGCGACCGGCCGGTTCCGGCTTGTCGCCTCCTGTCCGATGATCGTGCGTTCCGAGATCGACGACCCGATCGCGCTTCCGTCGTGACGGGTGCGATCGAAACGGTCGACCCGGGTCCGGCGATGATCCGGGTTGTCGACCTGGAAACGACGGGGAACAGCTTCACCGACGGCGGCATCGTCGAGATCGGCTGGCAAGATGTCGAACGACGACGCGACGGCGGCTGGCGTCTCACGACGTCGACGCCGTCCGCCCGCCTAGTCCGGCCGCCGCGCCCGATCTCGGCGGAGACGTCGGCCATTCACCACATCGTGGATGAGGACGTCGTCGACGCGCCCGCCTGGCCGGACGCCGGCGCGGACGTGCTCGCGCCCGTGGGCTCACGCCCGATCGCGTTCGCGGCTCACCGGGCGGCCTTCGAGCAGAGGTGGTGCGGCAAGCTCGCGTCGGGCACGCGTTGGATCTGCACCTGGAAATGCGCGCTCCGGGTCTGGCCCGAAGCGCCGACGCACTCGAACCAGGGACTTCGCTACTGGCGACGACCCGAAACGCTCGATCGTGCGACGGCGCTCCCCGCGCACCGTGCGGGGCCGGACGCCTACGTGACGGCCCACCACCTCCGCGACCTGCTCGGAGCGGCGACGGTCGAGACGTTGCTCGAATGGTCGGAACAATCCGCACGCCTGGTTCGTGTTCCGTTCGGTCCTTACCGAGGCCGGAGTTGGACCGATCTCGACGACGACACGCTCGCCCGGATCGCGGCCGGCGAGGGCGGGAACAACGCGGATGTTCGCTTCACGGCTCGAGAAGAGATGACGAGGCGTGGCCGACGAGCCGCCGATCCGGACGCGAGCGGACCCGGCCAGGAGCGGCTGCCGCTCGATTTCTGACGGGATTTCACCATGATCGGCTGGCAGGATGCCGTATTCTCGAAGGATGCAAGATGCGCAGGGTCCTGATCATCGCGTCGCTGCTCGGACTGGCGGGTTGCTACGTGTACGAACCGCTGCCGCCCGTGTCGGTGGGCCCGCCGCCGCCGCCCGTCGTGGAAGCGGTGCCCCCGCCGCCGGCCGCCTACTACGTCTGGCGACCCGGCCACTGGCGCTGGAACGGCGTTCGCTGGGTATGGATACGCGGACACTACGTCGCCCGGGTCGCCTGAGATCGAGGTGCGAGCGGGACGGTCCGGAACGTGTCCTCCACCGCCGGCGTCTCGCCGACGTCGATCGGGCCGTGGCTCCTTGCCGGAGGGGCGGGGTCGTCCCTCTACGCGTCACCGATCGGACACGAGGCAGCCTGCGCCGGCGGGCAGCAAATCGTCGTTTCGAATCGACACGGTCAGTTCGCGAGCACTTTCTCCAACGCAGCGTGAATGACTTCGACATCCACGTCCGCGAAGACCGTGTCGGACCGGACCACGACATCCGTCGTGAAGATGCCACGCAGATCGGAAACTCGGACCTGCCATCCTTTCGGCGCCGTCTCGGACGCGAACAGGTAGAGGTTCACCTCACGCGGTCTCTTTCCTTCCTGATGCCGAACGAGCAGCGCCTGCGCGGCATATCCCGGATGGATCTCGTTCACGGGGCGCAGTTCCGCGCGCTTTCCCGGCGCCTCGATGGTGAGAACGGTCGCCTCGTAGTCTCCCCAGGCCGCATGCCGCACCTCCTGCTTCACGCCCTGGACCGTCAGAAGGCCTTCGCGCGCGAGCGGGTCCAAGGCAGCCGCGAACGCAGCGACGATCTCGTCATAGGCCGCGATCCAAGCGGCGCGTCTGTGCGATCTCTCCTGCTGGAGGCGCCGTTCGGCTTCGTTCTGTTCGCGGAGACTGAGCAGGAGGTCACGCAAGCTCATGATCGCAATCGACTCTGGCAGCACCGCCTCGAGCGCGACGAGAACCGCGTGGGCGGGAATATCGAGACGCGCACCACGTGCGGTGAGCGGTCAGCTCCGGACGAAGGCGAGCAGATCGGCGTTGATCCGTTCCGCCTCGGTGGTCGGCATCCCGTGCGGAA
>CAXUBA010000024.1:23640-23927 GCA_964249205.1 uncultured Acetobacteraceae bacterium | reverse complement strand
GTGCGCTACAACATCGGCGGCGGCGCGGATCCCGACTCGCGTCCGTGCCGGCAGGGTTCCGGCGCCGGTCTCGCCTCGTCGGCGGAGATGGAGGGGTTCCGGGACGGGCCGGACGCGCCCTACGACTGGTCGCGCGACCGGAGCCAGCGGCGGATGCTGCGGGAAGCAATCCGGCGCGGCGTCGACATCGTCGATGGATTCTCGAACTCGGCGCCCTGGTGGATGACGCGGAGCCTCTGCGTCGCCGGCGCTGTGCAGCCGCGCGAGGACAATCTCCGCGCCGACGC
>CAXUBA010000024.1:15453-23630 GCA_964249205.1 uncultured Acetobacteraceae bacterium | reverse complement strand
ATCGCCGACTGCGTCGCGACCGTAACGCGGCATTTCGCGTCGACGGGGATCCGCTTCGCGAGCGTGAGCCCGGTGAACGAGCCGGACGGCTGGTGGTGGGTCGCCGGCAACCGGCAAGAGGGGAGCTTCGCGACGGTCGCGACGCAGTCGGCGATCGTGCGCGCGCTGGCACGCGACCTCCGGGGCACCGGCACGATCGTATCGGGCACCGAGCCGAACGACTTCGACCGGATGACCGAGTGGCTCCGGGCGATGGATCCGGCCACGCGCGCCGCCCTTGGCCGGATCGACGTCCACCAGTACGACGGGCGGGATCCAGCGGCGCTCCGGGAGACGGTCGGTCGGCTCGGCGTGCCGCTCTGGGCGAGCGAGGTCGGCTGCTGCCTCGTGCCGCAATCGTCCAGCGAGGCCGCGATCCGGATGGCGGAGTGGATCCGGGAAGCGATGGTCGATCTCGGCGCCGAGGCCTGGTGCTTCTGGCAAGCCGACTGGGGCGTGATCGAATTCCGGGATGGCCGGCCGCACGAGCTGCGGCAGTTCGACGCGATCGCGCAGTTCACCCGCTACATCCGACCTGGCGACCGGATCCTCCCGGTGCGCGGCGACGATATCGCGGCGGCGCGGACACCGGACGGACGGGTGGTGATCGTCCTGATCAATCCCCTTGCCGATGCCGTCGAGGACGCGATCGATCTGTCGGCGCTCGGTCTTTCGGGACGTCGGGTGTCGCCGGTGCGCACCGTGACCACGGAGGCGGCCGGCCTCGTGTCCGGGCCTCCGCTGCGGGTCGACGGGTCGGGCGTGATGCGCGACCGGCTGCCCGGGCGCTCGATCACGACCTACGTGGTCGAGGGCGGCACCGCGCCGGACCGCCCGTGACCGCGGCGGCGCGTCTTGCGCGCTCGGGGCAAAGCTGATGCGGTCGCATCGAACGGGCGACAGGGGCGACGACGCGATGGCAGCAACGGCGGCGGCCCGCGTCGTCACGATCGGCGAGATCGTGGTCGAGATCATGGCCGAGATCCCGGGCGCGGGATTTCGCGAGCCGCTCGCGTTGCGGGGGCCGTTCCCGAGCGGCGCGCCGGCGATCTTCATCGACCAGGTCGCGAAGCTCGGTCACCCGGCCGCGATCATCTCCGCCGTCGGCGACGACGATTTCGGCACGCTCAACGTCGAGCGGCTCCGCGCGGACGGCGTCGACGTGTCGGCGATCCGCGTCGCGCCCGACCACGTGACGGGAAGCGCCTTCGTCCGCTACCGGACGGACGGCGAACGCGACTTCGTCTTCAACATCCGGAACAGCGCCTGCGGCGAAACCCGGCTCGGCGCGGAAGCGGAGGCGGTGCTGGCGCGCGCAACGCATCTGCACGTCATGGGATCGTCGCTGTTCTCGCCCCGGCTGATCGACGAGGCGATGCGGGCGCTGGCGATCGTGCGGGCGGCGGGCGGCACGGTGTCGTTCGACCCGAACGTCCGGAAGGAGATGCTGGCCGCACCCGGCATGCGGGACGCCCTTGGCGGGATGCTCCGGCAGTGCGACGTCTTCCTGCCGAGCGGCCCCGAACTCCTGCTGCTCACGGACGCGGTCTCGGAGGATGACGCCATCCGGGAGATTCTCGGGCTCGGCGTCGGCACGATCGTGGTCAAGCGCGGACGGAACGGAGCCAGTCTGCACGATCGGAACGGCACCGTGCGCGCGCCCGCCTTCGCCGCCGACGAGATCGACCCGACGGGCGCCGGCGACTGTTTCGGCGCGACGTTCGTCACCTGCTGGCTGCAAGGACGCGACGTCGGGGAAAGCCTTCGCTACGCCAATGCGAGCGGGGCGCGCGCCGTCGGCGTGCGCGGCCCGATGGAGGGAACCGGGGATTTCGCCGCGCTCGACCGCTTCATCGCGACGCACAGGGCCGTATCGGAGGGCCGGTCGTGAGCACCGGGACGCTGCGTTCGCTCCGCGAACGACGCGATGCGGGACGGCCGGTCGGCGTCACCTCGGTCTGCTCGGCGCACCCGATCGTCATCGAGGCGGCGCTCGTCGAGGGCCTCGCCGACGGCGGCGAGGTGCTGATCGAGGCGACTTGCAACCAGGTCAACCAGGAGGGCGGCTACACCGGCCTCACGCCCGCCGGGTTCCGCGACCTCGTGGAGGGGATCGCCGACCAAGTCGGTTTCCCGCGGGCGCTTCTCACCCTCGGGGGTGACCATCTCGGACCCAATCCCTGGCGGGGCCTGCCGGAAGCGGACGCGATGGCGCGGGCGGAGCGGATGATCGAGGCCTACGCCGCCGCCGGCTACGGCAAGCTGCATCTCGACTGCAGCATGGGGTGCGCGGGCGAGCCGGACGCGCTTACCGACGACATCACGGCCGCGCGTGCCGCCCGTCTCGCGGCGCGCGCGGAGGAGGCAGCCGCCCCATCGGCCACCGCGGCATCGGGCGGTGCGGCGCCGGTCTACGTCATCGGGACCGAGGTGCCGACGCCGGGTGGCGCAACCGAAGCGCTCGATCACCTGCGGCCGACCCGGCCCGAGGCCGTCTGGACCACCCATGCGGTACACGAGCGTGCGTTCCGCGACATCGCGCCGGCCGCCTGGGATCGGGTGGTCGCGATGGTGGTGCAGCCCGGCGTCGAGTTCGGCCACGAGGCGGTCGCCGTGTATCGCCCGAGCGAGGCGGTCGCGCTTTCGGCGACCCTCGCGGCGCTCCCGGGGCTGGTGTTCGAGGCGCATTCGACCGACTACCAGCCGGAAGCGGCGCTCCGGTGGCTGGTCCGGGACGGGCTTCCGATCCTGAAGGTCGGGCCGGGCCTCACCTTCGCGCTTCGCGAGGCGCTGTACGGGCTCGACGCCGTCGCGTCCGTCCTCCATCCGGGACGCCCGCGTCTCGTCGACGCGACCGAACGCGCGATGCTCGCCGAGCCCGGGCATTGGCGGAGCCACTACCGCGGAACGGCGGACGAGCAGCGTGTCTGGCGGCATTACAGCTACAGCGACCGGATCCGCTACTACTGGCCGGCGCCGGACGTGGACGCGGCCGTCGTGTCCCTGCTCGACGTCCTCGGCGATCGGCCGATCGCGGAAACGCTGGTCAGCCAGTTTTTGCCGCGGGCTGCGGAGCGGGTGGTCTCGGGCGCGCTCCAGGCGACGCCGCGCACGCTGCTGCTCGATGCGGTGCGGGAGGTGCTGCGGCGCTACGGCCGCGCCTGCCGCGGCTGAGGCCGTTCCGCGACATCGGGGCGACCGGCTGCACCGGCGTCGCGCTTGCCTCGGCACCGCCGATGTGTTGTAAGCCCTGCCCTTCCCTGCCGGGGCTCGGAGGCAGAGCGCCCGGCTATACCCATGTCCGCGGGATCGTGGACGCGCCGTCCTCCACGGGGACGGGCGGCGGGGTTGATCAGCCACAGGGAGATGACATGCCCCTTTACGAGGTCGTGCTGATCGCACGGAACGACGTGACCCAGCAGCAGGTCGAGACACTCGTCGACGAGTTCGCGACGCGGCTCGAAGGCGAGGGCGGCCAGGTCCGCAAGCGCGAATACTGGGGCGTCCGTTCGCTCGCCTACCGGATCAAGAAGAACCGCAAGGCGCATTACATGCTGCTCGGTCTCGACGCGAAGCCCGCATCGATCAGCGAGATGGAGCGCCAGTTCGGCCTGAACGAGGACGTGCTGCGCTCGATGACGATCCGGGTCGACGAGATCGAAGAGGCGCCGAGCGCGATCCTGTCGCGGAAGTCCGAGGATCGCGAGCGCGGGTTCCGCGGCCCGAAGCCGGCCGGACGTTTCGACAGCGGCCGCAAGCGCGGCTACGACGATCGCGAGGAGTTCCGCGCCCGCGGTGGTGCGGGAGACGAAGGGCCGGGCCGTGTCCACGACACGGCGGACGCGGAGTAATCGAGAATGTCCGACAGCACCGACATCAATCCCGCCGCGCGCCGCACCGCCGTCGGCGCCCGCCGCCCGTTCTATCGCCGCCGCAAGTCGTGCCCGTTCTCGGGACCGAACGCGCCGAAGATCGACTACAAGGACGTGCGCCTCCTGTCCCGCTTCCTGTCGGAGCGCGGCAAGATCGTGCCGTCGCGGATCACCGCCGTTTCGGCGAAGAAGCAGCGCGAGCTCGCGGTCGCGATTAAGCGCGCGCGCTTCCTCGCGCTCCTGCCGTACATCGTGGCGTGAGGAGCCGGTCATGCCGCAGAACGTCGAACTGATCCTCCTCCAGCGCATCGAGAAGCTCGGCCAGATGGGCGACCTCGTGCGCGTCCGTCCGGGCTATGCACGAAACTACCTGCTGCCGGGCGGCAAGGCGATCCGGGCCAGCAAGGAGAACCGCGCGAAGTTCGAGGCCGATCGCGTCCAGCTCGAAGCGCAGAACCTGAAGCGCCGGGAGGAGGCCGAACGCCTCGCCGAGCGGATGAACGGGCTTTCGGTCGTGATCATCCGCGCGGCCGGCGAAAGCGGTTCGCTCTACGGGTCGGTGTCGACGCGCGACATCGCCGAGGCGGTGACCGCGTCGGGGCTCACAATCGGCCGGGCGCAGGTCGAACTCGACCAGCCGATCAAGTCGCTCGGACTGTCCGACGTCCGGGTCGCCCTGCATCCGGAGGTCTCCATTGCGGTGACGGTGAACGTCGCGCGTTCCCCGGAAGAGGCGGAACGTCAGGAGGCCGGCGAGACGATCGGCGCCGACGACGACGACGCGCCCGAGTTCGTGTTCGGAGACACCGACGAGACCTCGACCGCCTGACGCCACGCCCGAGATCGGGATTTGGTGAGGACCTCGCTGGGGGATGCTCCGGCGAGGTTTTCCGTCGCTCGGCGTTTTGACGATCCTTCACCGATCCGCCATCGTTCCCCCGCGACCGAATCCGGGGGAGATCCTGCTCGTGTCCCGCATGCTCGACATGACGTTGGCCGGTTCGATCGAAGGCGGCACCCTCATCGTCGAACACGCGGACGGACGGATCGTCCGTTTCGGCGACGGCGGAGAGGTCGCCGGCATGCGCGTCCGGGCGACCGATCTCGCGCTCCGCATCCTCCGGGATCCCTCGATCGGTTTCGGCGAGGCGCTGATGGAGGGCGCGATCGAGCCGCGCGAATGCACGCTCTACGAGCTCGTCGATTTCCTGATGCGTCACACGCGTGGCCTTCTCGGCCTAATGGTCGAGGCGCGCAGCGCCGCGCGGTGGATCGGCCGGCGTCTCGCGCAGTACAATCCCGTGCCGCGCGCGGCACGCAACGTCGCGCACCACTACGATCTCGACGGCCGGCTCTACGCGCTGTTCCTCGACGAGGACCGTCAATACTCCTGCGCGTATTTCGAGACCGGCGGCGAGACGCTCGAGGAAGCGCAGGCGGCGAAGAAGCGGCACATCGCATCGAAACTGAAGCTCGACCGCCCCGGTCTCGAGGTTCTCGACATCGGCTCCGGCTGGGGCGGGCTCGCGATCACGCTCGCGCGTGATTACGGGTGTCGGGTGACCGGCATCACCCTGTCGGTCGAGCAGCTGACGGAAAGCCGCAGACGGGCCGAGGCGGCCGGGCTCGGCGGGCAGGTGCGGTTCGAACGGCTCGACTACCGGCACGTGGCGCGGCGCTACGATCGCGTGGTGTCGGTGGGGATGCTGGAGCATGTCGGCATCGGGCACTTCGACACGTTCTTCGGGCGCGTCCGCGACGTGCTCCGGCCGGACGGCGTCGCGCTGGTCCACGCGATCGGGCGCGCGGAAGGATCGGGCGCGACCAACGCGTGGCTCGACAAGTACATCTTCCCCGGTGGGTATTCCCCGGCGCTCAGCGAGACGATGGCCGCGGTCGAGCGGAGCGGACTCTGGGCGACCGATTGCGAGATCCTCCGCCTGCACTACGCCCGCACCATCTCGCACTGGCGAGCGCGCTTCGCGGCCAACCGCGCGGCGATCCGCGCGCTCTACGACGAGCGGTTCTGCCGGATGTTCGAGGTCTATCTCGTGGGTTCGGAACTGGCGTTCCGCCGGCAGCGGCACATGAACTTCCAGATCCAGCTGACGCGGGCCGTCGATGCGGTGCCGTTCACGCGCGGCTACATGGTCGACGCCGAACGGGCGCAGATCGTGACGGTCGCGAGAAGCCCGGACGCGCTCGTCGCGTAGCGTGTCGTTTCGTGTCAGGCCGACGCGACGGCTTCGGCGAGGCGGGCGAACTCCGCGACGCTGAGCGTTTCGGCCCGTCGCCTGCCGTCGATCGCCGCGCGGTCGAGCACTGTTTCGCCGCCGATCGTGCGCAAGGCGCTGCGGAGCATCTTGCGGCGCTGACCGAAGGCGGCGGCGGTCACGCGCTCCATGGCGCGGAACAGCGCCGGCGACGGCTGGGCCGCCCGTGGCACGAGGGTCACGACCGCGGAGTGGACCTTCGGGGGCGGCAGGAACGCGCCGGGGGGGATCGTCGCCGCGAGATCGGTCTTCGTCGTCCAGTTCGCGAGCACGGCAAGCCGGCCGTAGCTGTCGCTGCCGGGCGTCGCCACGATCCGTTCGGCGACCTCCAACTGGAACATGAGCGTGAGGCGTTCCCAGGCAGCGGCCTCGCGGAGCAGGGCGACCAGGATCGGCGTGCCGACATTGTAGGGGAGGTTCGCGACGACGTGCCGCGGGGCGGGCGCTAGGCTGCGGAGGTCGGTCGCGAGCGCGTCGCCCTGGTGGATCAGGAGCCGCCCGGGATGGGCCTCGGCGAGCTCCGCCAGCGCGGCGATGGCACGCCCGTCGACCTCGACCGCATCGACGCGTTCGGCCTCGGTGGCGAGAAGCGCCCGGGTCAGGCCGCCCGGACCCGGACCGATCTCCACGACGTGCCGGCCGGCGAGCGGGCCGGCGAGCGAGACGATCCGGGCCAGGAGCGACGGGTCGTGCAGGAAGTGCTGGCCGAGCGATTTCCGCGGCTCGAGGCCGTGCCGCCGGATGACCTCGACGAGCGGTGGCAGCGGGCGTGCCGCGCCGCCCGCACCCGCCTCAGCTGGCGCGATCGTCGATCACCGCGCGGCGATGGAGATCGCGGGTTTCCTGCCGGGCCGCGAGGTCGACGCGCTCGTTGAGCAGGGTGTTGGCGATCTGGTCGCGGGATTCCTGCGCGAGGTTTTCCTGGTCCTTGGCGCAGACGCCGATCACCGCGATGCCGTCGAGCGAGACGAGCGGCTTGGTCGTGCCGCCCGGCGGGATCGGGGCGAGCACGCTCTGCATCTGCGGATTGAGCGACGCGAGCACGAGCGGGCCGGGATCGGCCGGTCGCGCCTCGCCCTGCTGCTTGGCAATCGACGCGAGCGCGTCGCAGGACGCGCCGACGCTCTTGCGGGCGAGTGCGAGCTGGGCCTGCTGCTGGGCGGTCGGGTGCTGCGGGTCGAGATTGGTGCTGAACGGGAAGAAGGCTTCCCGAACATGGAGGACGGTTTCCATCTGGTTTCCGACCGTCCGCTTGCCGTGCAGCGTCACGATGTCGTAGCCGCCGGCGACGCGGATCGGGTTGCTGACGGCGCCCGTGGGCATCTGGCGAAGCACCGAGACGACCTCGGGGTCGAGCCGCGTTTCCTGCACCCAGCCGAGCTGGCCGCCGTCGAGCGCCGCCTGACCCTGTCCGAACTGGGCCGCGACGACGCCGAAGGCCGCGCCGGCGCGGAGCTGCGAGATGACGGAGGAGGCGAAACGCTCGGCGTCCGCCGCCCGGGTCGGGTCGTCCACCGGGATGAAGATCTCGCTGATGTTGTATTCGGGCTGGCCCTGCTCCTGCTTGAGCAGCTCCTCGCGGCTGTCGATCTCGTGCGGCGTCACCCGCGCTCGGGCGCCGAGGTCGCCGCGAAGGATGTATTCCCACCCGATCTGCGCGCGGATCTGGTCGATCAGCGTCGTCTGCGCGACGCCCTGCGCGGTGAGCTTGTCCTCGAGCGCGTGCGGCTTCATGCCGTTGCGGCTCTCGATCCCGGCGATCGCCTTGGCGATCTGGTCGGGCGTGATCACGATCTTCCGCCGCTGCATCTCCTGGGTACGGAGCTTCTCGTCGATCAGCTGGGCGGTGATCTGCGGCCGGAGACGCGCGAGCACGGCGGGGTCGATCTGCATGCCGGTCGAAAGCGCGAAAAGCTTCTCGCGGTTGGCGACGTCGGACGCGGTGATCGCGTCGCCGTTGACGACCGCGACGATGCTGTCGGCGGGAACGGCG
>CAXUBA010000024.1:3400-15353 GCA_964249205.1 uncultured Acetobacteraceae bacterium | reverse complement strand
CGGCGTCCGCGTGGCCGCTCGATGTCGCGGCGGCGGCGGCGGCGTGGTGGCGATGGTGATGGACGACCGTTTGTGCGTCGGCGCCCGCGGCGAGCGCCAGCGCGGACAGGAAGGTGAGCGCGGTCGGGACGGATCGGATCATGATCGGTGCATTCCGGCGGAAGCGCGGGTTCTAGAGCATTGTCCGGGCAAACGAAATCGTTCGATCGGAAGAAAATGCGGTTCCGGGATCCGGCTCGACCTGGGACGGCCGGGTTCTGGTCTTGCGCGACACGGGTCAGGCGCGGGTCTGCACTGGGCCGGCCGCCGCCTCAACCGTTCACGCCGATCGCGCCGAGCGTCTTGAAGATGAACGTCAGCAGGATCGTGCGGTCGCCGTTGTCGCCGTTGATGAAGGTGAAACGATCGGAATAGTTGAGGTTGGCGGTGAAGCAGTCGTTCGACCACGCGAGATTGCCGCCGATCGCCACGAGCTTCGAGCCATACGTGTAGCCAGTATAGCCGGTGTACTGCTCGTTCGCGAGGTTGTCCTCGACGGAGCCGGACAGGGTCCAGTGGCCCACGTGGGTCGAAGCGTTCACCGTGATCTCGTTGCGCGGCAGGTAGAAGGCCGGCGAGATCTGCGCCGCGATCCGGTAGTCGGTATCGTCGAAGTAGTACGGGTTCGTCGAGCTGTAGACATAGCCGACGCCGACCCGGAACAGGTTGACGCCGGCGGTGACGACGCCGTCGGCGAAGGTGATGTCGCCGTTTCGGGGATCGACGCGGTCTCGCGCGGTGAAGTCGAGCCACCTGGTTGGCACGAAGGAAACCCGGCTGACGATGTCGGACGAATGCCCCTCGAGACCGGTGCCGGGCATCATGTTGGCGTCGACGTGGTCCCGGAAGCTCTCGCCGACGAGCGCGTCGACATACATGCCGTTCCGGAAGGTCCAGTTCCCGTGCACGCCGACGTTGGCGCGGAGACCGCCGTCCTGCCGGTCGATGCCGTCGTAGCGGTTCAGCGAGAACAGGGTGCTGTCGGTGAAGACGTAGTCGAGGCTGTCCTCGTTCGGGATGTTGTCGTGGATCGAGTTGCCGCTCTGCGGGGCGGCGATGAGCTGCGCGATCGGCTCGATCATCTGCGACGCCCCGTGCGCGCCGAGCCGGACGAACGGCCAGGCGACCTTGAGGGCCGCGGTTGGCAGGGCCTGCGCGGTGGTCGCGTCGGTGACCGCTTCGTAGTTCGGGATGAGGTTGAGGCGGGTCGCGTTGTAGACCTCGCTCTGGAGGTTGCCGGTCAGCGTCCAGAGCGTGCCGGCGGGGCCGAGCGCGTCGCGGTTCCAGTTCAGCACGAGCGCCCCGCGTTGGTCGGACGTGCCGTCCGGACGGTAGACGTCGAAATCCTCGGTATCGATCCGGAGACGCCCGCCGAGCGGGTCCTTCGGGAGCTGGAGGTCGTAGAGGTAGCGGGGTAGCACCCAGGGAAGGACGCTGTCGTTGACCTCGTACTGGTTCAGGCCCTGGAAGGCCAGCGCGTCTACGCGCGTGTAGCTGCCGACGCCGAAGCCTTCGAGATAGGCCGAGGAGCCGAGCACGTCGGCGCCGTAGCCGGGGATGCGGTAGTCCCGGAGGTAGTTGGCGGAGGTCGCGAGATTGACGTCGGCCCCGTAGTCCCAGTTGTCGTTCCAGTTGAAGCGCGCGTGCGCGAAGACGTAGCCTTCGGGACTGTCGAGCGCGGTGTCGTCGGTCGGCAGCGTGCTCGATCCGGTGGTCTGCCGCGAACTGTCGTAGGCGACCGCGCCGGTGATGCGCACGATGCCGTTGTTGAAGTCGCGCCTGTACTGGGCGGTGAGCTGCGGCCCGCTGTCGGTCGCCAGCAGGGGCGTCACCGTGACGTCCGAGGACGGTCCGATCACGTAGAAATACGGCACGGTGACGTAGGTGCCGAGATAGTCGTCGGTGAAGGCGATGTCGGGCACGAGGAAGCCGCTCTGCCGCTTCACCGACGGGTCGGACATGGAGAAGTAGGGGAAGTAGAAGACCGGGATGCCGAGCATGTCGAGCGTGACGTCGCGGTATTCAATCCGCTTGTGTTCGACGTCCTGCGTCGCGTCCGACGCGCGCATCTGCCAGAACGGCGCCTCGTCGGGATGCTTCGCGCAGACCTGGCAGGCGGTGTAGACGGCGCGCGAAAGGTCGTTGACCTTGCCTTCGAAGCGGCGCGCGCCGTTGGCGGCGAGGCGGGCGTTCTGGGCAAGCAGCGCGCGCATGCCTTCGAGCACGCCCTGGCGCATTCCCTGCGTGAGCTCGGCGTAGTTCGAGAACATGACCTCGCCGTCCGGCTGCACCAGCGCGACGTGTCCGTACGCGGCGGCGACATCGGTGTTGCGGTCGAAGGTGACCCGGTCGGCGAGCAGGACGTTGCCGTTCTGCCAGGCGACGACATGGCCCGTCGCGGTGATCAGCGCGCGGCTCTTGTCGTAGGACACGTTGTCGGCTTGGAAGGTGACCGGCGCGTTGTTGCCGTTGCCGCCTCCACCGCCGCTCCCGCTTCCGCTCGCGGCGAGCTTCGACAGCTGAGCGTCGGCCGAACCGATGCCGAACGGGAGAGCCGCGAGGGCGAGGAGAACGGCGCCGATCGCGCGGCGGAGGCCACGACACACCGTGGCCGCCCGGGTTGCGGATCGCATCGCTCAGCCGTCCTCGAGATGAAGAAGAAGGGCGAGCGCGAACATCAGACCGGCGCCGGCCGGCGCCCAGGCCGCCAGCACCGCGGGAAGCGCGCCGCTCTGGCCGAACTCCTCGGCGATCTTGGAGATCGTGAACAGCGCGAAGCCGGCGCCGACGCCGCTGCCGATCATCCGCGCGGTGCCGCCGCGTCGTGCCGGGCGCATGGAAAAGCCGGCGGCGACGAGCGCCATCGTGCCCGCGAGCAGCGGCAGCGCAAGCAGGCTCTGGAAGCGGAGCTTGTGACGCACCGCCGAGAAGCCGGACCGCTCGAGCAGCGCGATGAAGGACGGGAGCTGCCACACCGAAAGCGTGTCGGGTGAGGCGAAGCCTTCCTGCACCCGGTGCACGGTAAGGTCGGTCGGCAGCGCCATGGTGCCGATCGCGACCGGCAGATGGTCGGGCCGGAGCGTTCGCGCGTTCGCGAGCGACCATGCGCCGGGTTCGAGCCGGGCCGTCCCGGCCTCGACGCGGGACAGGAGGCGGTCGTCGCCGTCGAGCCGGAACACGCTGACCTCGGTCGCCGCGAGCACGCGGTGGGACAGCGCGACGCGCCTCGCGTGCAGGATCGCGACGCCGTCCGGCACCAGGCCGCGATCGGCCTGCCGGAGCCAGAGCTGGCCGCCGTTCAGCGCGACCGCACTCGGGACGGCGCGGAGCGCCGCATCCTCGAGCGTCGCGGCGCGGCCGTACATCGCGGACGAGACCGGGCTGACCACCCCGGTTGCGAAGGCGCCGAACAGCATCGCGGCCGCAAGCGGGGCGGCGAGGAACTGCCAGGCGCTGACGCCGGCGGCGCGCGCGACGATCAGCTCCGACGAGCGGGTGAGCCGCCAGAAGGCGAGGATGCCGCCGAGCAGCACGGCGAACGGCAGGATCTGGACGGCATAGAACGGCATCCGAAGCGCCGAGATCTCGGTCAGCAGGGTGAACGGGACGTCGGGGCGGGTCGCGGCGCGGCGCAGCAGCTCGATGTAGTCGAACAGCGACACGAGGCCGGTGAGCGACAGCAGCATCGCGCCGACGGCGAGCGAGAAGGCGCGCGCGATGTAGAAGGAGAGGGTGGCCGCGACCGGCATGTCAGCGGGCCGTCAGGCCGGCGGGCTGGCGCGACGGCGCGGCGCGGCGCCGTTCGGTGACCGCGGGACCGAACAGCAGGGCGCCCGCGGCGACCGCGGGCACCGTCGCGTCGAGCCAGATCAGCGGGATCAGCGCCGGCAGGCGCGACGCGAGGTTCTGGATCACGAGGCCGAGCGCGAGCAGGGTGACCACGGCGGCGATCGCGAGGATCGGGCGGACGACGTTGCCGTTCCTCGAGAAGGCGCCGGTCAGCACCGACACGAGCGCGATCAGCGCGAAGCCGATCGCGGTGAGCGGGGCGGTGAGGCGGCGGTGTGCCTCCACGAGGAACTTGCCGCGGTCGCGGGCCAGCGTGGTGCGCGCGTCGGGATGCATCAGCTCCGGGATCGACATCTCGGTCGCGTCGCGGAACTGGCTGTTGTCGTCGTGGTCGTCGCTGGTGAGCGAGATCGTGTTCTCGGCGAAGGTGAGCACGTCGAGCCGGCCGGTGTGACGGTCCACTTCCTCGCGGGACCCGTCGTAGAGCACGACGTCCGGCGTGCCGTCGGGCTCGTCGAGCAGCCGACCGCGCTCGGCGAGGATGGTCGCGTGGCGGTCGGGCTGGCGGTCGTCCTCGACCAGGATGCCGTGCAGCGTCCCGTCGTTGCTCCGCCGGCGGACGTAGACGGTCATGGACGACGAAAGCGGCGTGAACACCCCTTCCTGCAGCATGAAGGCGGCGATCCGGTTGCGGATCTCGAACTGGAAGGTGCGGAACTCGTGGTAGCTCGCCGGCACCACCCAGACGTCGAGCACGTAGCAGGCGGCGGTGACGAGCAGCGCGCAGCCGAGAGCGGGTCGGGCGAGCGCGAAAGGCGACAGGCCGGCGGCGCGCATGACCGTCAGTTCGCGGTCGGACGCGAGGCGCTGGTAGACGAACTGGACGATGACGAAGGTGGTGATCGGCAGGATGACGGCGACGAAGCCGGGGATCAACAGGCCGGTGAGCTCGAGGAAGGTCCAGAGCGACAGGCCGCGATCGACCACCAGCTCGACGAAACGGAGCGACTGGGTAAGCCAGATCAGGGCTGCGAGAGCGGCCGTCGTGGCCACAAGGGCGAAGACCAGCTGGCGGAAGACATAGCGGTCGAGGCCGGTCGTGCGCCACCAGGCCGAAGAGACACTATCGGACATCGGGCGGTTCGGTTCCCTCCCGCGATCGCGGTGGGGGCAGACACCATGGCGGTCACGCGGATGTCAACGACGCGGGAGGGGCTGGCGGCCGGCGCTTGGAAATCGTTGTACCGTTCAAACGCCACCGCGCCCCCTGAGGCGACGCGGCGACCGAAAGCCTGACCGCGACGTCGTTGCGATCTCGTTCCAATGAGGGAAGACCTGGTGCGCGCTCGACCAGCGTCTCGGCCTGGTCGTGCGGGACGCCCGGCAGCGAAACCGCGATCGCGATGTCGAGCTTGAATCCGCCCTCGTCGCGCGGGCCGATCCCGACCGTCGTGGCGACGCGCGTGTCGACCGGGGACCTTTGGCGGTGCCGCCCTGGGAAGCGACGAACTTCATGGCGCCGAGGAAGCAGGCCGAGTAGCCGGCGGCGAACAGCGGCTCCGGATTGTTGCCGGCGCCCCCAGCTCTCTCGGCGTGCTCAGCGCGACGTCGAGCGTGCCCCTCTTCGGTGGCGTCACGACCGTCGCGGCCGTCGGTGGCCGACGCGCTGGTGCGATAAAGGACGTTCGTGGGCAAGGGCAGCTCCTTGTGGCGCTCTGGGCGGCGGACGACGTCACCGTCCGCGGTCTCGGAGACGTGCCCGGGCTCGACAGCGCGACGCTGACGCCGCTGCTGAAACGTCTCGAGACGGCCGGCCTGCTGACCCGAACGCGCGATCCGGCGGACGAGCGGCAGGTGCGGATCAAGCTGACCGACGCCGGGCGGCGCTCCGCGACAAGGCGCGCCTGGTGCCGCCCTGCCTCGGGGCCGCGACGGGGCTCGACGGCGACGCGCTCCATCGTCTCCTGCGCGAGATCGGGCGCTCCAGGACCATCTCCGACGGAACGGCTGAGCGGTGTTCGGAGGGGCGCGTGCGGATGCGCGTCGGTTCGGATCGCCGTCGGCAACGGGCGTGCGTGCGGATGTCGCTTGAAGCGAGGACGGGCGGACGGCTGCGGCACGCCTCCGGCCGCGAGCACCGCTCGGCGCGCGACCCCGGCACGGTCGGGTTTCCCTCGCGCCGACCGGAGTTGCCGCAGCCGCGATGCCACGGCGACGGTGCGGGCCATGGCCGACGTCGCCGAGGGGCGTGTCGCGCGTTTCCGATCGCCGCAACCGCGGTTCAGGCGCGGACTTTCGCGATTGTCTCACAGCGAGAACGAGACGTCCGTTCCTGCGCGACGGAACTCGCCACGCGTCGGACGCGGGACCGGTTCGCGTGTGACCGGTCGGGACCCGGGCCGCGGCGGCCCGACGCGCATCGATCCCGCGGCCGGTCGGTCCCGCGCGTCCATCGATCGGCGTTAAATTTCGCGTCGCCGGGTGCGGCGGCAAACCGGACGACAGGCCCCGTCGTCTATGACGTGAGTTTCTGGAGACGGTCATGTCGCGCGTAGCAGTGGTCACCGGCGCGGGCGCCGGCGTCGGGCGTGCGGTCGTCGACGAATTCGCGAAGAACGGCTATGACGTCGCGCTGCTGTCGCGTGATCCGGATCGGCTCGAGAAGGCCGCCGAAGAGATCCGCAGGTTCGGCGTCCGCGCCCTGCCGATCCCGACCGACGTCGCCGATGCGGATGCCGTCGAACATGCCGCGACCAGGACGGAGCAGGAACTCGGGCCGATCGACGCCTGGGTGAATGTCGCGATGGCGACGGTGTTCGCACCCGTCAGCAAGCTGACCGCAGCCGAGATCGAGCGCGGCACGAAGGTGACCTATCTCGGCCAGGTGCATGGCATGATGGCGGCGCTGAGCCGGATGCGCGTCCGCAACCACGGCACGATCGTCAATGTCGGGTCGGCGCTCGCCTATCGGTCGGTGCCGCTTCAGGCAATCTACTGCGGCGGCAAGGCGGCGATCCGCGGGTTCACCGACAGTCTCCGGTCCGAGATCATCCACGACAAGCTAAACATCCACATCGCGATGGTCGATCTTCCGGCGGTCAACACGCCGCAGTTCGACTGGGCGATGAACAAGATGGGCGTGAAGGCGCAGCCGGTCGCGCCGATCTTCCAGCCCGAGGTTCCCGCGCGCGCGATCTATTTCGCCGCGACGCACAAGCGGCGCGACGTCTGGGTCGGCTTTCCGACGGTCAAGGCGATCCTCGCGAACCGAATCGCGCCCGGCCTGATCGACCGCTATCTCGCAACGGCCGGATACAAGGGGCAGCTGACCGACACGAAGCTCGCGCCCGATGCGCCCGCCAATTTGTTCGAGCCGGTTGCCGGCGACTATGCCGCACATGGTCGCTTCGACAAGCAGGCGCGTCTCGGAAGCTGGGAGATGTTCACCGACCGGCACCGGATCGTTCTCGGCTCGATCGGTGCCGCGCTCGGCGTCGCGGTTCTTCACCAGCTCGCCCGACGCTACGATTTCTGACCGGCCTCGCCGCGGTCCGGCGGAAGGGAACTCATGGCATCCGAAATCAGCGACTACGGATTGGTGGGCGACGGGGAAACCTGCGCGCTGATCTCGCGGAGCGGTTCGGTCGACTTCCTGTGCTGGCCGCGCTTCGACAGCGATGCCTGCATGGCGGCGCTCCTCGGCGACGACAGCCACGGGCATTGGCAGATCGCGCCCGACGGGTTCCTCCGATCGGTGTCGCGCCGGTATCGCGGCGACACGCTGGTGCTGGAAACGACGTTCACGTCAGAGGACGGAGCGTTCCGGCTGATCGACTTCATGCGTCGTCAGGACGGCACGTCGATGCTGATCCGGATCGTGGAAGGTGTGAGCGGGACGCCGGCGGTTCGCCTCCGGCTGCGGCTTCGCTTCAACTACGGCGAAATGCCGCCCTGGTCACGGGCCTCCGAAAAGGGGCTCTCGTTCGAGGTCGGACCGGACCAGGTCGTGTTGCACAGCCCGGTCGATATCGTGGCGGGCGTGGCGGAAGGTCACGCCCTGTTTCATGTCCAAGAGGGCGAGCGGGTCCCGTTCGTCCTTGCGTATCGCGACAGCACCGACCCGGTCGGCGACGTGGCCGACGCCGATGCCCTGCTACGGGACACCGAGCGCGAGTGGCAGGACTGGATCGGCCGCTTCGACAAGCCGTGCCACTGGCCGGCGGCGGTCAAGCGATCACTGATCACGCTCCGGGCGCTCATCCACCGGCGGACCGGCGGGTTGCTGGCGGCCGCGACGATGGGACTGCCGGAACAGCCGAACGGTTCGATGAACTGGGACTATCGCTATTGCTGGCTGCGCGACGCGACGTTCACGCTCAGCGCGCTGCTGAACGCCGGCTATCGCGACGAGGCGGAACGCTGGCGCGACTGGATCTTCCGCGCGATCGCCGGATCTCCGGACAAGATGCAGATCATGTATCGGCTCGACGGATCGCGCCGGCTGCCGGAGTTCGAGGCGACCTGGCTGCCGGGCTACCAGGGCGCGAAGCCCGTGCTGGTCGGCAACGCCGCATCGGGCCAGATCCAACTCGACGTTTTCGGCGAGCTCCTGAACAGCTTCCACGTCGCGGCGTGCGGCGGCATCGACCGCACCGACCGGGGAATCGACATCGAGCACGCGCTGGTCCTCCACCTGGAGCAGGTCTGGGACAAGCCGGGATCCGACATCTGGGAAACGCGCGGCGAGCCGCAGCGCTACACCTACTCGCAGGCGATGGCCTGGGTCGGGATCGATCGTTTCCTGAAAGGGAACGAGACGCACGGGAACGGCGATCCCGAGCTGCTCGCGCGTCTCGCGGGCGTGCGGGACCTCATCCACGCGGAGGTGTGCGCGCGCGGCTTCGATGGGGGGCGCAACCGGTTCGTGCGCGAGTTCGGCGGCACCGCGCTCGACGCGTCGCTGCTGCTGTTGCCGCTGGTCGGCTTCCTTCCGGCCGACGATCCGCGCATGGCGGCCACGATCGCGGCGATCGAGAACGAGATGACCGAAGGCGGCCTGGTGCGGCGCATGCCGGCGAAGCTCGACGGTCGCGACGAGGGGGCGTTCCTCGCCTGTTCGTGCTGGCTCGCGGACTGCTACAAGCTGCAGGGTCGCGACGACAAGGCGCGCGAGATGCTCGAGCGCGTGATCGCGCTTTCGAACGACGTCGGCCTGCTCAGCGAGGAATTCCACGTGCCGACGCAGAAGCTGATCGGCAACATGCCGCAGGCGCTGACGCATCTCGGCGTGGTGAACACGGCGTTGTTCCTGTCCGGGCCGGTGCTCCAGCAGGGTGCGTGACCGCGGATTCGGCGGCTCAGCCGGCGGACGCGTCTCCGTCCGGCACGGGCATGTCGAAGGCGTTCAGCACCACGGACACGACGCTGTAGCCGCCGACCAGGAACACCAGCTCCGCCACGCCGTCCTCGCCGAACGCGTCGCGCGCCGCCTCCCAGGTGGAGCCGGGCACGTACCGGCCGCCCGCCAGCGCGGACGCAAAATCGTAGGCGGTCGCTTCGGCGGCGCCGAGGTCGGCTGGCCGCTGTCCCGCGGCGATCGTCGCGATCGTGGCGGCGGACAGGCCGACGCCGGCCGCGACGTGCTCGTGGGCGTAAAGTTCGTAGCGGCTGTTGAAGCGTGCGCCGGTGACGAGGATCGCGACTTCCCGGACGGTTTTCGGCAGCGTGGCGTGCTCGATCAGCGCCTTCGTGTAGGCCCAGAGCGGAGCGCCGAACTGCGGGAAGCGCAGCATCGGTGCGAACGGTCCGATCAGCGCGCCGTCGTCGCGTCGTGACACGAAGCCGTGCAGCCGTTCGGCCACGACGGCCGTCATGTCGTCGTGCAGCGCGCGCACGAAAAGGTCGAGGGATTTGGGCGGAAGCGGGGACAGGCGCATGGGTGATCTCCGGCTCGTCTGGCGGCGTGCCGACCTAAGACGCGGCCTCGACCGCGGTTGCGCCCGGTGCCGGGTTTGGCCCGGCTGCGGGAACCGGCGATCGGTCCGGACGGCTCGAAGGAGATGGTGGCGATGACGGACGCGCGCTCGGTGTTCGCCGACGTAAACGAGGTCGCGGACCGCTTCCCCGCACGTTGCGGGACGCGCCTGATGGACGCGTATCTGCGCGACGGCGAGACGGCGTCGGTGCGCGTGTTCCGGCTCTACGACACGTTGCCGCCGCACCGTCACGCCGGATGCGACGAGCTGCTGTTCGTCGTGCGCGGCCGCTGCCGCTTCGGGATCGCGGACGAGGCACCGCGGGAGATCGGCGCGGGCGAGCTCGTGATCTTCGGCCGCGACGTGGTGCATCATATCGAGCCGGTCGGCGACGAACCGGTGGTGTTCCTGACGGCGGACACGCCGCGCCGGGATCCGTGCGACGTCCATTTCACGGATCCCGCGGCGGCGGCGGGAAAGCCGTTCGTGTCGCATCTCGCGGGATACGAGCCGAGGGCCGGGTAGCGTCGAGCGGCGGTCCGAACCGTTCGTCGGAGCCGGGAGCAATCCGGAGCGCGATCGGTCCCGCGCTTCGTGGGGCGCGCGTCGGCGTGGCTCCGCGCTCGCCCCGGCTTACGGGTCGCTTACGCCGCCGCCGCTTCCCTATCGATCCCTGAGGCGCCGCGGCGCGATCGTCGCCTTCGCGCCGGTCGATCCTGCCAGCGCTCGGAGCCATTCGCTTCGCGACGGACGCGTGACGCGATCGCGATCTGAGCAGCGTTCCGGTCCGGTGACGTGACGCGCGCGGGCGTCGCACGTCGGCGCCGCGGTTCCGCGGCGTCACGGACGCGGCGGCAACAGCTTTCCCGGGTTCATGATCCCGCGCGGATCGATCGCCTCCTTGATCCGGCGCATGAGTTCGAGCTCCGCGCCGCCGCGCCACGACGGCATCATGTCGCTCTTGAGGGCGCCGACGCCGTGCTCGGCGGAAAACGAGCCATCGTGCTGCCGGACCACGGCGGAGACCGCGTCCATGATCTCGTGTCCGCGGGCGAGGAACGCGTCGCGCGTCATCGCCTCGGGCTGCACCAGATTGAAGTGGATGTTGCCGTCGCCGAGATGGCCGAACGGCGCCGCGCGGATGCCGGGGATCAGGGCCGCGCAGGCCTCGGTCGCCTCGGCGAGGAAGTCCGGGATGCGCTCCACGGGTACGGACACGTCGTTCTTGACCGAGGCGCCGGCGCGCGCCTGCGCCTCGGTGTGCTCCTCGCGGAGCCGCCAGATGGCGAGGCGCTGCGTCTCGCTTTCGGCGAGCACGGCGTCGAGCGCCTCGCCGCTCTCGAGCGCTTCGCCGAGCACGGTCTCGGCGAGCGGGCGGAGCGCCGGGTCGTCGTGCTCGGACACGAGTTCGAGCAGCACGGTGGGCGTGCCGCGCGTGTTGAGCGGCACTCCGACGCCGTCGACCAGGCGTTCGACCAGCTCGACGCCTTCGGCCGACATGTATTCGAAGGCGAGGATGGCGCCCGGGTCGGCGGCGCGGAGGCGCCGGAGCAGGCTGACGGCCGCGGCGGCCGAGGGGACGGCGACCAGCGCGGTGACGCGGAGCCGGGGCGCGGGGCAGAGGGTCAGCACGGCGGCGGTGATGATCCCGAGCGTGCCTTCCGATCCGATCAGCAGGTGTCGGAGCGCGTAGCCGGTGTTGTCCTTGCGGAGGCGGCGGAGGCCGTGCAGCACCTCGCCGTCGGGAAGCACGGCCTCGATGCCGAGCGCGAGGTCGCGGGCGTTGCCGTGGCGGATCGTCATGGAGCCGCCGGCGTTCGCCGCCAGCACGCCGCCGACGGTCGCGGTGCCTTCCGACGCGATCGACAGCGGGAACACGAGGCCGGCGGCCGCGGCGGCGTCCTGGACGGCGCGGAGCGTCGCGCCCGCTTCGGCGACGACGGTGAGGCCGACCGGATCGACGGCGCGGATCGCGGTCATGCGGCTGAGGCTGAGCACGACCTCGCGTCCGGTCGCGTCCGGGGTCGCGCCGCCGACGAGACCGGTGTTGCCGCCCTGCGGCACGATCGCGACGCCGCTGTCGGCGCAGAGGCGGACGGCGGCGGCGACGTCGGCGGTGGATCGCGGGCGGAGCACGGCGAGCGGGCGGC
>CAXUBA010000024.1:304-3390 GCA_964249205.1 uncultured Acetobacteraceae bacterium | reverse complement strand
CGCCGGGCCAGTCGACGGCGTAGGGCGCGGCGTCGTCGCCGCTGAGCACGCCGCCCGGACCGAGCGTGTCGCTGAAGCGTCGGAGGAGGTCGTCCATGGCGGGGGATCCGTGCCCGTTCGACCGGGCGAAGTCCAGGGCGTTCCCTGGCCCTGTGTCGGATGCGCGTTCAGGGTGGAAGGCGGGCGGTCGCCGCGCCGCGCGCCCGGAGAAAGGCCGCGAGCGCGCGAAGGCCACTCGGCACGTGACGGTGGCCCGCGTAGTAGAGACGGAAGCCGGGATGCGGCGGTGTCCAGTCGTGCAGGACCTGACGCAGGCGGCCCGCGTCCAGCGCCTCGGCGGCGGTCCAGCTTCGCAAATAGGCGAGGCCGAGCCCGGCCGAGGCGGCTTCCAGCATCGCCTGCTCGTGATCGGCGGTGAAGGCGCCATCGACCTCGATCCGCAGGTCCTCGCCGTTTCGCTCGAACTCCCACGCGTAGAGGCTGCCGTTCGCGACGCGACGGCGGATGCAGTCGTGGCCGGCGAGGTCGGCCGGGACGAGCGGCTCGCCGCGGGTCGCGAGGTAGGAGGGCGCCCCGACCACCACGAAGCGGATGGCGGGGCTGCACGGCACGGATACCATGTCGGCCGGGACCGCCTCGGCGAGGCGGATGCCGGCGTCGAAGCCGCGGGCGACGATGTCCACCAGCCCGTCCTCGGACACGAGATCGAGGCGGACGGCGGGGTGCGCGGCGAGGAACGCGGCGGCCGCTGGCACGAAGAAACGTGACGCGGCGGTGGACGCGTTGATCCGGAGCGTGCCGGAGGGGAAGAGCTGCGCGCCGGCCGCCTCGGCATGGGCGTCGGCAATGGTGTCGAGCGCGGGTCCGATCCGTTCGACGAAGCGGCGGCCCGCCTCGGACAGGGCGACGCTCCGCGTGGTGCGGTGGAACAGGCGAACCCCGATGCGAGCCTCGAGCGCCGCGACGGCGTGGCTCAGCGCCGAGGACGACATGTCGAGCGCGCGGGCGGCGCGGCGGAAATTGCCGTGTCGCGCGACCGCGAGCACCGCGTCCAGCTCCCGCCATGTCCCGTCCGCCATTGTCCCATCCCGTGCAGCAATGCATCCCGGATCGGACGGCTTACCGCCACGGGGGCCGCGGCTCACCTCTTTCGGCGACGGAGGAGCGAGGACATGACCAAGACCATCGTGATCACCGGCGTTTCCAGCGGGCTCGGCCGCGCGATGGCGGAGGCGCTGCTCGCGCGCGGCCATCTCGTGGTCGGCACGGTGCGGACGGCGGACGCGCGGCGGGCGTTCGAGGCGCTCGCGCCCAAACGTGCGATCGGGCGCCTCCTCGACGTCACCGACACGGACGCGATCCGGCCGCTCGTGCGCTCGGTGGAAGAGGCGCAGGGCGCGATCGACGTGCTGATCAACAACGCCGGCTACGGCCACCGCGGGGTCGTCGAAGAGACGGCGCTCGCGGATCTGCGGCGGCAGTTCGAGGTCAACGTGTTCGCCCCCGTTGCGCTGATCAAGGCGGTGCTGCCGGGGATGCGGTCGCGCGGCGCCGGCCACATCGTCAACATCTCGTCGATGGGCGGCGTCGTGAGCTTCCCCGGGCTCGGCGCCTACAACGCGAGCAAGTTCGCGTTGACCGGCCTCGGCGACGCCCTGGCGCAGGAAGTGGAGCCGTTCGGCATCCGCGTCACGACCGTGCAGCCCGGCGTGTTCCGGAGCGACTGGGGCGACCGGTCGCTGTCGCAGGCGACGCGGACCGTTCCCGACTACGACTGGGTGTTCGATCCGGCGCGGACGGCGCATCTCCGGTGGGGCGATCCGGCCGCGCTCGGCCGGGTCGTGGCGACGTTGATCGCGTCGTCCGATCCGCCTCGGCAGATCCTTGTCGGGCCGACGGCGATCCGACTGGTGCGCGAGAAGCTTTCGGGTCTGCTGGCGGACATCGAAGCATGGGAAACCTTGTCGCAGGCGGACGGCGAGGGCTGACGTCGCTGGCTCGAAGGGGAAGTCCGCGCGTTCTACGCATCGGCGAGCGGGGAGCGGAGCCATGAAGAAACTGATGAACGCGCCGGAACGGTTCGTGCGCGAGGTTCTCGAGGGGCTGGTGGCGGTGCGGCCGGAGCTGCGGCTCGCGTCGCGCGACATGTTTGTCTGGCGCGAGCCCGAGCCCGGGCGCGTCGCGATCGTGTCCGGGGGCGGCTCGGGTCATGAGCCGGCGCATGCGGGCTATGTCGGGCCCGGACTGCTCAGCGCCGCCGTGTGCGGCGACGTGTTCGCGTCGCCCAGCACCGACGCCGTGCTCGCCGCGATCCGGCAGGTGGGAGGACAGGCCGGCGTCCTGCTGGTCGTGAAGAACTACACTGGCGACCGGCTGAACTTCGGGCTCGCCGCCGAGCTGGCGCGCGCCGAAGGCATCCCGACCGAGATGATCGTCGTCGACGACGATTTCGCGCTGATGGCGTCCGGTTCGCACGCCGGCCGCCGCGGGCTCGCGGGCACGGTTCTCGTGCACAAGGTCGTCGGCGCCGCGGCGTCGTCCGGCGAGGATCTCGCTTCGGTCGCGGCCGCGGGCCGGGCCGCGATCGCCGATCTCGGGACGGTCGGCGTCGCCCTGTCGGGCTGCAGCCTCCCGGGCGCCGCGTCGCCCGGGTTCGCGCTCGGCCCGGCGGAGGTCGAGCTCGGCCTCGGGATCCATGGCGAGCGCGGCGTCCGCCGGTTCCCGATGCAGGAGGCGGACGCGCTCGTCGCCACGATGGTCGGCACGATCGTCGACGGATTGGCGTTGCACGCCGGCGAACGGGTGGCCGTGCTCGTGAACGGCCTCGGCGGCACGCCGCAGTCGGAACTGCTGATTGTCGCGCGGTCGCTGATCGCGCAACTCGACGCAAGCGGCATCGGTGTCGCGCGGAGCTGGATCGGCGCCTTCCTCACCGCGCTCGACATGCAGGGGTGCTCGATCTCGCTGCTCCGGCTGACGGACGACCGCGTCGCGCTGCTCGACGCGGCGGCGTCCGCCGCGGCCTGGCCGGGTCCGGGCACCGAGGCGCGGGTGCGTGCGGCGGAACCGACGGACCTGTCACCGGC
>CAXUBA010000024.1:0-294 GCA_964249205.1 uncultured Acetobacteraceae bacterium | reverse complement strand
ACCGGCGCCGCGTCGTCGGCCGAAGCGGCCGGCCGGGACGAGCCGGTGCTGCGGGGGATCCTTCTCGGCATCGTGGCGGCGCTCCGCGGGGCCGAGCCGAATCTGACCCGGCTCGATCAGCTGGTAGGCGACGGCGATCTCGGTTCCAGCCTCGTGCGCGGCGCCGCGGCGATCGAGGCGGCCCTGCCGCACGTCGATCTCACCAACCCGCGCGGGACGCTCGAGCGGATCGCGGCCCTGCTGCGGCGCGTGATCGGCGGCACCTCGGGACCGCTCTACGCCGTGCTGCTGCTT
>CAXUBA010000023.1:21401-26034 GCA_964249205.1 uncultured Acetobacteraceae bacterium | reverse complement strand
GCCGGCCGACCCGGCCGCGGCCGACGCGCGGCGAGTTGCGGTCGCGGCGGCCGCGCGACGGGGTCTCTGCCTCGTGATCACGGCGCCGTCAGGCGCAGGCAAGAGCACGATCGCGAACGCGCTGCGGGCCGGCGACCGCAACCTGGTGGACAGCGTGAGCGTCACGACGCGCCAGCCGCGGCCCGGCGAGGTGGACGGCGTGCATTATCATTTTCGCGACGAGGCGACCTTCCACCGCATGGTGGGCGGCGGCGAACTCGTGGAGTGGGCCGAGGTGTTCGGCCGGTTCTACGGCACGCCGCGGGCGCCGGTGCTGGCGGCGCTCTCGGCGGGACGCGATGTCGTGTTCGACATCGACTGGCAGGGTCATCGCCAGCTTCGGGCGGCGCTCCCGGGAGATGTCGTTTCGGTGTTCATGCTGCCGCCCGATCTCGGCGCCCTCGCGAGCCGGCTGCGGGCACGGGGGCAGGACGACGAGGCGGAGATCGGCCGCCGCATGGAGGCCGCGCGGGCGGAAAGCGCGCATTGGCCGGAATTCGACCATCTCGTAATCAACGAGACGCTGGACGTCGCGATCGCCGAAGCGCGCGCCGTGCTCGTCGCGGCGCGTCTTGCGACGGCGCGCCAGGTCGTGCGCGCGGCGGCGATCACCGGAACGGCCCTGCCGGGGCAGACCGGCCGGTCATCCACGTGATCCACAACGGTCCACAGGGGTCCGGCGGAGACCCGCGGCCGCATCGCGGCTAGGTTCGCGCGGTGAACACAGTCTATCGAACGGACGGCCCGCGCGCCGATGGCGTGTCGGTGCTCGGCGACGCGCGGCTTCCTCCTTCGAACCTCGCGGCGGAGCAGGCGTTGCTCGGCGCGCTGCTCGCGAACAACAAGGCGTTCGAGAAGGTCGCCGACTTTCTGGTCGCCGAACATTTCGTCGATCCCGTGCACGGCCGCATCTTCGCGGCGATCGCGCGACGGGTCGAGGCCGGCCAGCTCGCCGACGCCGTGACTCTGAAGGCGGAGCTCGAGCATGCCGACGCCCTCGCGGAGGTCGGCGGCACCGCCTACCTGGCGCAGCTGCTCGCGTCGATGGTCGGCATCATCAACGCCGCCGAATACGGCCGTACCGTCCACGATGCCTGGGTCCGGCGCCAGCTGATCGAGATCGGCGAAACGCTGGTGAACGACGCGTTCGGCGGCGCGGACGACGCGCTCGACGGACGCGGCCAGATCGAGCAGGCCGAGCGATCGCTGTTCGAGCTCGCCGAGAAGGGCGCGGGCGGCAGCGGGCCGGTCACCTTCGAGCGCGCGCTCGCGAGCGCGATCGAGATGGCGGAGGCCGCGTTCCACCGGGAAGGCGGTGTGTCGGGGCTGACGACCGGGCTCCGCGATCTCGATGCGAAGACGGGCGGGCTGCACCCTTCCGACCTGCTGATCCTCGCCGGCCGGCCCGGCATGGGAAAGACGGCCCTCGCGACGAAGATCGCCTTCGGCGCGGCGCGCTCGCTGCTCGACGCGGCGCGGCGGGAAGGCGACACGGTGCCGAAGGGATCGGTGATCATGTTCTCGCTCGAAATGAGCGCGGACCAGCTCGCGACCCGATTGCTGGCCGAGGAGGCGCGCGTGTCGGGCGAGCGGATCCGTCGCGGCGAGATCGGGGCGCGTGATTTCGATCGCTTCGTGCAGGTGTCGCGCGAGCTCCAGTCGCTGCCGCTGCTGATCGACGACACGCCGGCGATCACGATCTCGGTGCTTCGCACCCGCTGCCGCCGGCAGAAGCGGACGCAGGGGTTGTCGCTCGTCGTGGTCGATTACCTCCAGCTGATGCGGCCCGCGATCGGAACGCGTCCGGAAAACCGCGTGCTCGAGATCTCGATGATCACCCAGGGGCTGAAGGCGATCGCGAAGGAGCTCGCGGTTCCGGTGCTCGCGCTCAGCCAGCTTTCGCGGTCGGTCGAGAGCCGCGAGGACAAGCGCCCGCTGCTGTCCGACCTCCGCGAGTCGGGCTCGATCGAGCAGGACGCGGATGCGGTGATGTTCGTCTACCGGGACGAATACTATCTCCAGCAACGCGCGCCGAAGCAGATGGCATTCGACAGCGAGGACAAATACCAGACCGCGCTCGAGAAGTGGCAGCGCGACATGGAGCAGGTGCACAACAAGGCGGAGTTGCTGCTCGAGAAGCAGCGTCACGGTCCGACCGGCAGGATCGAGCTGTTCTTCGAGGCCGAGTTCACCCGCTTCGCCGATCTCGACACGATCCATGCACCCTGACGACGCGCCGGGCCGCGATCCGTCGCCCGATCGCGTCTACCGATCCGACGCGGCCTCGCTCGCGACGAGCTGTCGCGCGAGCTTGAGCGCGGCGTAGTTTTCCCCTGATGCGACGGCGTTCCGGATCGCGCCGGTGATTTCGCGCCCGGCCTCGTCCGGCGACCCGGCCTCGTGCGCGTCGAGGAGGGAAAGCGCGGTCGCGATCGCGTCGTCGCGACGATCGTCCGATCCGACGTAGGCTGTCTGCAACGCGTGGTAGAGGCGCGTCGCCGGGGTGCGCGCCGCCTCGTCTGGCATGAGCTGCTTGCCGAACAGGAAGCGGGCTCGCGAAAGGAGCTCGACGCGGGTACGCGTCCGAAAACGCATCGTCGCCCCGTTGATGTGCATGGTTTCGCCTGGCTTGAGCTCCAGGATCAGGTTGGACATCGACGCCCTTTCGGATGCGGCGTTCACGCGCCGCTCGCAGGCTCATCGTGCGCTGCCGCGCTTAAGCGACGGTGAATGACGCCGTCCGGAAACGTCAGAGATAATTCGCGAGCGACAATCCCTTGAGATCGGCGATCAGCTCGTAGGATGCCTGCAGCGACGCAGAGGCCTCGGACGCCTCGGTCGAGACCGCGGCGAGGTCCACGGAGGTGAGAGAGCCGATCCGCGAGGTCAACGCGTCGGACACCGACGCGTAGGTGTTCGCGGTGTTCGTCAGGAAGTCCTGCGTCGCGCCCATTCCGCCGGCCAGATCGGACAGGCCTGAAACCGCGCCGCTCGCGGTCGTCTGCAGGGCGCTGATGAAGCTCTCGAAGTCGGCGGAGCCGGCGCTCGAGGACGACAGGCTGGCGACCGCGGCGAGAACGGCGACCAGATCGCGAACCGGCGAGCCGGTCGAGGTCGCGGTCGGCGCGGCCAGGGTGCCGGTGGTCGCGGCGACGCTGCTGTCGACGCTCTCACCGACGCCGACCACGACCGAGCCGTTGCCCGGGGACGGGCCGCTGATCGCGGCCGAGAACGGCTGACCGGCGGCCGTACCCGTCGCGGCCGACAGGATGCTCGCGATTGTGGCGCCGGAGCCGCTCGCCGGGAGCGCCGCGACCGCCTGCGCAATCGCCGTGTTGAGCGCGCCGGACGCGAGCGAAGCCCCGGCGGCCACCGGCGCGGTTGTGTTGTCGTTCCCGCCGAAGACGAAGCTGTCGCCGTCCTGCGTGTTCAGCAGCGCGCCGAGCTGCTGCAGGGACGCCGTCGCTTCCGACGCGGCAGCGGCGACCGCTGCCGCGCGCGACGATCCGTCCGCATCCGAAAGTCCGACGAGCGTCGTCTCGATCGAGGAGGCGAGATCGCCGATGCCGCCGATCGCGCTCTGCGCGACGGCGAGCCGGTTCGTCGCGACGGTGACGTTCGCGTTCCACGCGTCGACGGCAGCGAGTTGCGGCTGCAGATCGAGCACCTGCTCGGTGGCGGCCCCGAGATCGGCGACGTTCGGCGCGAGCAGTCCACTCGATGCCTGCGCCTGCAGCGCCTCGTCGCGGTTGTTGATGGCGAGGGCCGCCGCGCCGAGCCGGCCGACCGCGCCGAACGGGAGGAGCGACGCCGCGATCGCGCCGCTCACGACGGGTTCACCGCATCCAGGAGCTCGGTGTACATAGACTGTATGGCGGCGATCACCTTCGCGTTCGCCGTGTAGCTGTTCTCGAGCGCGGTCATTTTCGACATCTCGCTGTCGGTCGAAACGTCGGTCATGTTGCCGATGCTGGTCTGCAGCGCGGTTTGGACGGCGGTCTGCACCGACAGCGTCGACGACGCGTTCGAGGCCGCCTCGCCCTGCGCGGTCAGGAGCCCCGTCGCCAGATCGGCGAGCGAACCCGTCCCGGAGGTGGAGAGCGTCAGGTTCCCGGCCGGACCGAGACCGGTCGTGAGGGCGGTGATCCCGGACGCCGCGGAGGTCCCGAAGCTGTTCTGCAGCACGTTCTCGACCTGCGCGCTCATCGCCGCGGGGGCGGACGACGCGCCCGTCGCGGTGCCGGTCGCGACCAGCGCGGGCGTGGCGGCAACTGCCGGATTGACGACGATCGCGTTCGAGAAGCCGAGCTGCGTTGCGGCGGTGCTCGGAACGTTGCCGGCCCCGTCCGTGAACAGGGACAAACCCTGAGCGCCGAAACGCTGCGCGAGGGCGCCGGAAAAGCTGTCGAGCTCGGCCTGGTCGGTCGGAAGCGTGACGTCGCGGAGTTCGATCTGGGCTCCGAGCGTGCCGCCGGTGAGGCTCGCCGTGACGTCGACGCCGCCGAGCATGATCGGCGGAATGCTCGACGATGCCGAGCCCGCGACGTAGGCCTTCCGCGCGCCCAGGCCGAGCTCGCCTGGTTTTCCGGCGCCC
>CAXUBA010000023.1:0-21391 GCA_964249205.1 uncultured Acetobacteraceae bacterium | reverse complement strand
CGCCGCCGACAGCGTACCGCCGGCATAGGTCAGCGCGTCGTCGCCGGCGTGCGTCGGCAGCGACAGTCCCCCCGTCGTCATGACCAGCATGTCGCCGTTCTGCTGTTCCTGGAACTTGACGCCGAGCACGCCGGACAGCGTCGACATGACGGCATTGCGCTGGTTCTCGAGGTCGGCGATGTCGAGGCCCTGCGACTTCAGTTGCACGATCTGGTCTGAGATCGATCCGATCTGCGCCAGCGAAGCGTTGATCGTCGAGAGGCTGGCCCCGATCCCGTCGGACGCGCCCTGACGCTCCGTCGCGTAGGTCGCCGCGAGGCTCTGGATGCCGCCTGCCAGCGACGTTGCGTCGTCAACCACCGTCTGCTGCTGCGCGGTGCTGGTGGGATCCGACTGCAGCGCGGTGAAGTCGGTCTGGAGCGCGGTCACGTCGGCGGTGAGCGAACCGGACGATCCGGTGTCGCTGGTGGTTGAGCCCTCGACGGAGGTGATGGCCGACATCGTGGCCCCGAGCGTGGTGTTGTAAGCGACGATCGCATTCTGCGTGTAGAGGCTATTCTGGAGAGCCGGCGCGGTGACGATCGTGGTCGTGCCAAGTCGCACCCCGGAAACCTGACCGCCGGCGTCGAGGGACGCGCTGTCCACGGTCTCGTTGGCATAGTCCGCGGTGTTCGCATTCGCGACGTTCTGCGAGACGATCGCGATCTGGCCCTGAATGGCGGCGAGACCGCTGCTGGCGATCGACAGCGCGCCGTCGAGGCTTGTCATCGCCGAAGACCCCTCCCTTTGCCGGCGGAGACCGCCACGCCGGCCCGGTGTCCCGTCGACGTCGCCGCGCGCTCAACCCGCGAGGCTGCCTGACGATCCTCGCCGGACCGTTAACGGCTACTGCACCATCTGGATGGCGGTCTGCATCATCTGGTCCGCCGTCGTGATCATCTTCGCGTTCGCGCCGTAGGCCTGCTGTGCCGAAATCAACCGGGTGAGATCGGTCGAGATGTCGGTGTTCGAGCTCTCGACCGACTGCGTCACCAGCGTTCCGGCACCGTTCTGGCTCGGGTTCTCGAGAACCGCGGCTCCGGAACCCGCCGTGGCGGTGAACGCCTGACCGTCCTGCCGCTGAAGGGCGTCGGGTGCCGTGAACGTCGCGAGCGGAATGGTCGCGATCGTTCGGGACTGGCTGTTGTCGTAGGACGCCACGACGTCGCCGCTCGCCGTCATCGAAACACCGGTGAAATGACCGACCGCCTGACCGTCCGCGTTGAGGGACGATTCAGCGTAGGTGTCGCCGGACATGGAGACGCCATTCGAAGCACCGATCGTTCCGAGCGACAGGGTGATCGGCTGCGCCGTGCCCGTGAAGTCGGGCGAGAGCGAGAGCGTCGCGGCCGTGCCGGCGGTGGCGCCCCCGCCGGTCGCCGGCGACGTCGGAACCACGCTCGCGAGCGTGCCGTCGCCGTTGAATGTGACGGTCGCGCTCCCGAGCGCGCTCGGGTTGCTGTCGGGCGCGGTCAACGACAGGGTGTACGTGTTCGCGGTTCCGGTCGATGTCCAGCTCAGATCGATCGTGTGCGACGTGCCTGACGCATCATAGACCGAGACGTCCGACGATCCGACCGATCCGCCCGTCGCGGACGTCGGCAAGGTCGCCGAATAGGTGAGGTTCGAGGTCGCCGTGGCCGGAAGGTCCGCCTGGTTGACCTGGATCGGCGCGAGCGTGCCGCCGTTGATCTGGCCGGTCGTCGGATCGATGTTGTAGCCGTCAAGGTATTCGCCGGAGCCGTTCACGAGATAGCCGAGCGTGTTCTGCGTGAAGTCGCCATCGCGCGTGTAATACTGGGTGTTGTTGAAGGTCGAGCCGCTGGTCCCGGTGGCTTCGCTGACGGCGAAGAAGCCCTGACCGGAGATCGCGAGAGCGAGCGGATCGGAACTCGACGTGATCGTGCCCTGAACATCGTTCGAGTATTGCGGCGTCGTCGTCACGGCGCCGGACATGTTCTCGGCCGCCGTGCTGCTGGTGAGGTAATCTGCGAACGACGTCGTCACGCCCTTGTAGCCGACGGTCTGGCTGTTCGCGATGTTGTCGGAGATGTTCGTGAACGCCGCGGATTGCGCCGTGAGGCCGCTGTCCGCGGTGTTCATCGCGCCGAGAATGGACATGGTCAAACCCCTTCGCTGAAGCCGTGACCCTCGACGTCGTCGATCGAAGGGCGGACGCTCTCGGGCAACCTCTCCAGCACACGCCGTGCCAGCATCCGGTGACCGGACAAACGCAGCGAAATACGAAGTTTTCAGCCACGGTGGGCACCGTTTGCCGGGCATCGGCGGCAAGCAGGCAGACCTTGCACGGCAATGCGGGAGCGTTCGCAGAGGGCCGGGCCGGACGGACCGGGTGGTCCGACGCTTGCACAAAGGCGTCACGGACACGAACGGCGTGTCGTCGCCACCGCGGCGAGCATCGATGTCGGAGCGAGGAGTGCGGGTCGGCGTGGGAACGGCAGCAGCAGTCACGTCGGAACCGGTCTCCGTTTCGGGCTTACATGGCCAACGGCACGGCGGGTCGAACAAGGCGGCAAGCAGCGGCGCCGCGTTCGCAAGCGCGCTGGCAAAGGCCGACGAAGCGCCCGTGTCCGCAGCCGCACGCAGCCGTGGGGCGTCGACACCGGCACCGGCACCGGCACCGGCAAGCATGCCTGCGATGGCATCGCCGAGCACGACATCGCCGCCGACGCTGCCGGTCGGTCCGACGGCCATGCCGGCGACGGCCTCGGTGAGCGTCGGCGAACATCCTCCGTCGGTCGGGAGCGGCGTTCAGGCGGTCCGATGCGTGACGCCCGCCGAGGAACAGGTTGCCGAACCCGGCGCCGCCGTCGTCACCGTCAGGCGGACACGGGGAGCGCCCGTCGGCGCCTCGAAACGGCGGGACGGCGCGACCGGACCGCGGGCGAACGCGGTGGACGCTGCGATGCCGACAGTCGCCACGAGCGGCGTTCCTCAGGTGCAGCCGACGAGCCTTCCGGCGGTCGAGCCGATCGCGATCGCCCGAGCCACGCGTCCAGCGGATCATCGGAGCGGCGCGGACGGCACATGCGATGCCGCGGCGCCGGCCGCCGGGTCGGCGGCCGTGACATCGGCCGCCGCTCCGGGATCGGCCGCGGCCGTCACGGACGGGATCTCGGCCGGCGACCGCCGTTCGCCCGATCGATCCACGGCCACGGTCGCTGGCGGGACCAAGGACGGGAACGGAAGCGCCGGCGCTCCGGCGGCCGATGCTTCGACGGGAAAGCACGACAGTGCCGCCGCACCGCCCGAGCGAGGAAGGTTCACGCTCGAGGCTGCTTCGTCAGCGACGATCGGCTCGGCGCCGTCCCCCGACCCCGAATCGGGCGCGGCCCTTGCGATGTCGAGCGGCGCGTCGGTGGCCGTCGCACCGCTCCTGCAAACGCCCGCGCCGGCGTCGGACATGCCCGGTGCCCGGCACGCGCAACCATTGCCGACGCAGGATCGCGTGTCGGGAGGAGCGTCGACCAATGCCGCGCCGGAGGACCTTGCCGGCCCGGGCCTGCCCGGTGCAGGCCAGGATGTCGAGGCCTCGCTGACGACCGGCGGAAACGGCGGCGGCCTGTCCGTTCGCGTTTCGGCCGGCGCGATCGGAACGGTCGAGGTTCGGATCGCTCCCGCCGAGCCCGACGGCCGCGCGGCGATCACGATCGCGACCGACAAGCACGACACCCTTGCCGCGGTCATGTCCGATCGCTTCGGCATCCACGCGATGCTCGATCAGGCCGGCATCGAGACCGACCGTTCCGTCCGCTACGAACTCGCAAACCCGGCCTCGCCGACGACGGAGGACGTCGCGTCTTGGACCGCCGGTCAGAGCTCGGAGCGCGAATCCGGCTCGTCGGCACGAAAACGATGGACCTTCCGCCGGGACAGCGACGCCGACGGGAGTGACGACGCATTTCTCGACCTGCGCGGCGTCGTCTCTCGTCCGCACGCGACGCAGTCCGCGGAAGCCGGATACGCCGCCCTCGACTTCACGACCTGATTTCAGCGGAGACGATCGCCATGACCGCCGCACTGACGAACACGCAATGGGACGCGCTCTCGACCGCGGCGCTGACGGCGTCGAAGTCGACGTCCTCGTCCTCGGCGAGCGCGGCGGCCTCCACCGAGGCCGCCGCCGGGTCGACCAGTTCCTCGACCGGTTCGTCGTCCACGAGCGCACTCGGTTCGCTCACGAGCAACTACAACGACTTCCTGACGCTGTTCACGACGCAGCTGCAGGACCAGGATCCGGACAGCCCGATGGACTCGGACCAGTTCACGACCGAGCTCGTGCAGTTCTCCGGGGTCGAGCAGCAGGTGCAGGCGAACACGAATCTCACGCAGCTAATCCAGCTGACGCAATCGCAGGACGTCTCCCAGGCCTCGGGCGAGATCGGCAAGAGCGTCGCGATCACAGGCGACGTGGCGCCGCTCCAGTCCGGGTCGGCGACGCTCGACTTCGACACGAGCGCGGCCGAACCGGTCGCGATCTCGATCACCAACTCCAGCGGCGTCGACGTCAAGGACGCCGTCCTGACGTCGCAGGCCGGCGCGAACAGCTGGACGTGGAACGGCCAGTCGAACAGCGGCACGCAGGAGCCGGACGGCGCCTACAACGTGTCGGTGATGACCGGCGACAGCAGCGGCGACACGACCGCCGTGCCGTTCACCTCCGTCGGCACCGTCACCGCCGTCAACAAGGCAGGCTCGTCGGTCGATTACTCGTTCGGCAGCATGAGCCTCGACGAAAGCGAGGTCGGGGCGGCGATCTCCAACTGACCCGGCATTTGCTGCCGGGCCGTTAACCTTCTGGCAAGTCGTCGGCGGCATGATGCAGGGGCGGCAGAACGCCGCTCCTTCGAGTGCGCGAGGCCATGACGAGCACGATGACCGCGAACAGCGCCTCGCCGACCGGGTTCCGGGCCGTGCTCGAAGGTTTTCGCGCGCTCGGCCCGGCCAAGCTCGCAGCCCTCGGCCTCGTCACGGTCGGCATGGTCTGCATGCTTCTCCTCCTCGTCATCCGGGGCGGCAGCGGCATCGACGAAGGCGAGGGCGGGATGGCCCTGCTCTACGGCGATCTCGACATCCACGAAGCGTCGGAGATGGCCGACATCCTCGACAAGTCGCACATCCCGCACGCGCTCAACGCGACGGACGACGCGATCTCCGTTCCTTCCGACCAGGTGCCCGCGGCCCGCCTTCTTCTCGCCCGGTCCGGGCTGCCGTCCGGCGGCTCCGTCGGCGACGAGATCTTCGACAAGTCGGACGGACTGGCTGCCACCCCCTTCCAGCAGGACATCAGCCGTACGCGCGCGCTGGAAGGCGAACTCGTCCGCAGCATCCGTCTCATCGAAGGGGTGCGGAACGCGCGGGTGCATCTGGTCCTGCCGCATCGCGAGCCCTTCGCCGCCGTGTCCGAGGCGGCCCAGGCGAGCGTCCTTCTCGAACTGCGCGGCGACCGACTGGACGGCGAGGCGGTCCAGGCGATCCTCAATCTCGTTTCCGCGGCCGTGCCGGGTTTGAAGCCGCAGGCGATCGCGATCATCGACAATCGCGGCCACGTCCTCGCGCGCGCCGGTTCCCCGGTCGAGGGCGCCGGGCTGGCCAGCACGGCAGACGAGCTCCGCCAATCCATGGAGATGCGCCTGTCACACGAGGTCGAGGAGATGCTGGATGCCTCGCTCGGACCGGACAAGGTTCGTGCGGAAGCCTCCGTGACGCTCGACCTCGACCAGGTCGACGAGACCGACGAGACCTACAATCCGGATCAGCAGGTTCTCCGCAGTCAGCAGACGTCGTCGGACAAGAGCCAACATCAGGAGGCCCAGCAGAACACGTCCGTTCAGAACAACCTTCCGAATGCTGACGCAGGACGGCCGCAGACCGGCAGCCAGGACGAGCGCAAGCAGGAAACGGACAACTACGAGATCGGCAAGACCGTCCGCACGCTCGTTCGAAACACGCCACGCGTAAAACGCGTGAGCCTCGCCGTGCTGGTCGATGGCATCACGGCAGAGGACGGTCGGGGCCATCCCGCATGGCATCCGAGAAGCGCTCCCGAGATCGCCCAGATCACCACGCTCGTGAAGAGTGCGATCGGCTTCGATGCCAAGCGTGGGGATATCGTCACGGTCGTGTCGATGCCGTTCACAATGCCCGACGATTTCGCGCCCGAACCGGCCGCGCACCGGATCTTCGGGTTGGCGGAGCCCGAAGCGGTACGGCTCGGCCAGAGCGCGCTGCTTGCTCTCGCCGTCCTCGCGGTCGCGCTTCTCGTCTTCCGTCCGATGATCTCGCGGCTGACGGTCGCGGGAGCCAACCCGGAGGCCTTGCCTGGACGGAGTTCCGACGGGAACGGTCGCGTTCCGACGTCGCAGAACACGGCGCTCAAGATCGAGCAGGGAGAAACGCGACGCCTCGCAGCGCCGGGCGGCACCACGCGCGCCGAGAATGGCTCCGGCGGCGGCACGATGGAGGTCAACCAGGTCCAGGGCCGCGTCCAAGCGCAGTCGATCCGTCGCCTTACCGATCTGGTCGAACAGTACCCCGACGAGAGCCTTTCGATCGTGCGGGGCTGGCTGAGCGAGGGAGAAAAGGAATGAGTGCCCCGGAGAGACAATCCTTCACCGGTGCGCAGAAAGCCGCCGTGCTGATGTTGGCGCTCGGCGAGGAGCGGTGCGCTCGTCTGTTCGAGATGATGCACGAGGACGAGATCAAGGAAATCTCGACGGCGATGATGCGGCTCGGCCCCGTTCCCGCCGACACGGTCGAGCGTCTCTGCCACGAGTTCGGCGATACGGTCGGAAGCGCCGGGTCCCTGCGCGGGTCGTTCGAGAGCACGGAACGGCTACTCCTGAGCACGCTGCCGAAGGAACGGGCGCACCACATCATGGAAGAGATCCGTGGCCCGGCGGGACGCACGATGTGGGACAAGCTCGGCAACGTTAACGAGACGCTCCTCGCGAACTACCTCAAGAATGAATATCCGCAGACGATCGCCGTCGTGCTGACGAAGATCAGGCCGGAACAGTCGGCGAGGGTCCTGTCGCTTCTTCCGCAAACGCTGGCGATCGACGTGGTTACCCGGATGCTGCACATGGAGAGCGTTCAGCGCGAAGTGCTCGACGGCGTCGAGAACACGCTCCGGGCCGAGTTCATGTCGAACCTGGTCCGGAGCACGCATCGCGACAGTTTCGAGCTGCTGGCCGAAGTCTTCAACAACCTCGATCGCCAGGTCGAGCAGCGTCTGCTGACGGCGCTCGAAGAAAGGGACGGCGACGCCGCGGAGCGCGTGAAGGCGCTCATGTTCACCTTCCAGGATCTTGCCCGGCTTTCGCCGCAGGCGATCGGCAGCCTGTTGCGCGTCGTCGAGAAGGAGAAACTGCCCGTCGCGCTGAAGGGCGCGTCACCGACAGTCATGAACGTGTTCCTCGCCGCGATGTCGGAACGTGCGCAGAAGATGCTCAAGGACGATATCGCCTCGCTAGGGCCGATCCGCCTGCGCGACGTCGACGAGGCGCAAACGAGCATCGTCGCGGCCGCCAAGGAGCTCGCGCATACTGGCGAGATCGACATCTCGCCCGGTGCGTCCGACGAAATGGTGATGTGAGATGATGGACGGGTTCGCCGAGGTGCGGTTCATGCCGGGCGTGCTGTTCGCCGAGGATTTTGACGACGAGCAGCCGATCGCGTCCGCGAAGGGGTCCGAGCCTGATTCTCCGTCGGGCCCAGAAACGAGTTCGATGACGCCGGAGGAGCGCCCGCGCTACTCCGAGATCGAACTCCGGGACGCGACCGCGATCGCGCTTGACGAGGGTGTCCGGAACGGCCGCGCCGCGGCCCTCGAGAGCGTGGAGGCGAAGCGCGCGTACCTGTTGGAACAGGCTGTCGTCTCGCTGACCGGGATCCGGGCCGCGGCGCTCGCCGGCCTCGACGAGGAGTGCGGACGCATCGCCGCGACGGCGCTCGGGCTCCTTCTCAGCTTCCTTCCCTGCATCGCCGAGCGTTTCGCGGTCGAACAAGTCCGCGCGACGCTGCGCGACCTGATCAGGAGCCTCGTCGAGCCCGGTCGCGTCACGGTCGCGGTGCACCCGGATCTGCTCGGCGATCTCGAAGAGGCTTTGTCTCGCTGCGGCCGAAAAGGAGCGGACATCGCTCTCCTGTCGGACCCCGCCATGGCGCGCGGCGACGTCGCCGCAAGTTGGCGGAACGGCTGCGCCAGACGGGATACCGCGGCGCTCGGACGAACGATGCGGGACGCGCTCGCCGGAGCGGGCCTGCTTTACGAGACCATCGTCGATCAAGGGGAGAACGTATGACATGGCGATTGACGGCGAACTCAACGAGCTGACCGCGGCGACAGCGGCCGTCACCGATGCCGCATCTCCGCGCTCGGCTTACAATCTCGACGCCGTGTTCGACATTCCGGTGACCGTCAGCGTCGTCCTCGGCAAGGCCACGATGCAGGTGAACCAGCTCCTGAAGCTCGGTCGCGGCGCCGTGGTCGAGCTCGACCGCCGCTTGGGCGAGGCGATCGATATTTACGTGAACAATCGTCTGGTCGCTCGTGGCGAAGTCGTCATGATCGACGACAATCGACTCGGTGTGACGATGACGGAGATCATCAAGACGGATCGCGCCGGATGATCCCGCTTCGTGTCATGATCCTGGGCTCGCTGGGCGGGGAGCTCGGGCGGGCCGCCGCGATGGCGGGGTCCCGCGGCGCCGCACTCGAGCAGGCGGACAACGGAACCGAGGCGCTCGAGCGCCTGCGGTCGGACGGTCGCTTCAATCTCGTTCTCTGCGAAATCGGTTCCGGGATCGACGACCGGATCGGATGGCTCGTCACCCGACTGGCGAAGGAGCGTATTCGGATCCCGGTGGTGGCCTGCGGGCGCGACGTGAGTCCGTCGCACGCCGCGGACGCGATCCGCGCCGGTGCCGCGGAATTCCTTCCCCTTCCGCCTGA
Source organism: uncultured Acetobacteraceae bacterium (assembly GCA_964249205.1). Lineage (GTDB taxonomy): Bacteria > Pseudomonadota > Alphaproteobacteria > Acetobacterales > Acetobacteraceae > CAXTPV01. Next base: position 12,375 of record CAXUBA010000023.1, on the reverse strand, counting down.
TCAGGCGTTGATCGCCGCGATCCTCGAGGCGGCGTCAGGCGCGCCCGACGCGTTCATCGCGCGGGATCCGGCGACGCTTCGGTTGTTGAAACGGGCGGAACAGATCGCCGCCTCGGACGCGTCGGTTCTGGTGTCCGGCGAATCGGGAACCGGAAAGGAAGTCCTGGCACGACGGATTCACCGGAAGTCGAAGCGGGCCGGCGGTGCCTTCATCGCCATGAACTGCGCCGCTATACCGGACACGCTGCTGGAATCGGAGCTGTTCGGTCACGAGAAGGGCGCCTTCAGCGGCGCGCTCGCACGGCGTGTCGGAAAGTTCGAGTCGGCGCACGGGGGAACCATCCTTCTCGACGAGATCAGCGAGATGGACGTCCGCCTCCAGGCGAAGCTGCTGCGTGCGCTGCAGGAGCGCGAGATTGATCGGCTTGGCGGAGGGGCTCCGGTCAGGATCGACGTACGGGTGATCGCGACGAGCAATCGCGACATGCAGGTGGAGATCGCGTCCGGCCGCTTCCGTGCCGACCTGTTCTTCCGGCTGAACGTCGTTTCGCTCGTCATTCCGCCGCTGCGATCGCGTCCCGCCGACATCCCGGTGCTCGCCGAGCACTACGTGGCTCGCTTCACCGAAGCGAACGATCTTCCGTCGCGCCGGCTGACCGAGGACGCCGTTGACCGACTGCTCGCCTACGACTGGCCAGGGAACGTGCGCGAACTCGAGAACACGATGCATCGTGCGGTCCTGCTGACGGAGGGCGACGTCATCGGCCCGTCTTCGCTCGAGATCGGTCGCTCGGTCTCGTCGAGCCACGCGTCTGACGCACCCGTCGGCCACGCCGGATCGATTGGAACCCTGGTCGGACGCTCGGTGAGCGATGTCGAACAGGCGCTCATTATCGAAACGCTCCGGCACACGCTCGGCAACCGCACCCACGCCGCGAACATCCTCGGCATCTCGATCCGGGCACTTCGGAACAAGCTGAAGGATTACGCACGCGACGGGATCGACGTCCCCGCGCCGCTCAGCGGAGTCGCGGCTTGAGCGGCGTCCTCGCGGGGACGGGCGAGTCCGCCCGCGGGGTCGGATCCCTGGTCGCGCGGCTCCGCGCGGGCAGGCCGCAGACCGACGTGATGCTGGCGCTCGGCGTGGTGGCCCTGCTCTCGATCCTGATCCTTCCGCTGCCGACGCTGGTGCTTGATTTCGGGCTGTCCCTGTCGGTCACGGCTTCGATCCTTGTGCTGATGGTCGCGTTGTTTCTCGAGCGACCGCTCGATTTCACGAGTTTTCCGACCTTGCTTCTGCTGACGACGCTGCTGCGCTTGTCGCTCGAGGTCGCGACGACACGGCTGATCCTGAGCCACGGCAGCGAAGGGCCGCTCGCCGCCGGACGGGTCGTTGCGGCGTTCGGCGGCTTCCTGATGGGCGGCGACGTGGTGATCGGCGCCATCCTGTTCGCGATCCTGCTCGTCGTGAACTTCATGGTCATCACCAAGGGTTCCGGCCGGATCGCCGAGGTGGCGGCCCGCTTCAGCCTCGACGCGATGCCCGGCAAGCAGATGGCGATCGATGCCGAGCTCTCGTCCGGCGCGATCAACGAGAAGACGGCGCGGCTGCGGCGACGCGAGCTCGAGGAGGAAAGCGGCTTCTACGGCGCGATGGACGGGGCCGCGAAATTCGTCCGCGGCGACGCCGTCGCCGGTCTGCTGATCACGGTGATCAACATCTTCGGCGGCCTCGCGATCGGGCTGGTCCGGCACGGCATGGCGATCTCGGATGCCGCGTCGACCTTCACGACGCTGACCGTCGGCGACGGCCTCGTGTCGCAGATCCCTGCCCTTCTCGTTTCGACAGCGGCCGGCATTGTCGTGACGAAGGGCGGCGTCGACGGTCGCGCGGACGCGGCGCTGGTTCGCCAGCTCGGCGGCAGTCCGAAACCGCTGGCACTCGCCGCAGCCGCCTCCGCGCTGCTCGCGCTGATGCCGGGTCTGCCGGCGATCCCGTTCGTCGCGCTGTCGGGTCTTGCCGGGGCCGGTGCCTGGCTCCGACACAAGCATCCGCTCGCGCCGCCCGGCGGCGAGGCCGAAGCGGTCCTGGTCGGACCCGCCGCTGCCCAGAGCGCCGAACCACCGGTCGCGGAGGCGATGAGGATCGACATGCTCCGTCTCGAGCTCGGCTACGGCCTGCTCGGACTGGCGAGCGGCGAGGGTGCGCGACTTCCGGAGCAAATCCGCTCGCTTCGTCGCGCCATCGCGGCGGAGATGGGCTTCGTGCTTCCGCCGATCCGCATCCAGGACAACATGCAGCTCGGAGCGGAAACCTACGTGATCCGGATCAAGGAGGTCGAGGCCGCGCGCGGACAGGTCCGCGCCAATCGCGTGCTCGTCATGGATCCGCGCGGCGGGACCCCGGATCTGCCCGGCGAGAAGGTCCAGGAGCCGACCTTCAACCTTCCCGCGCTCTGGATTGACCCTTCGCTCCGGGACGAGGCCCTGTTCCGCGGTTGCACCGTGGTCGACGCGTCGAGCGTGCTGACGACGCATCTCACCGAGACGGCGCGGGAGTGCATGGCCGAACTCCTGACATACGCCGAAACGCAGAAGCTCCTCGAGGAGCTTCCGCGCGAGCAGCAGAGACTTGTTTCGGATCTGATCCCGGTCGTCGTGCCGGCGGGCACGGTGCAGCGTGTCCTTCAGGGCCTGCTCGCCGAACGCGTGTCAATCCGCGACCTGCAGACGATCCTGGAAGGCATCCAGGAAGCGGCCGGTTCAGGTCTGCGGAGCGTCCCCTCGATGCTGTCGCATGTGCGCACGCGGCTGGCACGCCAGATCAGCGATCAGCATGTCGGCACCGGCGGCTACATCCCGCTCGTGACCCTGTCGGCGGAATGGGAACTCGCCTTCGCCGAAAGCCTCGGCGGCGCGCCCGACGATCGGCAGCTCTCGATGGCGCCGAGCCGACTGACGGAGTTCGTCGAACGGCTCCGGAACGCGATCGACAACGCGCTTCGCGGCGGCGAGACGCCCGTCGTCCTCGTGAGCCAGGCACTCCGGCCGCATATTCATGCGATCGTCGATCGCGTCAGGCCTTCGACGCCGGTGCTCGCACAGAACGAGATCGCGCTGCGTGCCCGGATCAAGACGGTGGGCACGGTCTGATGGCAGGCGAAGGGATCGTCGCGTGAGGCTCCGCGTCTTCCGCGGCTCCGACCTCGCATCGGCCATGCAGTCGGTGCGTCGCGCGCTTGGCGACGACGGTCTTATCCTCGAGACGCGCGAAGCAGGCGGCGGCGTCGAGATCCTCGCGGCGGCGGCCGATCCGAACGGTCATCCGGAGGATCAGCGATCGTCGCCGGAACCGCTCGCGATCGCGCCGCCGCGCGGGGGCGCCTCGATCCTGCGCGAAAGCCTCGCCTCGCACGGCCTGTCCGAGGCACTCCTATCGCGCCTCGTCGACGGAGACCTCCTGACGACGCTCGCATCCTCGATCCGCTTCGGCGTGCTGCCGCTCGATCGCGGATGCGCTCCGCTCGTCTTCGCGGGGCCTCCCGGCGCCGGCAAGACGTGTTCGGTGATCAAGATCGCGACGCGCCTCGTGCTCGGCGGACGAACGCCCCTGGTGATTTCGGCGGACGACCGCCGGGCCGGCGCCATCGAGCAGCTCGCGTCGATGACCCGCCTGCTCGGCCTCACGATGATCGTCGCCCACGATGCCGAGCAAGTCCGCCGCGCGGTCAGCCGACGCGCGAACGACGCGCCGGTGCTGATCGACGCGCCCGGTCTCGACGTGTTCTCGATCGCGGACCGGGCTGCGCTGACCGCGACGAGCGAAGCCGCGTCCGCCGAGATCGCCCTCGTCATGCCGGCCGGTCTCGACGTCGACGAAGCGTCCGACGTGGCAACGGCCTACGCGACCATCGGCGCGCGCCGGATGGTCGCGACCAGGCTCGACGTGGCGAGACGGATCGGCGGGATCGTCGAACCGGCGTTCCGGTCCGGCCTAATCCTGACCGAAGGCGGCATCGCGGCGGACGTGGCGAGCGGCCTTGCACCCTTGACCCCGAAGATGCTGGCCGACCGTCTGCGCGAACCGGCGTGCGCCTTTCCCCGCCCGCACGCCCGGCCCATCGGGGATCGTTGTTCTTCCGACCAACAGGAGTGCTCCGCCGATGGACCCAGGAAGCGACACCCCGCCGGTCTCGGATCGACGTGAGCGTGCGATGACGCAACGGTCTGGACCGCGGCGGACGATCGCCGTCGCCTCCGGCAAGGGCGGCGTCGGCAAGACGTGTCTCGCGATCTCGCTCGCGGCATCGCTCGCACGCGGGGGCGCCCGGGTCCTGCTGGTGGATGGGGATCTCGGCCTTGCGAATGTCGACGTCCAGCTCGGACTGGCGGCGGAGCGCGATCTCGGCGACGTCGTCGACGGGCGTTGCGCCATGGCCGACGCGATCGTGCCGTTTCGGGAAGGGGGCTTCGACGTGCTTCCTGGTCGAGCCGGATCCGGCGCGCTTTCGACGATGCCGGCAAGCGATCTCGAGGCGCTGCTCCTGACGCTCGCGGACGATCGGGAGCACGACGTGATCCTGCTCGATCTCGGTGCGGGGATTGATCGGGCGCTACGGCGGATGGCGTGCTGGGCGGACACGCTCCTGGTCGTCGCGACGGACGAGCCCACGTCGCTGACGGACGCCTACGCCGTGCTGAAGGTGCATGCGGAAGACAAGCGGCGTTTGTCGCAGTTCGGGTCGGTGCCGGGGACCTTCGACACGCGGATCCTGGTCAACCAGGCCGCCAGCCATGCCACCGGCGAGCAGACGTTCGCGACGCTCGCCCGTGTTTGCCGGAATTTCCTCGCCATGACGCCGGTCAACGCCGGCGTGGTCCGTCGGGACGGACGCATGCGGGACGCGATCCGCAGCCAGACACCGCTGCCGCTCCGCTATCCGGTGTCCGCCGCGTCCCAGGATATCGACCGTGTGGCGTTCACGCTCGGTTGCGAGGATTCCGCGCCTTGAGCGGCATCGAGGCCGCAACTGCGGACCCGCCGACGCGCTCAACCGACATGGGCAATCAAGCGATGCAGTTGTCGGGGCAGACAAGCCGGGCGCGAGAGCGTGACGACACCCCGATCACGTGGTGGTTGCAGGGCGCACTGGCCCGTAAATACGATCATGTGCTCGTCGAACCGGTCCCGCCCGATCTCGAGGCGCTTCTGAGAGCAGTGCCGGCCGTCGGTTAAGGAGCGGATCGATATCCCGATGCGCGTGACGGTCATTCAGGTCTCGCCGGGTCACGATCTGCGCGAGAACCTGATCTCGGTCGGTCGACTGGTCGGCGACGCTTGTGACGACCACGATCCCGATCTGATCGTCCTGCCCGAGATGTGGACCTGCCTTGGCGGAACGCGGGCAGACAAGCTGGCGGCGGCCGAGACATTTCCGGATCCGTCGGACATGAGGTCGGAACACGGCGCCGTCTACCGATTTCTTTCAGATCTCGCGTCCTCTCGCCAGCTCGTGCTGCACGGCGGATCAGTGGGCGAACGGGCCGGCGACCGCCTGTTCAACACGAGCCTCGTCTTCGGGACGGACGGGCGGGAGCGTGCCCGCTACCGCAAGATCCACCTGTTCGACATCGTCACGCCGAGCGGCGACGGCTATCGGGAAAGCGAAACCTTCGCAGCCGGCACCGAGGTGGTCGCGTTCGACGCCGCCGGTGTCCGGGTCGGCTGCAGCATCTGCTACGACATCCGCTTCCCGCCCCTGTTCGCGGCCCTCCGCGACCGTGGCGCCGAGTTGGTCGCGGTTCCGGCGGCGTTCACCGCCGAGACGGGCGCCGCCCACTGGGAAACCCTGATCCGCGCGCGGGCAATCGAGACGCAATGCTGGATCGCGGCCGCGGCGACGGTTGGTCCGCACCAGGACGGACGCGGCGCCACCCGAACCACGTTCGGCCACTCGATGATCTGTGATCCCTGGGGCAGGGTCGTCGCGCAGGCCTCGCCCGGCATCGGCTGGGCCACGGCGACCATCGATTCCGAACTGACGGCGCGCCTCCGACGCGACATGCCGGTGTGGTCGCATCGGAAGGCGCTGGCGTGAGCGAAACACGACGGCTGCCAGCGCAGGACACCAGGCGCGCCTTCTCGCGGATCGCCCTTCGGGCCGCCGGAACGCGCATCGCTCAGGAGGGAGCCGAAACGCTCGCCCGCCTTTACGGTGACGCTTCGCTTGCCGAGGCGGAGGTGATCGTCTGCCTCGGCGGCGACGGCTTCATGCTGGAAACGCTGCACGACACGATGACGACGGGGCTTCCGGTCTATGGAATGAACTGCGGAACCGTCGGCTTCCTGATGAACGCGTTCTCGTCGGACGGCCTGCCGGAGCGCCTTGCCGGCACGCAGGCCGCGACCCTTCACCCGCTCCGCATGCATGCCGTGACGAGCAGCGGCGTGGTCGAGGAAGCGCTCGCCCTCAACGACGTCTTCCTGTTCCGGCAGACGAGACAGGCCGCCAAGATCCGGATCACCGTCGACGGCAAGATCCGCCTGTCGGAACTGGTCTGCGACGGGATCCTGGTCGCGACACCCGCCGGATCGACCGCCTACAACCTTTCGGCCCACGGGCCGATCGTTCCGTTGTCGGCGAACCTGCTTCCTCTCACGCCGATCAGCGCCTTCAGGCCGCGCCGATGGCGCGGTGCCCTGCTCCCGAGCTCGGTCGACGTGAACTTCGAGGTCCTCGAACACGAGAAGCGCCCGGTGGCGGCGGTGGCGGACTTCACGGAAGTCCGCGATGTCGTCTCGGTCGGCGTCAGCGAGGACCGGACCGTGGCGATCACGCTCCTTTTCGATCCGGCGTTGAACCTTTCGGAACGGATCCTTGTCGAACAGTTCACCGTGTAGCGGGCCATCCGGCCGGCAAGATGCCGATCGATGGCCCGTCCGGCGCTCCGGGCCCGCGGCTCAGGCCGCCGACAGCGCCGTCTCGAACGATGACCTGGCGGGAGACCGGAAGCCGAACTCGGACGGCTCCTTCAGCATGTAGCCACGTCCCCAGACGGTCGTGATCAGGCTTCCGCCACCGGCAAGCGCCAACTTCTTGCGGAGCTTGCAGATGAAGACGTCGATGATCTTCGCTTCCGGCTCGTCCATCCCGCCGTAAAGGTGGTTGAGAAAGGCATCCTTGGTGAGCACCGTCCCGCGGCGGAGGACGAGCAGTTCGAGGATCGCGTACTCCTTGCCCGTCAGTCTGACTTCGTGTCCCTCGACCAGAACCTCGCGACTATCCTGGCGAACGACGAGCGGCCCGACCTTGAGCGACGCTTCCGCGAAACCTTTGCCCCGGCGCACGATCGCCTGCATCCGCGCGAGGAGTTCGTTCGGATCGAACGGGCGAAGCACGACGTCGTCAGCGCCCGCCGCGAGCGCGCGAATTCGCATCGGTGCGTCGTCGTCACGCGAGAGCAGCACAAGAGGGGTCGACATCCGCGCCGCCCGGACGCGCCGGACGAGATCGAGGCCGGTGTTCCCGCCGCTCGGCGCGCCGGCGATCACCACGTCGTATTCGTAGTGGCGGAGAAGTTCGAACGCTTCGGCCGATGTCTCGGCCTGATCGGCGATCACGCCGCTTGCGCGAAAGAGGGAGAGAAGACCGCGTGCGACCGTCATGTCGCCTTCAACGAGCAGAGTCCGCATTGTTGCACCCACTGGCTGTTCCCTGAGGAAGTGTTTACCACTTTAGGTTGTATTCGTCCAGACTATTTCGTTCTCGATTCGTTGGGTGGACCGATGCTCGACCAGCGCCTTGCCTCCTTCGACGAATTGGTTCGGGGTGTCGCTTCGATCCAAGTGGAAGGACAGGTGACCGCCGCCGCCGGACTGACCCTTGATGTCGCGGGGGTGGCCGGGCTCGTCGGGCTTGGTGACCGTGTCAGCGTCGATGGCCGGTCGGGTTCGATCGACGCCGAAATCGTCGCCGTCCGCGAGGGCATCGCGCGCGCGATGCCCTATGGCTCTCTCGACGGTATCGGCGCGGGCACGCGCGTGAGCCTGTACGGCGGGCAGGGCTCGTCGCGAACGCCGGGGCTTCCGGTCTCGAGCGGCTGGCTCGGGCGGATCGTCGATCCTCTCGGCAGGCCGCTCGATGGGCTGGGCGGTCTGCCGCCCGGACCGCTGCGGCCGTTCCGGGCCGCGCCGCCCGAGGCCGCGACGCGGGCACGGCTCGGGCCACCGCTCGGGCTCGGCGTCCGCGCGCTCGACGTCTTCACCACCTGCTGCCGCGGCCAGCGGCTCGGCCTCTTCGCAGGCTCCGGCGTCGGCAAGTCGACGCTGATGGCGATGCTCGCGCGCGATGCGGCCTGCGATATCGCGGTCGTCGCGCTGGTCGGCGAACGCGGACGCGAGGTGCGCGAATTCGTGGAGGACGATCTCGGACCGGACGGACTGTCACGCTCCGTCGTCGTCGTGGCCACGTCCGACCAGTCCCCGCTGATGCGGCGACAGGCCGCCTATGCGGCGACCGCGGTCGCGGAAAGCTTCCGCGACGAGGGTCGCTCCGTGCTCCTGATGATGGACAGCGTCACCCGCTTCTGCCTCGCACTCCGCGAGATCGGCCTGGCTGCCGGCGAACCGCCTGCCACGCGCGGGTATCCGCCGAGCGTTTTCGCGGAGTTGCCGCGAATGCTGGAACGCGCGGGTCCTGGTCCCGCCGCCGGCGGAGCCGGGTCGATCACCGCCCTGTTCACGGTCCTGGTGGAAGGAGACGACCACAATGAACCGGTGGCCGACGCGGTAAGAGGTATCCTGGACGGCCACGTTGTGCTCGATCGCGCGATCGGCGAGGCGGGCCGCTACCCCGCGATCGACGTGCTGCGTTCGCTGTCGCGCGCGGCGAACGGCTGTCATTCCAACGTCGACCAGGCGCGCGTTGGACGCGCCCGACGTATCCTCGCGCGGTGGGGCGAAATGGCAGACATGATCCGCCTCGGCGCCTACAAGGCAGGGAGCGATCCCGAGACCGACGAGGCGATCCGGCTGGCGCCTTCGATCGAGGCCGTCCTGCGGCAGGGGAAGACGGAACGAAGCGCGCCCGACGAAGCAAGAACGCGCCTCGCGGCGGCGCTGGAGGCGTGCGATGCGCGCTGACAGGATCGGTCGCCTGCTCCAGCTCAGGCGGCAAGCCGCGACCGAGGCCAAGCAGGCGCTCGCCGACGCGCTGGTCGCCGAGACGATCGCGTCAGGTGCCGTCGAGGCCGCGACCGCAATCCTGGCCCGGGAAGCAGCGGCGGCCCTGGTGGACACCGACGGCGACGGTGCCGTCGAGGCCTACATCCGCTGGTTGCCTTTGGGCCGGCGGGTACTCGCGGACGCCGAGCGCGGTCGCGAGCGAGCGATGGAGGAAGTCGGCCTTGCACGTGCCGCCCTCTCGGCAGCCCTGGCGTCGGAACGTGCAGCGGTACAGCTGTCGGAGAAGAACAAGGCCGAAGAACACGTTCGACGTGCCAGGTCAGACGCGAACGCGCTTGACGAGATCGGGCGCGCACGGCTCGGCGGCTAAGCGCGCCCGGCGTCAGCGCGAGCGCCGACGACCACCTCTTGAGAAGGTCTTTCGGATCAGGCCCAGCACGCCACGGCCGGCGAGACGCCCAGCCGGGCCGGTCACGGTCGCGAGCGCCACGGCACTACGAAGTTCGCCGAGCGCGCGATCGCGGGTCATGCGCGCCTCGATCTCCGCCGGGCCGGGTCCGCCCGCGCTGCCAGCGAGCGCAAGCAGGAGGGCCAGCGCCAGATCGAGCCCACCGACAATGACGGCGGACCAAGCCGGGGTGATCCCGGCGTCGAGATGGAGGACGAAGAACAATCCAAACTCCGCGGCCGCCAGAGCGAACAGGCCGAATAGCCCGGCCGCGACAAGCAGGATGACGCGTCGCACGTTCCGCAGTGCGAAGGCTTTGTAGCGGGCCAGCTCGGCTTGCAGCGCCGTCCGTCCCAGATCAACTACCCGCATTCTGTCGGTCGTCCTTCCGCCTCACGTCGTCGCCAGTGGCCTTTTGGCCGTCCGATGCTCACCACGGCACCGGATGGCCATCGCTCAGCGGGCGATTCGGCCTGCCAGATAGCCGATCGCGCCTGAAATCGCGATCGCGATCAACGGGCGGCCACGAACCCTGGTGGATACGTTGTCGGCGGTCGATGACGTCACGTCGCGCGCGGTGTACACGGCGTTGCCCGCCTTCTCCGCCGCATCGGCGAGCGCAGGGGTCACGCGGTCGTTCAGGAGATGCTCGATCTGGGCGCGGAGCGCGAGAAGCTGCTGCCTGGTGTCGTCCGCCGTCTGCTGCACCTTATCGGCGGTCTGCTGCACCTTGCTCGTCACGATCGTCACTCCCCTTGAACGAACGTTGCGAACGCGTGGGATTGCGACAGGGTTCCGCTCGCACCTTGGTTCGTGGGAAGGTGCTGCGGTGCGCGAACCGACAATCCGGTGCTGGACGGCGCGGGCCGGATGACAGCCCTCCCTCAGGAGAGGGCCCGTGCCGACTCTCTCTTCCAACCGGGCGTCGTCACCGGACTGCTGGCTCCGACCGGACGCGAGCGGACGGCGCTTCTTCGCGCCGCCGCGACCTCCGGCACGGTCGGCGGGATCGTGGTTGCGCCGGCCGACACGCTGTTTCCCCGGCTCGACGTCCGCGGCAACGTCGCGTTCGCGCTCCGCGCGCGCGGCCTCCAGTCCGGCGAGCGCAACCGGATCGCGGCGGAGGTCTTGGCGCTCGGCGGGCTCGAGCGGGACGGGGCGCGGCGGATCGGCACGCTTGGCGGCTTCGAGCGCGCGCTCCTGCTCCTCGCACGCGCCGTCGCGTCGGCGCGGCCCCTGATCGTGCTCGACGACCTGGCGGCCGGTCTTGACGGCGCGTCGCGCGAGCGGGTGTTCGCCTCCGTCCGCCGCCTCGTCCGCCTCAATCGCGTCGCGCTCGTTTACGCGACCGCGGACCGGGCGGACGCTCTTGCGGTCGCCGACCGGATCGCGGTGGCGGAAGGAGCCCGCGTCGTCGGGATCGGCACGCCGGACGAGCTGATGGCCGACCCCGGTTCGGCGGCGGTCGCCCGTGCGATCGGCGAAGCGAACATCCTGGTCGCGCGGGTGGGCGCGGACCAGCCGGACGCCGACGATGCGGAAGCGACGCTGTCCTCCGGCCGGACGGTCCCGACCCGTCTCGCGCCTGGCGTGTCGTCCGGAGCGCTCTGCCTGCTCGCGGTCCCGCCGGGACGGATTGCCTTCGCCGCGATCACCGCAGACCGGATGGGACACGGCGCGTTGGCGGCGACGCTCATCGATCGGCGTCATGGCGGCACCCATCTCCGGCTTCGGCTGCGTCTCGAGGACGGGGTGATGGTCACCGTGCTTCGCCCGCTCGGCTCGCTGTCCGCGCGGGACGCCGCTGCCGCCGCCGAACCGCTCGGAGCGTCGCTCGCCTGGCGCGCGGCCGACGCGACGGCGTTCCCGCATCCGGACGCATGAGCGCGATCCTCGCCCGATGCGTGCTGACGCTGGCCATCGTCCTGGCGGTGGCGCGACCCGGGTTCGCCGCCGCAACGAATAAGGGCGCCGCTGTCGCGGCGACAGGAAAGGGCGCCGCTGTCGCGGCGACGAAAGACGCCGGCCCCATCCTGCTTCCGTCGGTTTCCCTCGCGCCGCGCCTGGCGCCCGGCGCGATCGTCGATCCCGATCCGGCGGACATGATCCAGAACCGCGCGGCGCGTGCGCTTCCGCTCCCGGCGGCCGCACTCATGACGTCGCCGGCCGCCGGCGAACTCTGCGCCCAGGGTCTGTTGCGGCCGGTCGGCGCGTCGGGCCTGTGCAGCGTTCCCGCGACCGACGACGCGCTCGTTCTTCTCGACAGCGGCAGCGGCAACGAGCCGCACTGGCGCGACCTCTGGGACATCGCGCGACGGCCGGGACGACGCGGTCTTCCGCGCGAGGCGGTGGGCGTGCTCGAGATCGCGCTGCTCGCGGACGGCGTCGCGCCGCAAAATGTCTACCGCACGCTGGGCACCGCGATCGGCGCGTCGCGCGCCTTCCGCAAGCTCGACCAGCTTCGACCCTACGTCGCCTGGTGGACCGACGGCGCCGAGGCGCGCCGCGCGCTGGTGTCCCGCGCGGCCGTGATGGCGGTGCTGCCGGCCGACGAACTCGGTCCGGTGACCGACCGGGTGGCGGCCGCGTTCCGGGGCGGCGACGCGCTCGCGCTGCCGCTCGTGTGGACGCGACCGGACGCGACCGACGGCATCGGCCGGCCCGTGCGCGCCGACGCGCAACGCAACTACGACCGGATCGTCGCCGCCGCCGCCCATCCAGCGGGCGCGGTGCTCGTCGACCC
>CAXUBA010000022.1:18559-26049 GCA_964249205.1 uncultured Acetobacteraceae bacterium | reverse complement strand
CGGTCCGATATGACCAGTTCGCGCGCCCTACGTCGGCGCACGCCGACGTCGTGCGTGCGGCGTCCGCCGGGTCCTAGGCACCAGGAGCGTTTGGCACGGTCAGGCCGGCCGGCGCGCTCGCATCCGTGGCGGAACCCGCTTTCTTGACGTCCGACCCGCCGCGCACGGGCGCGTCCCGTCGGCGCCCGTCGGCGCGCGGCCGCAGGCGGGACGCTCGGTGATCGCCGTCAGAGGCGTGTTCTGGTCCGGCGCCACCATCGTCGGACCGCTGCTCGTCAGCGCGCTCGTCTTCGTTCTGACGTCGCGGGTCCTGTCGCCGGCGGATTTCGGCATCGTCGCGCTTGCCGGCGCCATTGCCGCCGGCGTCGCCTGCCTGATCCCGGGCGGCTACGGCGACGCGCTGGTCCAGCAGGAGCGGGTGGAGGCGGCCGACCTCGACACGGTGTTCTGGCTGTGCACGGGGAGCGGGCTCGTCGCCTGGCTGGCGCTGCTCGCCATCGCGAACCCGGTCGCACACCTGCTGCATGCACCTTTGCTCGCGACCGTGATGCCGGCCTCCAGCGCCCGGATCCTCGCCGACACCGCGGGCGTCGTGCCCACCGCGCTCGTCACGCGGACGATGTCGTTCCACCTCATCGCCGTCCGTTCGCTCCTGGCCAGCCTGGTCTCGGCGCTGTTCGCGGTCGCGCTGCTGCTCGCGGGCTTCGGGCTCTGGGCGCTGGTCGCTTCCCTGCTCGCGAGCTCGTTCGTGTCGTCCGCCGTCATGTTCCACGGAGCGGGATGGCGGCCGCGCTTCCGCTTCGAGGCCGGATCGATCCGGGCGCTGTCGGGCTACGGCGCCTACGCGTCCGGCACGCGCGTGATGTCCTATGTCGGCGGTCAGCTCGACCAGGCCGTGGTCGGCGTCACGCTCGGCACGTTCGACCTCGGCCTCTACAACTTCGCCAAGCGCGTCTTCGGGATCGTGAGCGACGTCACCACCGGCGCGCTCACCACCGTCGCCCATCCGCTGTTCGCCGGCGTCAAGGACGATCCGCTCCGGATCCGGACCGGGTTCCTGACGGCGACTTTCCTGTCGAGCGTGATCGCATTTCCGTGCTTCGTCGGCCTCGCGGCGGTTGCGGACCTCGTGCTCAGCACGTGCTTCGGCGCGAAATGGCTCGCGGCGGTCTGGCCGATCCGTCTGCTTTCGGCGCTCGGGGTGATCTCCTGCATCGGCGTGCTGCAGGCCGGGCTTATCAACACGCTTGGACGTACCCGCTGGTGGTTTCTCTACCAGTCGGCGACCAGCCTGCTGAACGTGCCGATCCTCTTCACGCTCGCGCCGCACGGCGTCACGCCGATGCTGGCGGCGATCATCACGAAGACGTTCCTGCTGTGGGCGCTTCCCGTCCGCCTGACGCTCCGCCTGCTCCGGATGCGGTTCCGCGACTATGCCGCCGGCTTCCTCGCGCCGCTTCTCGCCGCCGCCGCCATGGCGATGGCGATCGCCGCGTTCCGCCTCGAGGGTCCGCGCCTCGCCGCGCCCGTCGAACTCGGTGCCGATATCGGGATGGGCGCCGCGGTGTACGCCGCGACCCTGCTGGCCATCGCCTGGACCCGCGTCGTCGCGGTCGTCACGCTGCTCCGTCAAGCGATCGGTCGGCGCCGGACGGCGTGAACGCGGATCCGGACCCGCGCCCGCCGTCGTCCGGCTCGTTCGACAGCGGACAGGAGCCCGTATGCTGACCTTCGTCGTTCCCGTCCGGCACCCCGCGAATGCGCGCGACTGGAGTCTGGTGCGGCGGAACCTGTCCGATACGGCCCGCTCGATCGCGGCGCAGCGCGATCCGAGATGGCAGGCGGTCGTCGTCGCGAACGAGGGCGCCGACCTGCCGGATCTGCCGGCGGGCGTGTCCGTGGCGCGGGTCGATTTCGCGCCAAACCCGTCCTACGCGCTGCACGCGTTCCCGCTCGAGGAGGTCTACGAAGCAGTACGCGCCGACAAGGGACGGCGGGTGCTCGCGGGGCTGATCGCGACGCGGCCCGTCGGACACGTGATGGTGGTGGACGACGACGATTTCGTCAGCCGCGATCTCGCCGGCCATGCCGCGAACGCGCCGGAGGCGCCCGGCTGGTGGCTGGAAACGGGCTATGTCTGGGCGGATGGCGGCCGGCTGGTCTACCGCCTCGACGGGTTCTCCGAACTGTGCGGCACGTCGCACGTGGTGAGGGCCGACCTGCTGCCGAGGCCCGAAACACTCGCGAAGGCCGACGACCGGGAGGTCAGGCGTCTGCTCGGAAGCCACAAGTTCATCCGCACGGTCGCCGCCGAACGCGGCACGCCTCTCCGACCCCTGCCGTTCCGCGGTGCCGTCTACCGGGTCGGCCATCCCGGCGCGCACAGCCTGTCGAGCGGTCTCCGCCGGCAGTTCTTCCCCCGCCGCCTGCTCCGATCGCCAGGCGAAATCGTGCCACGCCTCCTCAGGCTGGGCCTCCTGACGGACGCCATCCGCACCGAGTTCTTCGGAATACCGAGCTGAGACCTCATCGGAACGCGGGTCCAGGCGCCGCCGGCGCCTGGTGGGGTCCGGGGCAACGCTCAGGATCGCTCAGTCCTGCCGGTAGTTCGGCGCTTCCCGCGTGATGGCGACGTCGTGGACATGGCTTTCGCGAAGTCCCGCACCGGTGATGCGGCGGAAGCGGGCGCGCGACTGCAGCTCTTCGATCGTGGCGCTGCCGGTGTAGCCCATTCCCGCACGGAGCCCGCCCACCAGCTGGTGCACGACGGCCGGCGCAGGACCCTTGTAGGCGACGCGACCCTCGATCCCTTCGGGCACGAGTTTCAGCGTGTCCTTGATCTCCTGCTGGAAGTAGCGGTCGGCCGAGCCGCGCGCCATGGCGCCGAGCGAGCCCATGCCGCGGTAGGATTTGTACGACCGGCCCTGGTAAAGGAATACCTCGCCCGGCGCCTCGTCGGTGCCGGCGAGGAGCGAGCCCACCATCACCACGTCGGCGCCGGCGCCGATGGCTTTGACGATGTCGCCCGAGGTGCGGACGCCGCCGTCGGCGATCGCCGGCACGCCGTGCTCGCGGCAGGCCGCCGCCGTTTCCATCACCGCCGAGAACTGCGGCACGCCGACGCCGGCGACCACGCGCGTCGTGCAGATCGAGCCCGGACCGATGCCGATCTTGATCGCGTCGGCGCCGGCCTCGATCAACGCAAGCGCCCCTTCCGGGGTCGCGACGTTGCCGGCCACGACATCGACGTCGTTGCTCAGCGTCTTGAGGAGGCCGACGGCGGCGAGCACGCCGGCGGAATGGCCGTGCGCGGTGTCGAGCACGACGACGTCGACGCCGGCCTCGATCAGCGCGCGGGCGCGCGCGATGCCGTCCTCGCCGACGCCCGTCGCGGCGGCGCAGCGAAGCCGGCCGAGCGCGTCCTTGTTGGCGAGCGGGTGGGCTTCGGCCTTGTCCATGTCCTTGACGGTGATGAGGCCGGTGCAGCGGCCGGCGCTGTCGACCACCAGCAGACGCTCGATCCGGTGCTGGTGCAGCAGGCGACGGGCCTCGTCGGGCGTCGCGCCGTCGCGGACGGTGACGAGGTTCCCGTGCGTCATCAGCGACGAGACGCGCTCGTCGGGATCGGACGCGAAACGGACGTCGCGATGGGTCAGGATGCCGACGAGGCGCCTGGTGTCGCGCTCGACCACCGGCAGGCCGGAGATCGACAGGCGCGCCATAATGGCGCGGACGTCGGCAAGCGTCTGGTCGGGATGGACGGTCACCGGATCGACCACCATGCCGCTCTCGAACTTCTTCACCCGGCGCACCCGGCTGGCTTGCTCGTCCACCGTAAGGTTCTTGTGGATGACACCGATGCCGCCCTGCTGGGCCATGGCGATCGCCATCGCGTCCTCGGTGACGGTGTCCATCGCGGACGACATCAGCGGGATGTTGAGCGGGATGCGGCGGGTGAGCCGGGTGCGGATGTCGGTCGCGTTCGGGAGGACCGCGGAATGACCGGGGACGACGAGGACGTCGTCGAACGCCAGCGCTTCGGCGATGCGTTCGACAGCGGGACGATCGGCCGACGAGCGGGGAGCGGATTCCATGCCGGGCGGCCTTTCGCGGCGCTGCACTGCGCGACTGGGACGTCCCGAGGCGCTGACGTTCGGGGGACCCGGATTGGCGCCGCGTCTTACCCGTCGCGTGCGGAGAGCGCAAGCGACGGCGGGAGCCGGCGTGCGGCGAAACCAAGGGCCGCGTCGAACATCCGATCCCAGACCCGCTTGCGACGCTCGGTCACGAGGCTCAGCAGGCCGGCGACGAGGATCGTGACGGCGAGCACGAGGACGACCGCGGTCAGGCTCGCGCGGTCGTAACGCGTGGCGGCGGCGATGAAGACGAGAATCGGCATGTGGAACAGGTAGATCGAGAAGGTGCTGCCGGCGATCGTCCGGACGATCCGGAGCGGACCGTCCGGCACGGCGATCAATCCCGCTGATTGGTCGACGACCACGATCGACGCCGCGGTGACGAACCCCGCCCAGGCGAACATGAGGATGTTCTCGGAGTGGCCGAAGGCGAGGATGCTGGCGAGGTGCGTCTCGGCGCCGTAGAGGCGCGCCTGGAGCGCGCAGGCCGGCCGGTAGGCGATGGCGAGAAGCGCGAGCAGAGCGAGCGCGAGGGCGGCGCGGGCGAGATGGGGCGGCCGGCCGATGACGAAGCGCTGGGTCGCCGCCCCGAGCAGCCAGACGGGAAAGGCGAGCCAGACCGCCGGTCCTTCGATCAGGAGCAGCGGCAGCAACAGCGCGGCGGCGATCCAGCCGCGCGCGAAGCAGAGGATCCCGAAAAGCGCATAGTAGGGGACCTCGTAGCCGAGCGACCAGACGGGACTGTCCGACAGGAGCGAGTAGTCGGTGCCGTAGCTCTGGTTCACGAACAGGAGGCAGCGGAGGATCTCGCCGGCGGGCGCCTGCGTCGCGTAGACGATGCCTTTGTAGAACCCGGGATCGAGCCGGGCGCTGAGCGCATCGAGCACGAGCGTGAGCCCGATCGCGGGAACCAGGACCGAGTAGATCCTGGACGCGCGGGCGATGGCGAAGGCGCGGCCGGACCGCTCCCGACGGGCGGCGACGTGGGCGATGACGAAGCCCGACATGACGAAGAAGACCGCGACCGAAGCATGGCCGACGAAGTCGAGATCCGGCAGCCGCGACGAGAAGCGGCGCGACGAGACGTGGGCGACCACAACGCCGAGAGCCGCGCAGACGCGGAGCAGATCGAGATAGGCTGACGTGTTTTTCCGCAAGCGACGACCCCCGGTCGCTGACCCCGGGTCTGCATAGGCGGAGACGATCGTCCGGTCGAAGTTATTACGATGCTATAATGAAGACGCGGGTGTCGCTCTCACGCGGCGTCGAGCACCGCGCGCAGTGTCGGCCGCGTGCCGTCGCGCCGGATCCCGCGCCGGATCTGCTCGTAGCGCGCGACGAAGGCCGGGCGGTCGGCGAGGCCCCAGCCGCGGAACGGGCTCATCCGGAGGGCGTCGACCAGATCGTCGCTCGCCGCGAGACGCGCGTCCTCCTCGCCGAGATGCGGCTCGAAGGGCGTGTAGGTGGCGCCGGCGTCGTCGCGGCCGCGCAGGTATTCGGCGAACGACGCGAGCATGAAGGCGACGCGGCTTGGGTCGCGACCGCTGTCGAGCACGCCGCGGACCGTGTCCTGGAGATAGATCGGCTGCTTCGAGATCGCATCGCCGCAAAGGCGGAGAACCTGGTCGCCGATCGCGGGATTGCCGTAGCGGCGGCGAAGCAGGGCGGCGTAGGGCGCGGTCTCCATGCCGGGCGGAGCCGTGATCAGCGGCGCGGCGTCGCGGGCGAGGAACTGGTCCACGAGGTCGGAGACCTCGCGATCGCCCATCGCCTCGTGAACGAGACGATGCCCGAGCAGGGCGGCGGCGTAGCCGAGGACGCAGTGCGATCCGTTCAGCATCCGGATCTTCACCGCCTCATAGGGCGCGACGTCGTCGACGAACTGCACGCCGACGGTCTCGAGTGCCGGCCGGCCGGCGCAGAACCGGTCCTCGACCACCCACTGGATAAAGTCCTCGGCGAAGACCGGCGCCGCGTCGTCGACGCCGCTCGCCCGGTTCAGCCGCTCGGCGTCCGCGGGGAGGGTCGCCGGCGTGATGCGGTCGACCATGCAGGCCGGAAAGGTGACTTCGCGTTCGATCCATGCGGCGAGTTCCGCGTCGCGGGCGCGCGCGAAGCTGAGCACGGCGTTGGCGGCGACATGACCATTGTGCCGGAGGTTGTCGCAGGAGAGCACGGTGAACGGGCCGGCGCCGCTGTCGCGCCGGCGCCGGAGCGCCTCGGTGATGAGGCCGAAACTCGTGCGCGGGGTCGCGCCTGGCGCGAGATCGGCGGCGACCGCGGGGGCCGCGAGGTCGAACGTGCCGTGCGCGTCGGTGTTGTAGCCGCCTTCCGTCACGGTCATCGTGACGATCCGGATCGCGGGGTCGGCCAGACGCGCGAGTACGGCCTCGTGATCGTCCGGCGCGTGACGGTATTCGAGGATCGAGCCGATCACGCGCGTGCTGTTGGCGCCGTCCGGCGGGCACTCGGTCAGCGTGTAGAGGCCGTCCTGCGCCTGCAGGGCGCGGGCCTTCGCGCGTTCGCGCTCGTCGTCGAGAAGACCGACGCCGACGAGCCCCCATGCGGTCTCGCCCGCGGAGAGGAGGCGGTCGAGGTAGACGGCCTGGTGGGCACGATGGAAGTTGCCGACGCTCAGATGCGCGATCCCGGCCCGGACCCGGCTCCGGTCGTAGGTGAAGCGCTCCACCTGGGAGGGAAGCGCGTCGATCCGGTCGGGGCGAAGAGCGATCATGATCGGAGAATCAGTAGAGGCGGCCAGCGCCGGCGGCAAGCGGAGCAAGGGTGCGGATCGCGACCTGGAACATCAACGACGTCAACAAGCGGCTCGCCTGCCTGCTCGAGTGGATCGCCGACGCGCGTCCGGACGTGCTCTGCCTGCAGGAGCTGAAGGCGACCGATCGGGCGTTTCCCGCGGCGGCGATCCGGAACGCGGGCTACGAGGCGGTCTGGTGCGGCGAGGCACGCTGGAACGGCGTCGCGATCCTCGCGCGCGCGGGCGCGCCGGTCGTGACGCGACGCAGGCTGCCGGGAGACGCGGCCGACGGGCAGAGCCGCTACGTCGAAGCTGCGGTGCGGGGGGTGCTGGTCGGCTGTCTCTACGCGCCGAACGGCAATCCGCGACCCGGTCCGAAGTGGGACTACAAGCTCCGCTGGCTCGAGCGTCTCGCGGCGCACGCGGCGGCGCTCGCCGCGAGCGGCGTTCCGGTGGTGCTCGCCGGCGACTTCAACGTGATTCCGACCCCGTCGGACATGGCGCCGAGCCGGTCGTGGTCCCGCGACGCGCCGGCGCGGCCGGAAGCGCGGTGCTGCTGGCCGCGCACGCTGCGGAAGCGTCGGCGGCGCTGCGCGTGT
>CAXUBA010000022.1:0-18549 GCA_964249205.1 uncultured Acetobacteraceae bacterium | reverse complement strand
CGCTGGCGCGGCCGGAAGCGCGCCGGCTCTATCGGCGCGTGCTGGACTGCGGCTACACGGACGCGCTCGCGTCGCTCGACCCGGCGGAACGGCCGTGGACCTTCTGGGACTACAAGCGGGACAGCTGGGCGCGCGACGCCGGCCTCCGGATCGACCACCTTCTGCTCGGCGGCGGCCTTGCCCGACGACTGACGACCGCGGGCGTCGATCGCGACGTGCGCGGCCGGCCCGGTGCGAGCGACCATGCGCCGGCGTGGATCGAGCTCGCCGCTCCCGGACGCCGCGCGTCGGTCAAAGGCTCAGATTGACGCCCATCGTCGCGGTGAACACGTTCACGCGGCCGTTCTCGTTGATGATCAGCGGGCTGAGGATGCCGAGCGGGTTGATGCCCGGAAGGAAGGCCTCCTCCGTCGCCTGCGTGATCTTGTAGGTGGTGTAGCCGAGGCTGAGATTGAGCGTCATGTAGCGGTTGACGTGGTAGTTGGCCGAGCCGCTGGCCGACCAGCTGTCGCCGGACGCGCCGCTCTTGGTGAACGTGTCGCGGTCGTAGCTGACGGTGGATGTCAGGATGATGTTGCGACGGTATTCGTAGTCGGTCTCGAAGCCGATGTGATCGTAGGTGAAGCCGATCTGGTCCGGCTGGGTCGACTGCTCGATCTCGTGGCGTCCGGTGAGGGTGAAGGTGAGCAGGCCGGTCGGCGTGTAGACGAGGCCGCCTTCGGCGATCGGCTGCGACTGGGTGCCGTAGCCGCGATACTGGAACGTCTGGTTCTGATAGCCGGCGAGCAGGAACCAGTTGAACAGGCCGCCCGAGTAGTCCTCGTAGCCGACCAGGACCGCGGCGTTGACGTTGTCGAGCTTCGGCTCGGTCGGATCGGTCTTGCCGAAATACGTGTCGTCGCCTTCCAGTACGAGGAGGGCCTTGCGGGCGGTGGCGACCTCGTAGCCGATGTTGACCGACGCATCGACGTCGCTGCGGTCGAGATAGGAGATGTTGGTGAAGACGCCGTCCTGGACGGTGTTGCCGTAGCCGTAGCTGCTCCAGGCCACCGTCGGCTGGACGGTGAAGCGGCTGAACTGCGTGTTGTAGTCCGCGCGCACCGTGTCGGTGCTGACCGGGATCGGCACCAGGACGTTGAGGAAGTTGAACTCGGACGGCACGATCTCGCTGTCGAGATGGGTGTAGCCGACCTGCGCGTTGTCGTCGCCGAAGTTATGGCTCGCGCCCACGGAGACGCTGTCGGTGTTCAGGTTTTCCTGCGGGATGCTCGGGTACTGGACGTTCGTGTAGCTCGCGCTCGCATTGATGTCGCCGTCGGAATACGAACGATCGACCGAAACCGATGGCGAGGTCTGGATCTGCGGGCTGCCGTGCGGGACGATCTGTCCAAACAGGTTGCTGTCGTAGCCCACCTGCTCGGACAGGTTCGGCGAGATCGTGTAGCCGCCGAGCTGGATGACGTCGGGCTGGAAGCCGAGATGACCGCGCGTCAGCACCGTCGTGCCGGGCGACGTGTCGAAGCCTGGCACGCCGTTGGGCTGAACGCTTTCGAGGATCTGCGCTTCGGCGGTACGCGCTTGCGACAGGGCGAGGAGCACGCAACCGGCGGCGAGGCCGGCTCGCCGAAAGCACGGTCGCCGGCGCGGTCCCGGCCGGGCGTGCGCGATCAATTGTCGTCCCCGGTGACCAACGTCGCGGCCCAGGCCTTCTTCATGCGCTGCTCCGGCGTTTCCGGCTTGTGCGGGGCGGCGCGGCGGGAGGCTGCATCGAGGGACGCGTCGCCAAGGGAGGCCGCACCCGCCGGCAGGAGCGTGTCGTCGATCGCGATGACGCGGGCGCGGTAGGGCGTTGCGAGCGATTCTGTCTGCGAATGGTAGTAGCCGACGGCGGTCGACCAGACGAGATGGGCAGGACCCGCATGCAGCGCGAGCAGGAAGCGCGTGGCGTAGCCGACGTTGATCGCGGGATCGAAGCCGTCTTCTAGCGTCGCGAACGCGTCCGGATGGGTCTCAAGATTGACCTGCATGCAGCCGACGTCGACCGAGCGGGCGCCGGCGAGCAGGGCAGTGCGCGTGAAGCCGACCGCGGCGTCGCGCGAGGGGAAGAAGAACGGGGTGCCGTCCACATCGACGCTCCATGGCCATGCGCGGAGCGCGCCGTGGTCTGGGCGTCCGGTTTCGACCAGGCTGATGGCGCGCAGCAACGCGGGCGGCGTCGCGTAGCGCACCTCGGCACGATCGATCGCGGCCTCGCAAAGTGCGGCGGGATCGGAAAGCGCCGACGGCCCGGATCCCCGATGGCCGTGCCGGTGGCCGAACACGGATCGGGAGGCGGCCAGGGACGACGTGGACGCGACGGCGAGAGCCGCCGCGATCATGATCGAGGCGGCGTACCGTATGCCGGCCGCATCCGGCATCAGAAACGCCGTTCGTAGATCGTGATGACGTCGCCCGGCTTGATGAAGGACTCGCGACCGATGCGGCCTTCGATCGACCTGTCGGGACCGACCTGCCGGACGACCGACGCGTAGCCGGTGACCGCACGATAGGTGAAGCCGCCGGCGTTCGCGACCGCGGCGAGCAGCGTGCTGCCGGGCCGGAACGGATATTCGCCGGGGCGGTTCACCTCGCCGAGGATGTCGATCGGTCGGTATTCCTGCACCTCGACAACGACGCTCGGGTTGCGGAACAGCTTCTTCGCTTCGAGATCCTGCTGGATGGTCGCGGCCAGCTGCTCGGTGGTCTCGCCTGCGGCATGGACCGAACCGAGCAGCGGCACCGCGATATCGCCGGTCGCGCCCACCCGGAAGTCGGCGGTCGCCTCGTCGGCGCCCGTGGTGATCACGCGGATGCGGTCGCCGATGCCGAGCACGTAGCCGCCGGGCGCGATCGGCGGCAGCACGGGCAGGTTCGATCCCGGCGCGCAGGCGCTGAGCAGGCCGAGGAAAGTGCTCGCCGCCAAGCAGCGGATGACGGACGCTCGACCGTGACGTCGGAAGGGCATGTTGGAAGAACCTCCTGAACGGCCAGCCGCGGCCTTCGCTCGTTGCGTCAACCCTTTGGCATAACCGTGTCGGTCTCGCAACGCGGCTGGATTCCAACCGCGGCGGCCGACAGCGACCGCGGGCGGCGTGCGCCGCGGTCAGACCAGGAGCGCACCAGCTCCCGGGCCGGAACCTCGATCAGCGCGTAGGTGACCGAGGCGAGCGGCAGCAGGACGGTCATCGCGATCGCGGTCGCGACGACGCCCGCATGCGGCACCGCATGCCGCGTGAGCAGCGACGCCAGCCTCGCACGAGGCCCGATCAGCGCGGGATGCAGCAGGTAGACGGCGTAGGACCAGGCGCCGAGCCGCCCTGCCACCCGGCTCGTCAGGATGGACGCGACCGGGCCGCGATCGGCCGCGAGCGACAGCAGAAGGACCGGAAACAGCACCACCGCGAGCGCCGTGAACACGGGCGAGGCAGGGGCGACGAACAGCGTCAGGAGCAGGGCGAGGATCGGGATCGCCGCGCGGCCGCCCAGGGCGACGCGCCGACCGAGGCCGGTCGCGGCGCCGCGGAAGCAGATGATCCCGAGCGTGAAGTCTGCGAGGCACTGGATCGCGGCGCCGAGCGCCTCGTTCCGGCCGCCCCCGCCGCCGCGGCCGATCACCTCGGGCGACAGGCGGGGATCGATCTGGACGAGGCCCGTCGCTCCGGCGGCGATCGCGGCGATGGCCGCGACGCGTGCGAGCGGCGCCTCTCGCAGGAGCAGCGGCACGAGAAGCGGGAAGACGAGGTAGGCGCCCCATTCGGCACTGATCGACCAGGCGGGAAAATCGAGGCTCGGCATTCCGAACCATTCCTGAACGAGCGCGACGTTGGCGGCCGCGATCGGCAGGAGTGTTGCGGCCTGACCGCGACTGGAATGGCCGGTCGCGACGAGAACGCCGATCAGCAGCGTGACCGCGATGTAAAGCGGGTAGATCCGGGCGACCCGGCGGCCGATGAACAGCCGGAGCGCCGTCCCGGACACGCGTTCGGCGAACAGGCCGCCGTAGGTGAGCGCCATCACGAAGCCGCTCAGCACGAAGAACAGGTCGACGGCCGTCGCCGAGCGCTCGAGCGCGCGCGACAGCATCGTCGCGTCCGAGCGGACCGGCGTGAAGTGGTAGACGACGACCAGAATCGCAGCGAAGCCGCGCAGTCCGTCGAACGAGCGGATCTCGCGGGAAGCGGGCCGGGTTCGGCTCACGAGGGTTCGCTGGTCAGAGCGGACGGCCTGGCAGCGGCCCGGGTGTGCTCGGCGCGCGCGGGCCGCGCGCCGCGCCGTGCGTCTTCTCGCCGCGCATCAGCAGATGCTGCAGGACCCGGCGACCCGGCTTTTCCAGCCACTCGTAGGCCGCCCAGGAGGTGACGATCGTCAGGACGCAGGCGACCGTGTTGGTCAGCAGGACGTCATGCCGGACGTGTGCGGCGCGGAGCCAGGCCCCGAGCGGGTGCACGAAGCGCGACGCATGCATGTGGATGAGGTAGATCGCGTAGGACCAGACGCCGAGTGCGTGGATCGGGCGGCTGGCGAGCAGCGCCGCGACGGGGCCGCGGTCGGTCGAAAGCGACACGACGAGAAGCGGGAAGAGCGCGGCGAGTATCAGATCGTCGTCGGGGATCCCGAGCAGGAACAGGATCGCCGCCGCGAGCGCGATCGAAAGCAGGCCGCCGCTCAGACGCTTGCCGAACGGCGTCCGCGACAGGCGAAAGGCGGCCAGGCCGAGCGTGAATTCGGCGATGCACCGCGTCATCGGCGGCACGATGCCTTCGAACACGTTGAGCGTGCCTTCGCGGCCCGGATGGTGAAGGGTCCAGCCCGGCAGGAGGCCGACCAGGCAGACCGCGATGAAGGCGACCGCGACGGTCGCGACGGCGGTCGACGGCCGCGATCGGAGCGCGAGGAACAGCAGCGGCGGAAAGACGAAGTAGGCGCCCCACTCGGTGCTGATCGACCAAGCGGGGAAGTCGAGGCTGGTGAGGCCTACCCAGGATTGGATCATCAGCAGGTTGGTCACCGCATAGACCGGCAGCAGCGCGTGCGGCGCCGC
Source organism: uncultured Acetobacteraceae bacterium (assembly GCA_964249205.1). Classification (GTDB taxonomy): domain Bacteria; phylum Pseudomonadota; class Alphaproteobacteria; order Acetobacterales; family Acetobacteraceae; genus CAXTPV01. The sequence continues at coordinate 13,469 of CAXUBA010000022.1, read as the reverse complement.
GTCCGACAGTCTGACCGCGACAAGCCCCGTCATCACCACGGTGACGATGAGGTAGAGCGGGTAGACGCGCGCGACCCGCCGGGCGAGGAAGTTGCGCTGCGCGGCCCAGACGCTGCCTTCCGCGAACAGACCCTGGTAGGTCAGCGCCATCACGAAGCCGCTGAGGGCGAAGAACAGGTCGACCGCGATGTAGCCGTGGTCGATCAGCGCGTGGAGCGGGCCGCCGCCGAGCGCCAGCCGCCGATCGGCGTAGTGGTAGAACATGACGTAGACCGCGGCCACGCCGCGGACGCCGGTGAGCGACTTGATTTCACGCATGCGAGGTCCTCGCGACCAGGGCGGGCCGCTGGGCGGCGGCGCGACGGCGAGAGGCGGTCGCATTGAGTTCGGTCGCGGTCACGAGCGAGATCCAGAGCAGGGCGGCCGCGAAGCCGGCAATGGTGAGGAAGGGAAGCAGGCCGACCGGCACCAGCGCCGAGCAGGCCGCCGCGGCGGCCTCCCGCGAGCGCGACTGCCGGGCCCGGAACAGCGCCATCGCGGTCATGCCGAGCATCGAGAAGACGTAGAGCGCGCCGGCCAGCCAGCCAAAGGCGAGGAAGGGACCGAGGACGCCGCTGTCCACGACGCTTTCGCCGCCACCCGGGATCAGGGCGGCGCTCCGGCCGATCGCGGCGATGCCCTGGCCGAGCGGCGTTTCGGCGATCAGCGCCGGCGTTTCCGCCCAGATCCCGGCGCGCACGTTCGCGCTGGTGTCGTGCTGCAGGTTTCCCATCGACGAGATGCGGCTCTCGATGTTGTCGGCCACGTCGGGGTTGAGGATCGACACCAGGCCGACCACCACGACGGCGGCGAATGCCGCGATCATGCCCTGTCGGAGGATGTTCCGCGGCGGCGCGATCAGCAGCAGCATGACGAAGCCGAGCATCGTCGACAGGTACACCGACCGGCTGAGCGTGACGATGAGCAGGAACACGCCGAGCGGGGCGAGCAGGATCGTGAGCGGCCCGGCGTAGAACCCCATCAGGACGAGAACCCAGCCCATCCAGATCGCGAGGAAGCCCGGGTTGTTGAACGGGCCGAAGACGCGGTTCTGGGTCGGATCGGTGATCTGGTCGGTCGCGACCAGCCCGGAATTGTCGAGCCAGTATTGGTCCCAAGGCGTCATGAACAGGAACTGGTAGAGGCTGTAGGGCACGATGGCAGCGGTGCTGAGAGCCACGAACGCACGGAGATGGGGCCGGAACTCCTCGATCCGGTCGCCGTGGGTCGCGATGTAGAAGTAGTAGACGAGCGGCATGACCCAGTCGGCGGCGGCGATCACGCTCGCCGCGACGTCGCCCCGGAACAGGCTGTTGAGCAGTCCGTAGACGATCGGAATGGTGATTCCGAGGCTCGCGACCACCGACGGCCGACGCGCGACACCGCGTGCCATGAGGATGTCCGGCAGCATGAACAGCACGGCGGCGTTGGGCAGGCCGAGCACCATGTCGTGCGCGTTGAAACTGTGCGGATATTCGATCAGGCGGCGCACCAGCGCCGTGCCGGCCCAGAGCCAGAGCGTCCAGGTGATGAGCAGCCAGGGCGATCGCCGGCGATACACGTAGGCGCCGTAGAGCGAGGCGGCCACGAAGAGGAGGCGGGCGACGGCGCCTCCGTGCGCGATGCCCATCACGCCGCAGAGCGCCGTCAGCGCGACGAAGATGGCGGCTTGCTCGAATTGCGCCAGCGTCGCGCTCGACCGGTCGCCGAACAGCGGCGCGAGCAGGATCGACCAACGCCGGAACATGCGGGCGAGCGGTGTCATGCGGCGGCTCCCGCGAGCACCATGTCGATCCCCCCGGTCATTCGCTCGACCGTGAACGCGGCCTGCGCCCGGGCGGCGTTCGCGTCGACGAGGCGATCGCGTTCGCCTGCGGGAAGGTCGCGGAGGCGCCGGATCGCATCGGCGAGGGCGACAGGGTCGTTCGGCCGAACCAGGAACGGGTAGTCGGCGCCGAGGATCTCGGCGGACGCGCCATCGGCGCTCGCGATGACCGGCCGGCGCGCCAGCATGGCTTCCACGATCACCCGCCCGAACGGTTCCGGCGAGGTCGAACAGTGCACCACGATGTCGACTGCCTGCAGCAGGGCGGGAACGTCGGCGCGATGCCCGAGCAGGTGGACGCGGCCGCTGAGGTCGGGCGACGCGATCCGGGCCGCGAGCCGGTCGCGGAACGCGGTCTCGCCGAACAAAGCGTCGCCGACGATCGCCGCGTCGACGTCGGGGAGGAGGGCCACGGCTTCGGCCAGCACGTCCTGGCCTTTCCAGTGCGAGATCCGGCCGAACAGCCCGACCAGCGTCCGGTCGCGCCCGGCCGCGTCTCCGCGACCGATCGACGATCGGAGCGCCGCAGTGTCGTCGGCCGCCGCCGCCTCGTAGAGCGAGGCGCGGATCCCGTTCGGCACCACGCGGACCCGGGCGGGCTCGCCGCCCGAAGCGACCCACGAGCGGCGCGCGGCTTCCGAGATCACGATCACTTGGGCGCCCAATCGGTTGGCCATCCGGACCGTGAGCTTCCGCTGAAGGCCCGCGAAATGCTCGGGCGAGAGGATGTCGTGCATGTGCCACACGATCGGCTTGCGGAGCACGGCAGCGGCCAGCATCCCGATCACCGCCGCCTTCTGCGAGTTCGCGTACAGGATGTCGAACGGGCGCGCGAGACGGACGAGACGGCCGACCTGGAGCGCCACGGCGGGCACGGAGGCGAGCGCGCGCAACCTTGCCGCCTCGCGGGTGACGCCCATCATGCCGCGTCCGGCTGCGAGAACGGTGACCGGGATCGCCGCCGCTTCGAGAGCCGTCCGGAACGGCCCGTCCGCGAACAGCACGACCTCGGCGCGCGTTCCGAGATGGGACGCGACATCGAGCAGGATCATCTCGGCGCCGCCGATCTGCGCCGAGTGGTTGATGATCAGCACGCGCTTCATGTCCTGGCGCCGCCGTGGATCAGCACCGCCTCGCGATAAACGGAAGCGATCTCCGCCGCGATCCGGCCGCCTTCGTAGCGTCGGGACGCGATGCGGCACGTCTCGGCGTCGGGAACAGGGAAGGCGCCGCCGAGAAAGCGGCCGAGCCCGCGCGCGATCGCCTCGGCCCCGGTCGCTTCGAAGACGAGGTGGGGCGAAAGCGGCCGCATCGTTTCGGGCAGGCCGCCGACCGGCGTCACCATCGACGGCGTGCCGGCGGCGAGCGCCTCGACGGTGGTGAGGCCGAAACCTTCGAGCGCGACCGTCGGCACGAGGTTGAGGTCTGCGGCCCGATAAAGGAGGGGAAGGTCGTCGTCGGGGACGAACCCGAGGAAGCGGACGTGTTCGCCGAGGCCGAGCGACGCCGCCTCCGCTTGAAGCGCCTCGGCCTTGTGACCTTTGCCTCCGATCAGCAGGAGCACGTCCGGGTGCCGGTCGGCGACGGTGCGCATCGCCCGGACGAGGTCGTCGAGCCCCATCCGGTTCGCGAGCCGGCGGACCGCGACCAGGATCCGTCGGTCGTGCGGCAGCCCGAGGCGAGTGCGCGCGGAGTCTCGGTCGAGCGCGATCGCGAACCGGTCGATCTCGGCGCTGCCCGGCACGACGCGAAGCTTCCGGCGCGGCACCGCGAGCGTTTCGTGCGCGAGATCCGCGAAGGCTTGGCTCAGGGTGACGACAAGCGTCGCGCGTCCGTAGACGAGGCGTTCGAGCGTCCGCTTGGCGATGATCGCGGCCCCCCCCTGGCCCTCGACCGCGGATTCCGCCGCCCAGGGTCCGTGGAAGTGCACCACGAGCGGAAGACCGCGCAGACGGTCGATCGAGGCGGCGGTCAGCATCGCGAAATGCGACGCGACGAGATCGTAGCGTCCGGTCGCGAGTTCCTTGCCGATCGCACGACGCGCGGCGAAGAGGCGCCTCGGCAGGCTCGCGTCGGCGCATCCGATCCCGCGTACGAGACCGCCGCTTCGGCGCTCGGCATCGTCCGGACCGACCACGACGCCGCCCACCGCGACGCCGGCCGCCGGGAGGTCGGCGACCAGGCCGGAAAAGAAGCGGTCGAGCCCCCCCGCACCGCTCTCGAACCATTTGAGCCCGACCTGAAGGCACCGCAGGGTCTCGACCGGCGGTGCGGCGATGTTGAGCGTCTGGTCAGGCATGGACGAGGCGGCTTTCGCGGCCGGTCGTCCGGGCCGCTGCGGCGACGGCGAGCAGGTCGATGTAGCGGCGCGCCATGCCCGGCCAGTCGTGCCGCTCGGCAAGGGCGCGAGCCCGCTCGCCGCTCCGGCGCAGCAGGGGAACGTCGTCGACGTAGCGGCGAAGAGCGGCGGCGAGACCGGCCGCGTCCTCGCTGTCGGCGAGCACGACGCCGGTCCCGTCGGCGACGAGCTCGGCCCCGCCGGCGCTGCGGGCGGTGATCACCGGCTGCCCGCTCGCCAGCGCTTCGAGCAGCACGAGCGAGCAGGCCTCGTAGCGGGACGGGAAGACGAACAGGTCGGTGGCGCGCATCAACGCCGGCATGTCGCGCTGGAAGCCGAGAAAATGGACGCGGTCGGCGACCCCCAACGTGGCGGCGAGTGCCGGCCAGGGTGTGTTCTCGTGCCGTCCGGCGACCGCGAGCGCGAGGCCCGGCACGTCGGCGAGCGCGCGGAGCACCGTGTCGAGGTTCTTGCGCGGAGTCCGGAGATCGCCCGCGAACAGCGCGACGGTGCCGGCGGCCGGCAGCCCGAATCGGGTGCGATCGGCAGGGCCCGGATTAAATTCGGTGGTGTCCACGCCGTTCACGATCACTTCGAGGCGGTCGGACGGCACGCCGGCGGCCAGCAGCTCGTCGCGAACCTTCTGGGACACCGCGACGACGCGTCGGGCGCGATAGAAGGCGACCCGCTCGAGCCCGGCATTCAGCCCGGTGTAGAGGCGGGCGTAAAGCGAGCGCGCGTCGCGCCGGAGACGCCAGGGATGCACGGCGGAACGGAGCCAGGACGCATGCACGAAATGCACGGCGTTGACGTCGGCGCGGCCCCATGTGGCGAAACCGTTGCTGAGGATCGCGTCGCAGCCGCCGCGATCCCCATCGAGGGCGCGCCAGGAGCGGACGGCGAAGACCTGGTCGCGGGCGAGACGTCCAGGCACCCAGGCGGGCGGCGCGAACAGCCGCTGGTCGGCGCCGTCGCGCCCGTCGGCACCCTCGGCGAAGACCGTCACGCGATGCCCCTGGCGCAGTGCTTCGGTCGCGATCTCCGCGTTGACCCGTCCCTGGCCGTCGTTCCGCCCGACGTGCCGGGTAACGATGCCGATGTGCATCAGCGTGCGCCCTGGCCGACGCCGACGGCGTCGATCCCCGACCGACCACGCGCCGAGCCGGCTTCGGCCACGGGCCGGCGCTCCCTTAGACGCAGCATCAGGTGGCTCGCATCCCAATGCGCGCGCTGGGCGATCCGGAAGCGGCGGATCGCCGTGCCGCGCTGCGAGGGCCAGAGCCGCGCGAGCTGCACGAGGCCGGGCCGGAGCGAGATGCCGACCGCGACCGACCAGGCGGCGTGGGCCGCACGCCGAGCCGGCGAAAGGTAGGGCCAGACCGCGACGACGCTGTTGAAGCAGAAATCGTAATAGCCCGCCGGGTCCGCGAGAGTGCGACCGCCGACGTAGTGACGCACCTCGTCGCGCTTTGCTGCGTAGTGATCGAGCGTGACGGCAGGGTCGTAAAGTGTGCGCCAGCCGCTTCGTGTGACCGCGAGCGAGAAGGCGACGTCCTCGGCGGGTTGCGCCTTGGAGCCGCGAAGCGCGTCGCTGAAGCGGATCGCGTCGATCGCGCGCCGCCGGAAGATCATGTTGGCGCCCTTCAGCCATTCCGCCTCGCGCGGCGCGCCATGGCCGAGATGATGGTTGCCGACGAGACGCCCGAACCACTGGACGCGGCCCACCGGGGCCGCCTCGCGGTCGTCGAACCGCTCGCCGTCGTGGCAACGGTCGCGGCCCCCGAGCGCGCCGAGATCGGGATCGGCCGCGAAATGCGCGCGGATCCGACCGGCCCAGTCCGGGGCGACCACGGTGTCGTCGTCGATGAAGGCGACGAGATCGGCGCCGACGGCATCGATCCCGGCGTTCCGTGCGGCCACGGTGCCGGGCCGCGTGACCGACACGGCACGTGCCGGCAGCGAAGCGCCGTGCCGGGCGGCGGCGGCCTCGACGACCCGGGCGGTGCCCGGATCGTCGTCGCGTGCGACCACCACGACGTCGTCGGCCGGCTCCACGAGCGCCGCGAGCCCGTCGAGGCAGCGGGCAAGGTCGGTGTCCCGGCGATACGACGCGATCACCACCGCGAGCGAGAGCCGTCCCGTCGCCATCAGGTCAGCTGGCCACGCGCGGCATGTACTCGCGATAGCGCCGGATGTCGTGCACCGGGCTCGACGCGATCTTGGCGTAATCCTTCAGCCCGACCTTGGTGACGACCAGGCCGGTCAGATGGGCACGGATGCGGCGGAGCTCGTCGACCGCGGCGTTCACCGCCTCGCGCGAGGCTCGCGTCCAGTCCACGACCATGACGACGTCGTCGGCGAAGGCGGCGAGCGAACCGGTGTCCGGAACGGCGAGAACCGGCGGCGTGTCGATCAGGATGAGGTCGTAGCGGGTGCGGAGCTCGGCGATGAACTCGCCGATGCCCCGCGCCGCGACGATCCGACGGGCATCGCCGACGACGGTCCGAAGCGACAGGAGCGCCAGCCCAGAACGTCCGTCCGTGGTGATGCCGTCGATCCGGGTGGTGAGCTCGTTGGTCCCGTGCGACTTTTCGCCGCCGCTGATCAGGCTCTGCAGGCTGGACCGACGGAGATCGCCATCGATCAGCAGCGTCCGAAGCCCGGCCTGGGCCGCCAGCCGGCCGATCGCGACGCCGAAGCTGCTCTTGCCTTCGTTCGGCAGCGCGGACGTGATCAGCATCGACCGGCCGCCGGCCGACCGGTCGCTCTCGTTCTCGATTCGAGCGAGGATCGCGTTCAGCATCTCGACTTCGGGCGAGAACGGCCGGTCGAAGACGACGTCGCGTGGCGTGATGCCGCGCGGCGGCGAGGCGAACGCGCCGAGCACCGGAAGGCCGGTCTCCTGCTCGAGCTGCCGGATGTCGCGGAAGCGCGGCGCGGTGAGCTCGCGCGCGAGAGCGGCACCCGCGCCGATCCCAAGTGACGCGAGAAAGGCGCCGACCACCAGCATCGCGCGGTGCGGCGCGGTCGGCGTGTAGTCGGGCTCGGCCGGCACGGCGATGCTCGCGTCCGAGATCTGCGTGTGCCGGTCGGCGTCGATCTGCTTCATCCGCTCGAGCATCGACCGATAAAGCGAGTTTTCGGTATCGGCGTCGCGCTGGAGCTCCTCGAGCCTCACGTCCGACTGATCCTCGCCCGATACGCTGCTTTCGAGCCGCTGGACCTGCGACTCGAGCGCCGCACGACGCGCCTGCAGCGCCCGCACCTCACCCCCGAGGCTGGTGACCGAGCGGTTCGTCTCGGTCGCGAGCTGCGCGTCGATCCGGGAAAGCTCGGCCGCGGCGGACACCACCTTCGGGTGCTCATCGCCGTAGCGGGCCCGGAGGGTCGCCAGATTGGCAGCGACGTCGGCGCGACGCTCGAGCAGCGATTGAACGACGGGCGAGCTGAGCGCAGTGGCGGTGCCGAGCGCGCCCCCCTTGCCCTGCGTCTCGGAAAGCACCGCCTGGCGTGCCGCGAGCTCGCTTTCGGTATCGGTCAACTGCGCGTTCAGCTGCGTGAGCGTCTGCCCCACCACCGTCTGGCCGCTGCCGCCGGGCATGCTCGGACCGGGGCTGACGAGATGGTGCTCGATCCGGTAGGTCGCGACGGCGTCGTTGGCGGCGACCGTCTTGGTATGCAGACCGTCGAGATAGGAGGAAAGCCACTTGTCGGCTTCCGCCGCCCGCTGGTCGTGGTTCGTCAGGCGCCACTGGAGGTATGCGTCCGCGTAGGTGTTGGCGATCCGGGCCGACAGCTCGGGATCGTAGGTCTTGGCGGCCAGCGTCACGATGTAGGCGTGATCGTCGTTCACGAACGTCATGACGTCGCCGAGCAGCTTGTGGGCGGCGACGTCGGGATCGGCAGTGCAGGTCGTGGCGGCAGTGCCGAGACCCACCATGGCCTTGAGCTTCGCCGGCAGGCCCCCGACCGTCTTGCAATCCTTGAATTCGGTGATGTTCTGGAGCCCGAGCATCTCCACCACGCGATTGGCGATCACCGGGCTGTCGAGCACGGCGACCTCGGTCGAAAGCACCTCGCTGGAAAGGTCGGCGCTCCGGAACGGCCCGTTATCGCCCATGATGCTGAGCTGCTGGACGTCGAACGCGACCTTCGCCTCGCTGGTGTAGAGCGAGCGCATGTTCTCGACCACGAAGGCGGCTCCCGCCGCGACGGCGATCGCGAACGCGACGATCGCCCATTTGTGCCGGAGCGCCGACTGCACGGGGGACAGGTCGCCGGCCGTCCACGTCATGTCCGACGACGGCGCTTGTGCCGGCGGCGGGGCGGGCGGCGCGGTGTATTTCACCGGAACATCCATGTCGTCTCACTTTCGACGGCGGGGTGCGGAGCCGATCTCTCGGACGACCGACAGGTTACGGGATAGACTGACGGTCGCTTCAGACCGGTCCGCGCCCGTCGTTCTGTCGGCGACGAAGCAGCGCAGGTGGGCCCTACCCGGCACGCGCCCAACCTGCACCGACGCCTCCTGTCTCCTGCAGGCTTCGCACGTTTTCGGACAGTGGCATCCTAACACGTCGTGTCGTCTCTTCCACGAATTCGGTAAAGCGCTCCCTAAAGCGGGCTTCCGAGAAGCGGAGCGCGTTGGCGTGGCAGGTCTCGGGCGAGGGCGTGGGATCGCGCTCGAACCGACGGACGGCGTCGGCGATTGTTTCCGGCAAGGGATCCGCGAAGAACGTTCCTGTCCGCATCGGACCGCTTCCGATCACGGTTTCGAGCGCGCCGCCCTTGCCCAGGGCGATCACCGGAGTGCCGGAGGCCTGCGCCTCGAGCGGGATGATGCCGAAATCCTCTTCGGCGGCGAAGATGAAGGCGGTGGCGCCGGACATCAGGGCTCGCATCCGCGTGTCGTCGACGCGGCCGACCAGCGTGACGTTGGGTCCGGCGACTGCCGCGATGCGGGCGCGCTCCGGTCCGTCCCCGGCGATCACGAGCCGTCGGTCGGGCATGGAGGCGAAACTCTGCGCGATCGCCCGGATGTTCTTGTATGGAACGAGGCGGGAGGCGGCGAGATAGTAGGGGCTGTCCGGCGCGCCTTCGCGATCGGCGGGGTCCGGTGGCGGCAACGCCGATACCGAGACGGGCGGCGGGATCACGGTCGCCGTGCGACCGTAAAGCTTCCGGATCCGGCGTGCGACGAAGGCGCTGTTGGCGATGTAGCCGTCGACCGCGGCCGCAGTCCGCATGTCCCAGATCCGCATGCGATGCAGAAGGTAGCGCGCCAGCGCGCCCTTGATCCCGCGGGTGAGATTGCTTTCGGCAAGATACTGGTGTTGCAGGTCCCACGCGTAGCGCATCGGCGAGTGGACGTAGGAGACGTGCACCTGGTCGGGACCGGTGATGACGCCCTTGGCCACCGCGTAGGAGGACGAGATCACGAGATCGTAGGACGACATGTCGAGCTGCTCGATCGCGAGCGGCATCAGCGGCAGGTAGAGACGATGCTTGGTGTTCACGCGTGGCAGCCGGGCGAGGAAGCTTGTCCTCGTTTCACGGATCCCGAGTTCGCGGCGCTCTTCGTCATCGAGCGCGTCGAACAGGCAGAAGACGTCGGCCTGTGGGTAGCACAGCAGGATCTGCTTGAGGACGCGCTCCGCCCCGCCGATCGTGTAGAGCCAGTCGTGTACCACGGCGACGCGAGGTGCTGCGCCCTGCTCCATCGGATCAGACCCGGGCTTTTCGGGCATCGTCGTGGTCCTTCCGTCGGCGATCGGCATGCGGGATGGCGACCGTCAGTAGGCGCGCGAGCTGACGATTTCCCGCGCCACCGTCAGGATGAGGATCCGGATGTCGAACGCAAGCGACCAGTTCTCGATGTAATAAAGGTCGTGCTCGACGCGTCGGCGGACGTCCTCCGCGGTGCGAAGCTCGCCCCGGGCGCGGTTAACCTGCGCCCAGCCGGTGATTCCGGGGCGCACGCGATGCCGGAACACGTAGTCGGCGAAGACGATCTCGAGGGGCTGGCCTCCCACGGCCGTACTCGGCGCATGTGGGCGCGGTCCGACGAGCGACATGTCGCCTTGAAGCACGTTGATGAGCTGCGGGAGCTCGTCGATGCTCAGCCGGCGGAGCCAGGCACCGACCCGCGTGATCCGGTCGTCGTTCCGGCTGGTCTGCCGCTTGGCCTCCATGTCGGCGGCCTCGTGCCGCATGGTCCGGAACTTGTTGATCAGGAACATGCGGTCGTTGAGCCCGGTGCGCGGCTGGCGGAAGAACACCGGACCCGGGCTGTCCAGCTTGATCAACGTGGCGACCGTGACGAGGAGCGGCAGCAGGGCCAGCAGAACCAGGGCGGCGACGAGGCGATCGAAGATCGTCTTGGTGATCGCCTGGAATTCGTCGATCGGCCGCCGCTCGAGTTCCACCATCGTGTAGTTGCGAAGGCTTTGGCGCGAATACCCGGCGCTTGCCGCACGCTGCACCGGACAGACCACGACGATGTTCGAGCCGGTCCGACGGAACCGCTCGTTCAGCATGCGGAGCCGGGTCGGCGCGTCCATCGGAACCGACAGCACGATCGTGTTGAAGGCCTGCTCGCTGTTGGCGCGCATGAGGTCGGTGGACGATCCGTCGATCCGAAGTCCGGCGTGCAGCGAACCGATGCGTTCGAACCGATCGTCGTACAGGCCGAACACGCGGCCGAAGCCGTCGCCGTGCTGTTCGACGTCCTCGATGTATTCGCGTGTCGTGTCGTTGACGCCGTAGACGGCGATCCGGTGCACGAGCCAGCCGCGTCGGTAGCCGCTTCGCGTCAGCAGGGCGACAGGGATGCGCCAGGCGAGCATCAGGACGCCGGCCACCACGATCCAGAGCATCGCCGGGCGAAGCAGCTCGTCGAACGGCTCAGGGATATTCAGCACGGCGACGACGATGGCGCCGCGGAGGACAGCCGGCGCGAGCATCACGATCTGCGCCGACGTCGACGAGAGCGTCCGTCGATCGTATTGCGTGCGAGTCCAGAGGTGCTGCTGGGTCACGAGGCCGGCCGACAGCAGCGCGATGAGCCCGTGCGCGCCCCCGTGCCCATCGGCCGCGAAGCTGACCGCAGCGCTGATCGCGAGGATCAGCAGGTCGACCGTCCAGATCAGCCGGCGGAACAGGCCCGGCTCGATCCCGAACCGGCGGGTCCTGATCGTTGTGCTCGTCCGCCCGGTGCCCAGCATGGTGCCGTAGTCTAGAGCGTCCATCGGCGTCACGCTCCAATCCTCAAGGCACGCCGCCGGCAGCGATCAGTGGCGAGAACAGGAACCCCCAGCGGCCGGACGGCGACGGCACGCGGAGATCTCCATCGGACAAGATGATGTTTGCCGGAACCACGCTCCGCTCACAAGGCATTTTTGCTGCACTGCGTCATGACAAGCCTGTCATTCATTCGGAACGGTCGTTACATCAGAACAGTTGAGGTCACGTTGCCCAACCGTGACGGTTGTTTCTTACGCGCCGATAAAAAATCGGATGCAACGGAATTCGCCCGCGGCGCCGGAGGTCCGTTGTAACGAGCGACTACCCTGCTTGTTCCCAGCCGGTCGGGGTTTCGCGCCAGTAGACCGGGCCAGGCTCGTGCGTCCGCGCCTCGCGCCAGCGCGTCCGTGCGGCGTCGACAGCGGGCGCCGACGCGCCGTCGAAGAGGTCGAAGACGCGTTCGAACCGGTCCGTCTGCTGGATTGCCGTCGTGACGTCGTCGGCGAGGAGACCGACAAGGAACAGGAAGGTCGCCCCGTTCGGCGGCGGGTCGACGGCGGCGCCATCCTTGGTGATCCAGACCGGGCAGAGTGCCGCGCGGCGGTCCGTCGCGGCGTAAGCGCCGTGCGGCAGCCAGGCGCCGTCACCTTCGGTCCAGAGCGCGTCGTCGAGCGCGGCGGCGGCGGCGGCGTCCGGGACGAGAACCGTCGCACGCTTGCCGCCGGCAAGCGCTCGGAGAAGCAGACGGCCGAGCGCGCGTTCGGGCCGGCTGCGCGTCAGATGGTAGAAGCCGACCGCGGCGCTCAGCTCCGGCTCCCGTGATCGACGGCTTCCATCGCGGCAAGCCACCGGTCGAGCAGGCGGACGCCGAACGCGGTCGCCCCTTTCGGCACCATCCCGTTGTCCTTCGCGCCCCAAGCCACGCCGGCGATGTCGAGATGCGCCCACGGCGTGCCGTCGGGAACGAAGCGCTTCAGGAAGTGCGCCGCCGTGATCGCGCCACCGGCGCGGCCGCCGCCGATGTTCTTGACGTCGGCGATCGGGCTCTCGAGCGCCTTGTCGTAGGCGGCGTCGAGCGGCATCCGCCAGACCTTCTCGCCGCTCGCGGCGCCGGCTGCGACAAGCGCCGCCGCGAGCGCGTCGTCGGGCGAGAAGAGGCCGGCGTATTCGTGGCCGAGCCCGACCACGATCGCACCGGTGAGCGTCGCGAGATCAACCACCGCGCGAGGCTTGAAGCGCTCGATCGCGTAGTGCAGCACGTCGGCGAGAACGAGACGGCCTTCGGCGTCGGTGTTGAGCACTTCGATCGTGCGGCCCGATGCGCTCCGGACGACGTCGCCGGGGCGCTGCGCCGCGTCGCCGAGCATGTTCTCGACCAGGCCGATCAGACCCACGACGTGGACGGGCGCGCGCCTCCCGGCCAGCGCCGCCATGGCTCCGGCGACCGCGCCGGCCCCGGCCATGTCCCACTTCATGTCCTCCATGCTGGCAGCCGGCTTGATCGACAGGCCGCCGCTGTCGAAGGTCACGCCCTTGCCGACGAGGCACCAGGGTCGCGTGTCGCCGCCCTCCGCCGTCCCATCGACCCCGTTCCAGCGCATCACGACGAGACGGGGCCTGTTCGCGCTGCCGCGGGCGACACCGAGAAGTGCGCCGAAGCCGAGCTTTTCCATCTGCTTCCGCCCGAGCACCTCGACCGTGAGGCCGAGCGACCCGAGCGCTTCGCACCGGCGCGCGAATTCCGCCGGGGTCAGCACGTTGGCCGGCTCCGTCACCAGCGAGCGGGCGACGAACACGCCGTCGAGCACCGGCCGCACCGTCCCGTCCCAGAGCGCCGTCGCCGCTTCGGCGCCTTCCGCGAGGACCACGAGCCGCGCGAGCTTCGGGCGGTCTTCCTTCCCGTCCGTCCGGTAGAGATCGAAGCGCCAGGTGCGCGACGCGATCGCGCCGGCGGCGGCGGCGGCGAGGGTGGAATCGAGTGCCGACGCGTCGAAGGCTGCCGCCTCGTCGCGCGCGAGGCCGACC
>CAXUBA010000021.1:0-26516 GCA_964249205.1 uncultured Acetobacteraceae bacterium | reverse complement strand
TGGTGAAGGGCGGGCGTCGATTCGCCTTCGCCGCCCTCGTGGTGGTGGGCGACCAGAAAGGGCGCGTTGGCTACGGCGCGGGTAAGGCGCGCGAGGTTCCGGAGGCGATCCGGAAGGCGACCGAGCGGGCGAAGCGCGGCATGATCCGCGTGCCGATGCGCGAGGGCCGCACGCTGCACCACGACGTCGACGGGCATTACGGCGCCGGGCGCGTCGTCCTGCGCTCCGCGGAAGCCGGCACCGGCATCATCGCGGGCGGCCCGATGCGTGCCGTGTTCGAAAGCCTCGGCATCGCCGACGTCGTCGCGAAGTCGCTCGGCAGCCGGAACCCGCACAACATGGTCAAGGCGACCTTCGCGGCGCTCGGGCGCTGCGGCAGCCCGCGCTCGGTCGCGAGCCGACGCGGCAAGAAGGTGACCGACATCCTCGGCAAGCGCGAAGGGCCGGCGATGGACGGCGCGGGCCTGGAGGCGACGGCCGATGTCTGAGACGGCGACGACGAAGGCCGCAGCCGGCAAGTCGGTGACGGTGACCCAGACCGGGTCGCCGATCGGCCGGGAGAAGTCCCAGCGCGAGACGCTGATCGGACTCGGGCTCAACAAGATGCATCGGACCCGCGTGCTCGAGGACACGCCCTCGGTTCGCGGCATGATCCGCAAGGTGGCCCACCTCGTGCGGGTGGAGGACTGACATGAAGCTCAACGAGATCCGCGACAATCCGGGCGCGCATCCGCGCTCGAAGCGCCTCGGACGCGGCATCGGCTCCGGCAAGGGCAAGACGTCGGGCAAGGGCGTGAAGGGGCAGAAGGCGCGCGAGGGCGTTTCGCTGAACGGGTTCGAGGGCGGCCAGCTGCCGATCTACCGGCGGCTTCCGAAGCGCGGCTTCAAAAACCCGTTCCGAAAGGTCTACGCTCCGCTCAACCTCGACACCCTCGAAGCCGCCTTCGAGGCCGGTCGGCTCAAGGCCGACGACGAGATCACCGAGGCGTCTCTGCTGGCGGCGGGCCTGGTCACCGCGACGAAGGTCGACGGCATTCGTCTGCTGTCGCGTGGTGCGATCACGCGGGCGATCCGGATCACGGTGTCCGGCGCGTCGGCGTCCGCAATCGAGGCGGTGCGGAATGCCGGCGGCACGGTCACGACGACCGTCACGAAGCCGGCCGGCGCGGCGACCGAGACGGCGCCCTGAAGCGGCAGTCGGACCGTCCGCTCCGCTTGCGGCTGGGCGGACGGTCATAGCATCATCGGCGCGCTCACGAACGGCGTCCCGTCGATCCGAACCCAAGGTGCGAAGCCGGGCCGGTCGCGGGGCGCCGTCTCTGCGATCTCAACAGGGTGAGCACGTCGGCGGGGTCGTCCCGAGCCGATCGCTCTTCAGGCAAGGAACGGGCGCATGGCCTCCGCGGCCGAGCAGCTGGCAGGCAGCATCAATCTCCAGACCTTCGCGAAGGCGACGGAGCTCAAGAAGCGGATCTGGTTCACCCTCGGCGCGCTGATCGTCTACCGCGTCGGGACCTACATCCCGGTCCCTGGCGTCGACGCGGCCGTCATGGGGCAGCTGCTCGCGCAGCACGGATCCGGCATCCTCGGCATGTTCGACATGTTCACCGGCGGCGCGCTCGGGCGCATGACGGTGTTCGCGCTGAACATCATGCCGTACATCTCGGCCTCGATCATCGTGCAGCTGATGACGTCGGCGATCCCGACGCTCGAAACCCTCAAGAAGGAGGGCGAGCAAGGACGCAAGAAGCTCAACCAGTACACGCGCTACCTGACGGTGCTGATCGCGCTGTTCCAGGCCTACGGCATATCGGTCGGCCTCGAGAGCATGCATGGTGCGTCCGGTCCGGCGGTGATCTCGCCCGGCCCGTTCTTCATCTTCTCCTGCGTCGTGACCCTGGTCGGCGGCACGATGTTCCTGATGTGGCTCGGCGAGCAGATCACCGCGCGCGGCGTCGGCAACGGCATCAGCCTGATCATCTTCGCGGGCATCGTCGCAAACCTGCCGCACACGGTCGCGTCCGTGCTCGAGCTCGGATATACGGGCGGGCTGTCGCCGGTCGCGGTGGTGGCGTTCTTCGTGCTGGCGCTCGCCGCGATCGCGTTCATCGTGTTCATGGAGACGGCGCAGCGCC
The DNA here is from genome assembly GCA_964249205.1 of uncultured Acetobacteraceae bacterium. Lineage (GTDB taxonomy): Bacteria > Pseudomonadota > Alphaproteobacteria > Acetobacterales > Acetobacteraceae > CAXTPV01. The sequence goes on along the minus strand of CAXUBA010000021.1, from coordinate 24,381 downwards.
GCGTCGTGATCCAGCATCCGAAGCGTCAGGTCGGAAACCGCATGTACGGCGGCGACACGACCTACATGCCGCTCAAGGTGAACACGTCGGGGGTGATCCCGCCGATCTTCGCGAGCTCGATCCTGCTCATCCCGGCGACGATCATCGGTTTCTCGAGCCATCCAGGCGGGTCGGGCGTGATGGGCTTCCTCGCGCAGGAGCTCGGCCAGGGGCAGCCGCTCTACCTCGCGCTTTACGCCGGCATGATCATCTTCTTCTCCTATTTCTACACCGCGGTCGCCTTCAACCCGCAGGAGACCGCCGACAACCTGAAGCGTTCCGGCGGGTTCATCCCGGGACGCCGCCCCGGCGCAAACACTGCCGAATTCTTCGACTACGTGCTGACGCGGCTGACGACGGTCGGCGCGCTCTATCTCGTGGTGATCTGCCTGCTGCCCCAGGTGCTGGTCGGACGTTACAACCTGCCGTTCTACTTCGGCGGCCAGAGCCTGATCATCATCGTGTCGGTCACGATGGATACGGTGACGCAGATCCAGAGCCATCTGCTGGCGCACCAGTACAAGGGCCTGATCCGCAAGCAGCGGCCCGCCAACACGCAACGCGGCGGCGTCGGTCGCGGCCTCGCGGCGCGGGGACGCGCGGCGCGATGAACCTGATCCTTCTGGGGCCGCCCGGCGCCGGAAAGGGCACCCAGGCGAAGCGGCTCGAAGAGCGGCACGGCTTCCTGCAGATCTCGACCGGCGACATGCTCCGGAGCGAGGTCAGGGCCGAAACGCCGATCGGCCGGAAGGCCAAGGCGATCATGGACGCGGGCGGACTCGTATCGGACGACATCATCATCGCGATGATCGGGGATCGGGTCCGCCGTCCGGACGCGGCCCGTGGCTTCATCCTCGACGGATTTCCGCGGACGGTGACCCAGGCGGAGGCGCTCGATGCCCTGCTCGCCGAGCTCGGGCTCGCGCTCGACGTGGTGATCGAGCTTGCCGTGGACGAGGCGGCGCTGGTCGACAGGATCGCCGGGCGGTTTTCCTGCGCGACGTGCGGTGCCGGCTATCACGACGCGCACAGACGACCGCGGGTGGACGGCACGTGCGACGTGTGCGGCGGTCACGACTTCGTCCGCCGCGCCGACGACAATCGCGAGACGGTGCATGCGCGGCTCGAAGCGTACCGCGTGCAGACCGCGCCGATCCTGCCTTACTACGAGACGCAGGAGCGGCTCCGACGCATCGACGGCATGGCGACGATCGACGTCGTCTCGCGCGCCATCGACGAGATCCTGGCCAGGCGCGGCGTGCCCGCACTCACGCGGAGTTGATCGCGGTTCGTTGACAGGCGGTTCGCGGTCGCTATAGTGCGCCGCCGTGGACAGGGTGCCTCCGGCATCCCCCATTTCCGTCGCATATCGCGATCCCGCGCCCCTCGCTCGCGAGGCGAGGCGCGTCAGTCGCATTCGGAGACCGGGTCAACGGTCTTTCAGGAGAGGGTCTCGTGGCGCGTATTGCCGGCGTGAACATCCCGACCAACAAGCGGGTCGTCATCGGTCTTCGCTACATCTACGGCATCGGGCCGGCTAAGGCGGATCGGATCTGCCAACAGCTGAACATCCCGGACGATCGCCGCGTGAACCAGCTGTCGGACGACGAGGTGCTGCGGATCCGCGAGCTGATCGATCGCGAGTTCCAGGTCGAAGGCGATCTTCGCCGCGAGCTCGCGATGAACATCAAGCGGCTTATGGATCTCGGATGCTATCGCGGTCTGCGCCATCGTCGCGGACTGCCGGTCCGTGGCCAGCGGACGCACACGAACGCGCGCACGCGCAAGGGCAAGGCCGTCGCGATCGCCGGCAAGAAGAAGGTGACGCGCTGAGCGCGCACGCCGATTCCCCGATCGCGACACACTGACCACAGGAACCGAGCATCATGGCGAAGCCCGCCCAGGCCCCCGCGCGCACCCGGAAGAAGGAGCGCAAGAACATCATCTCCGGCGTGGCGCACGTGCTGTCCACCTTCAACAACACGATGATCACGATCGCGGACGCCCAGGGCAATGCGATCGCGTGGTCGTCCGCCGGAAGCCAGGGCTTCAAGGGCAGCCGGAAGTCGACGCCCTACGCGGCGCAGGTCGCGGCCGAGGATGCCGGCCGCAAGGCGCGCGAGCATGGAATGGAAACGCTCGAGATCGAGGTGTCCGGCCCGGGCTCCGGCCGCGAAAGTGCGCTCCGAGCGCTGCAGTCGACCGGCTTCTCCATCACCGCGATCCGCGACATGACGCCGATCCCGCACAACGGCTGCCGGCCGCGCAAGCGTCGCCGCGTCTGATCGCTTCCTGACCTTCGCGTCGGGCCCGCGTCGCCGGAAGGCGGTGCCGGCCCGACGCCTGTTTCGAGAGAGGTGTCCCAAGTGGCGCTGCAGAAGAACTGGCAAAGTCTGATCAAGCCCGAGAAGCTCGAGGTTGAGAGCGGCGCCGAGCCCAGCCGGATGGCGACCGTCGTCGCCGAGCCGCTGGAGCGCGGTTTCGGCATGACTCTCGGGAACGCAATCCGCCGGATCCTGCTGTCATCGTTGCAGGGCGCGGCGGTGACCGCGATCCAGATCGACGGCGTGCTGCACGAGTTCAGCTCGATCGCCGGTGTTCGCGAGGACGTCACCGACATCGTGCTGAACATCAAGCAGCTCGCGCTTCGGATGCACGGCGACGGGCCGAAGCGGATGGTCGTCCAGGCGACCGGTCCCGGCGAGGTCACGGCGCGGCAGATCCAGGTCGGCCACGATGTCGAGGTGATGAATCCGGACCTCGTCATCTGCACGCTGGACGACAACGTGAAGTTCGGCATGGAACTGACCGCACAGCTCGGCAAGGGCTACGTGCCGGCCGCGGCCAACCGGCCGGAAGATGCGCCGATCGGGCTGATCCCGGTCGATGCGATCTACTCGCCGGTGCGGCGCGTGTCCTACAAGGTCGAGCCGACCCGCGTCGGCCAGGTGACCGACTACGACAAGCTGTTGCTGACGGTCGAGACGAACGGGGCGGTGACGCCGGAGGATGCGGTGGCGCTCGCCGCGCGCATCCTGCAGGACCAGCTGCAGCTGTTCATCAATTTCGACGAGCCGCGTCCGGCGCGCGCGGAGGAGCCGCAGGACGACCTGCCGTTCAACCGCAATCTGCTCCGCAAGGTCGACGAGCTCGAGCTTTCGGTCCGCAGCGCGAACTGCCTGAAGAACGACAACATCGTCTACATCGGCGATCTCGTGCAGAAGACCGAGCAGGAAATGCTCCGGACGCCGAACTTCGGACGGAAGTCGCTGAACGAGATCAAGGAGGTGCTGTCCTCGATGGGTCTCGCACTCGGCATGAACGTCACGACCTGGCCGCCCGAGAACATCGAAGAACTCGCCAAGCGGCTCGACGAGCCGTTCTGATCGTCAGGAACCAGCATCATGCGTCACGGCGTTGCCGGCCGTAAGCTCGGCGTCACCTCCACCCACCGCCTCGCCATGTTCCGAAACATGGCGGTGGCCCTGATCAAGCATGAGCAGATCACGACGACGTTGCCGAAGGCGAAGGAGCTCCGTCCATACACGGAGCGTCTCATCACCCTCGGCAAGCGCGGCGGGCTGCATGCGCGGCGTCAGGCCTACGCGCAGCTGCGCGATGACGTCATCGTGTCGAAGCTCTTCACGACGATCGCCGACCGCTACAAGACGCGCGCCGGCGGCTACACGCGCGTGCTGAAGGCAGGTGTCCGCTACGGCGACGCCGCCGACATGGCGGTGATCGAGCTCGTGGATCGCGATCCATCGGCCAAGGGTCAGGACAGCGGCCCGGTCCAGACGCGCGAGGAAGGCGACGAGGCAAGCCCGAACGACTTCGACTGAGACGGGTCGACTGTCAGGGACGGGGAGCGGGGGCTGCGAGGCTCCCGTTCGCGTGTGGTCGGGGCACGCACGTGACGTGCGATTTCGGAGGGAGGCCTGACGGCAACCCAGTGGTCTTCCGCGCGACGCGGCGCGAATGCGTTCGTTCACCCGCCGTGCACGAGCCGGTGCATGAAGCCGAGCTTCTCGATCACCGGCGGGCTGATCACGAACGGGTAGAGGTCGGCGAGACCCATGCTGCGGTTGAGGCTGTTCGCGGCGTAGACGAGCGGCAGCCAGGCTTCGACGATCGGTCCAATTCGAGGCTCGGTGAAGGGGTCAAGACGGGTTTCGAGGGACGGCATCGTCCCTCCCGGCCGGAGCGCCAGGCCGAACGCGCTCGCGGTTTCCAGCGTATCCATGATGTGGAGGTAGTGCGCCCAGGTTTCGGCGAAGTCCTCCCATGGGTGGGTGCTGGCGTAGGCGGTGATGAAGCGCTCCTGCCACGCGGACGGCGGCCCGTTCCGGTAGTGGCGGTTTAGCGCCCCGGCGTAGTCCTCGCGGTCGTCGCCGAACAGGGCGCGGCATTCGTCGAGCCGGCCGCCATTGCGGATGAGACGGTCCCAGATCCAGTGGCCGACCTCGTGACGGAAGTGGCCGAGCAGGGTGCGGTAGGTCTCGTGCATCTCGTGTCGCAGTTCCTCGCGGACGGCGTCGTCGGCCTCCTTGACCGCGATGGTGACGACGCCGTTGTCGTGACCGGTCATCACGCGCTGGCCCGGCAGCTCCTCAAGGAAGTCGAAGACGAGACCCGCGTTCGGATCGTCGACCCTGTTGGGCAGCTCGATGCCGAGCCGGATGAGCGCATAGAAGAGCCGGTGCTTCGCATTCTCGAGCTTCAGCCAGCGCTCGCGTTCGGTCGGGTCGGACAGGTTCGGGATCGTGCGGTTGTGGCGGCAGGCGGCGCAGAACGCGTGACCCGATCCCGTCTCGACGAGCCAGTTGCAGGCGCCTTCGGCCGCGTTCGCGCACCGGTCGTAGCGACGCTGGGGTTCGGCGAGGGCGCGGAACGCGCCGTCGTCCTCGGCGAGCGCCGAAAGCTCGGCAAGGTCCGGCAGGTAACCGAGGGCTCGGCCGCAGTTGCCGCATGTCGTGTTCTCGAAGAACAGGGTCGCCCCGCAGTTCTGGCAGACGAACAGCCGCATGGCGCCTCGTGATCCATTGCTTCGCTGCCGCACCGACGCGTGAAACGAACGGATGTTCCCGGCCGTCGCGCATCCCTTCCGGCACGCGAGCGTTGCAGGCGCATTGGGCCGAACGCGAGCCCGGACGCGAAAAGGAGTGGGACAAATGGTCGACGAGAACCGGGTCGAAGGCACGCTCAACAACCTGGGCGGCAAGGTGCAGGACGCGGCAGGAGGTCTGCTCGGCGACAGCGGGATGCAGGCGGACGGAAAATTCAACCAGGCGACGGGCAACGCCCAGGCCTACTACGGCGAGACGCTCGACACCGTGCGCGACATCGCGGCCGACCGGCCGATCACCGCGCTCGCGGCCGCCGCCGGCGCGGGCCTCGTGATCGGACTGCTGATCGGGCGGCTATGATCAGAACGGGACTGGGGGAACTCGGCTTATGCTGAAGCTTGCGATCTTCTTCCTGATCATTTCGATCGTCGCGGCCGTGTTCGGCTTCGGCGGCATCTCGGCGGCGGCTGCGGGCATCGCCAAGCTGCTGTTCGTCGTGTTCCTGGTGATCTTCCTGGTGCTTCTGGTGCTCGGACTGATGGCCGGCAAGGCCGTCTTCTAGGGCGCACGATCGGCCGGAACGAGCCGACGAACGGGCCGTCTTCTCGTCTCAGCCGGGTGGCGGCGTGCTGTCCGGCTGGATGAAGGCCGGGATAAACGGATCGTTCTTCTGGAGTGCGTTCCGGCCGGGCAGCTCGGCGGTGGTCCAGCCGCCGCCGAGTGCCTCGATCAGGGCGACGCTCGCGACCAGCCGGTTCTGCTGCACCGTCAGGGCGCTCTCGGCATTTGAGAGCGCATTGGTCTGCGCGGTTGCGACCGTGGTGTAGTCCGCGGTTCCGGCCTGGTATTCGTTGAATGCGACGGTGACGTCCCGCTCGGCCGCGATGACGGCGAGCCGTTCCGCCTCGGCCTGGTCGCGGTAGATCCGAAGCGCGGCCAACTCGTCCTCGACGCCCTCGAACGCGGTCAAAACCGTCTGCCTGTAGTCCGCGACGCTCGCGTCGTAGTTGGCGCGCGCGGCGCGGACGGTCGCGGAGCGGAGGCCGCCCTCGAAGATGTCGTCGCTCGCTGCGACGCCGAGCGACCAGAACTGATTCGCCGTCTTCAGCAGCGTGCTGAGCTGCGACCCGGCCCAACCACCGCTCGCCGACAGCGTGATGTCGGGATAGTATGCCGCCACCGCAACGCCGATTGCGGCATTCGCCTCGTCCACGGTCCGTTCCGCTTCCGCGATGTCGGGACGGCGCTGCAGCAGGGCGGACGGCACGCCGCTCGGCACCTGCGGCACCGCGTTCTGCAACGGCGCCGGCGCGAGCGCGAGGTCGGCCGGCGCATGGCCGGTCAGGACCGCGATCGCATGCTCGTACTGCGCCCGCGCGGCGCCGACCTGGACGGCCGAGGCCTGCGCGCTCCGGAGTTCGGTCAGCGCGGTGAAGTAATCGGAGGGCGCCGTGGTGCCGAGGCCCGCCGCGAACTGGTTCTGGATGATGCGGAGATTGTTCGCGTAGGCGGCGACCGTCCGATCGAGCAGCGCCTGCAGGCTGTCCTCGGTCCGGAGATCGAAGTAGTCGGTCGCGAGGGTCGCCTCGAGCGAAAGGCGCGAGTTCGCCACTTCGGCAGCGCTCGCCTGCGTTGCCGCGACCTGCTCCTGCACCTGCCGCCGGATCCGGCCCCAGAGATCGAGATCCCAGCTCGCCGTTCCCTCGAAGGTCAGCGTGCTGTTGGCGCTGCCGCCGGTGCTGATGCCGGTGAGCGAGTTGCCGCCGGTGCCGAGGCTGCCGGCGCCGGTGTTCCCGACGTTCGCCGTGCTGGTCGACGTCGTCGTGCCGGTCGAGCCGAGGCCGGAGGACGCGAGGCTACTGCCGCTGCCGACCACGACGCTGCGCCCGCCGCTGCCGGACCGTTGGACCGATGGCGAAAGGCCGAGCACCGGGAACAGGCTCGAGCGCGCCTCGTCGACGAGGGCGCCGGCCTGATCGTAGTTGTCGACGGCAGCCTTCAGCGACTGGTTCGAGCGCACGAGCTCGTCCTCGAGCCCGTCCAGGATCGGGTCGCCATAGATGGTCCACCACGCGCCCTTGGGAAGCGCGGCGTTCGCCGGCGACGCGCTCTGCCAGCCGGGAAGCGGGCGCGCTTCCTTGAAGGCTGACGGCGTCTCGACCCGGGGGCGGTGGTAGTCGGGCCCGACCATGCAGCCGGCAAGCGCCGTCGTGGCGCCGAGCAGGCGCAGGAACCGGGTCATGGCTCTGCTCATCGGATCGCGTTCGTCAAGGCGCGAAAGGCTTCGGTGTCTGCGGCGGCCGCCGCCGCGTGGAGGCGTCGCCTTCGAAACGGAAGCGCGCGTTGAAACGGTGCCGCATGCGGTCGAGCGCCAGGTAGACCACGGGCGTCGTGTAGAGGGTCAGCGCCTGACTGACCATGAGGCCGCCGACGATCGCGATGCCGAGCGGCTGCCGGAGCGACGCGCCCTCGCCGGACCCGAAGGCGAGCGGCAGCGCGCCGAACGCGGCGGCGAAGCTCGTCATCATGATAGGACGGAACCGGAGAAGGCAGGCGGTGCGGATCGCGTCGAACGGCGGAAGATTGTCCGCGCGTTCCGCCGAAATCGCGAAATCGACGAGCAGGATCGCGTTCTTCTTCACGATGCCGATCAGCAGGATGATGCCGATCAGCCCGATGATGTCGAGCTGCTTGCCGCTGATCAGCAACGCGAGGAGCGCGCCGAGCCCCGCCGACGGCAGCGTCGAGAGGATGGTGAGCGGGTGGATATAGCTCTCGTAGAGGATGCCGAGCGTGACGTAGACGGCGGCCAGCGCCGCGAAGATCAGGATCGGCTCGTCGCTCACCGACTGCTGGAACTGCTGCGCGGTCCCGGCGAAGCTGCCGCTGATCTCGGCCGGCATGTGGAGCCTGATCGCGGTCTGCCGGATGATGTCGGACGCCTGGCTGAGCGTGCCGCCCGGCGGCAGGTCGAAGGACACGGTCGCGGCGACGAACTCGCTCTGATGGTTGACCGAAACGGCGGTGCTGCCCTCCTCGAAGGCGCTGACGACGGAAAGCGGCACTTCGGCGCTGCTGCTGGTCGCGACCGACGAGGCGGCCGAGGTCGCGTTCGCGCCGTTGTTGCCGCTCGCCGAAATCGAGTTGATCGATGCCGCGGCCTCGGCGGCGTTCCCGGCCTCGCTCGCGGTCTGCGACGAGGAGGCGGGCGAGTTCGCCGGCGACGACGAGGTCGCGGTCGACGCGGCAGCGTTGCCGGTGGTGATCGTCGACGTGGAGGACACGCCGGGCACGGTCACCGGCGCCGTGTTGATCCACATCTGATGCAGGATCGCGGGGTTCTGCCAGTATCGGGGCGCGACCTCCATCACCACGTGATACTGCGCGAGCGGCGTGTAGATGGTCGACACGAGGCGCTGCCCGAACGCGTCGTAGAGCGTGTCGTCGATCGCGGCCGGGGTAATCGAAAGTCGTGCGGTCGTGTCGCGATCGATCGCGACGTTCAGCTCGCGGCCGTGATCCTGCTGGTCGCTGTTCACGTCGACGAGCTCGCGGCGCTTCTGGAGGGCGGCGACGAGGCGCGGCGTCCAGATCTGGAGCAGTTCCGCGTCGTCGGCCTGCAGCACGTACTGGTAGGCGCCGTTGGTCTGGTGACCGCCGGCGCGCACGTCGTCGGCGCCGTGCAGGAACGCCTGGGCGCCGGGCACGCGCGCGAGCTTCGGGCGCAGCCGCGCCAGGACGTTGTCGATCGGGACGCGTTCCGCGAGCGGCTTCAGCTGGACGAAAAGAAAGCCGCTGTTGGTCGAACGGCCGCCGGTGAAGCCGACGATGCTGGCGACCGCCGGATCGTGCCGGATGATGGTCTGGAAGGCCACCATCTTGCGACGCATGTTCTGGAACGAGATCGCCTGATCGGCCTGCACCTGGCCGAGGATCAGGCCGGTGTCCTGGTCGGGGAAGAACCCTTTCGGAACCACGCCGAACAGCCAGACGGTCAGGCCGATCGTGCCGAAGAAACTCGCAATCAGCAGGCGCGGGTGGCGGAGCGACCAGTCGAGCGACCGCTCGTAACCGCGGAGCATGGCGTCGAGCACCCGCTCGCTGATCCGAAAGACGATGTTGGGCCGCGCGCCCGACGTCGCATGCGCCGGCGGGTTCAGGAAGCGCGAGCACATCATCGGGGTCAGCGTCAGCGACAGGAACATCGAGATCACGATTGTCGTCGCGAGCGTGACCGCGAACTCGCGGAACAGGCGCCCGACGATGCCCTGCATGAGCAGGATCGGCAGGAAGACCGCGATCAGCGATACGGTGATCGACAGCACGGTGAACCCGACCTCGCGCGCGCCGAGCAGGGCGGCGGCAAGACGGTTGTGGCCCATCTCCATGTAGCGGGCGATGTTCTCGAGCACGACGATCGCGTCGTCGACCACGAACCCGGTCGCGACCGTGAGCGCCATCAGGGATAGGTTGTCGAGCGAGAACCCGAACAGGCTCATCAGCGCGAAGGTCGCGATGATGGAGGCGGGAACGACGACCGCCGGAATGACGGTGGCGCGGCCGCTCCGGAGGAACAGGAGCGTGACGAGGGTCACGAGAACGACCGCGATGAGCAGCGTGCGCTGGGTGTCGGCCAGCGACGCGCGGATGGCGATGGAACGGTCGCCCGCGACGGTCAGGATCTCGTCGGCCGGCAGCTCGGCGCGAAAATACGGGATGACGGCGCGAACCTGATCGATGGTCTTGACGATGTTGGCGCCGGGCGTCGGGAACAGGATCATGATCACGGCCGGTTGGCCGTTGAACAGCCCGGCGTTCCGGAGATCCTCGGTGCCGTCGTAGATGTGCGCGACGTCCGCGAGCTTGACCGGAGCGCCTTTGATGTAGCCGACGATCAGCGGTCGGTAGTCGGCCGCCACCCGCGCGATGTCGTTCGTGTAGAGCTGGTAGCGGGTCGTCGGCGTGTCGATGACCCCCTTCGGCGTGTCGGCATTGGCGGAAGCGAGGGCTGCGCGCACGGTCTCGAGGCTGATCCCTTCGCTGAACAGCGGCTGCGGCGTGAGCTCGACGCGGACGGCGGGCAGGGCGCTGCCGCCGATCTCGGCGTAGCCGATGCCTTTGATCTGCGACAGGCGCTGGCTGATGACGTTCTGCGCGCTGTCGTAGAGCTGTGCCGGCGTCTTCGTCTTCGAAGTCAGCGCGAGCAGCATGATCGGAGAGCCGGCCGGGTTGAACTTGAAGTAGCTCGGGTTGGACCGGAGCGAGGTGGGCAGATCGGCGCGCGCCGCCTGGATCGCCGCCTCGACATCGCGGGCGGCGCCGTTGATGTCCCGGTCGAGGCCGAACTGCATCGTGATCCGCGTCGTGCCGAGCGTGCTCTGCGACGTGATCTCGGTGACGTCGGCGATGGCGCCGAGGTGCCGTTCGAGCGGGGCGGCGACGGTGCTCGCGACGATCGACGGACTCGCGCCCGGATCCTGCGCCTGGACCTGGATCGTCGGGAAGTCGACGTTCGGCAGCGGCGCGATCGGCAGCCGGACGTAGGCGAAGATCCCGGCGATCACGAGCGCCGCCGCGAGCAGCGTCGTCGCGACCGGACGCGCGATGAAGGGGGCGGAGATGTTCATCCGCTCGCCCGTGTCATGCGCGCGGCGGTGCGGGGAGGGCGCCGGTGTCGGCCGCTCCGCCACCGAAGCGGCGCGACAGAAACGTGCCGACCCGGTCGAAGGCGAGATAGATCACCGGGGTCGTGAAGATCGTCAGCAGCTGGCTGACCGCGAGACCGCCGACGATCGCGAGCCCGAGCGGGCGGCGGAGTTCGGAACCGGTGCCGGTGCCGAGCATCAGCGGAACGGCCGCGAGCATGGCCGCGAGCGTCGTCATCAGGATCGGTCGGAATCGGAGCAGCGCCGCGCGCTCGATGGCGTCGCGCGGCCGGAGGCCGCCCGTGCGTTCGGCGTCGAGTGCAAAGTCGATCATCATGATCGCGTTCTTCTTCACGATGCCGATCAGCAGCACGATGCCGATGATGCCCATGATGTCGAGATCGTGGCCGGCGACGATCAGCGCGAGCAACGCGCCGACGCCGGCCGACGGCAGGGTCGACAGGATCGTCACGGGATGGACGAAGCTCTCGTAGAGGACGCCGAGCACGATGTAGACGGCGGCGAGCGCGGCGAGCACGAGATAGAGCTCGTTCCCGAGCGAGCTCTGGAAGGCGGCCGCGGCGCCCTCGAAGCTGGTCTGGAAGGATTCCGGCCAGTGCTGCGCCGCCAGCACGGCATCGATCGCGTCGACACCCTGACCGAGCGACGCGCCGGCCGCGAGATTGAACGAGACGGTGGTCGCCGGGAACTCGCCGAAGTGCGTGATCAGCAGCGGCATCGGCCCGACATGGACGCTGACCACGGCGCTGAGCGGCACCTGCGTCGGCGTGACGCCGGTCGACGATCCGCTCGACGTCCCGGCGGTCACGCCGGAGGCGGGAAGATAGATCTGGTCGAGTGCCGCGATGCTCTTCGTGAGCGAGGGCTCCGCCTGCTGGATGACGCGGTACTGGGTCGACTGCGTGTAGATCGTCGAGACCTGCCGCTGGCCGAAGGCGTCGTAGAGCGCGTTGTCGATCGTGGCCGGCGTGATCCCGAACCGGGCGGCGGTGGCGCGGTCGATCGTGATCATCACGCCGAGGCCGTTCTGCTGCAGGTCGCTGGTTACGTCGGCGAGTTCGGGACGCGCCTGGAGGGCGGCGACGAAGCGCGGCACGTCCTTCGCGAGCAGCGCGGGGTTCGGGTTCATGACGATGAACTGGTACTCGGTCGCGGTGGTCTCGGTCGCGAGGCTGAGGTCCTGCACCGGCTGCATGTAGAGACGGATGCCGACCACGTGGGCGGTCTCGTTGCCGAGGCGCCGGATGATCGCGGACGCGTCCAGGCTGCGCGCGTCGCGCGGCTTCAGTGTGATGGTGAAGCGGCCCTGGTTCATCGTGGTGTTCGTGCCGTCGACGCCGATGAAGGAGGCGACGTTGACCACGTCGGGATCGGCGAGGATGGCGTCGGCGAGAGCCTGCTGACGCGAGGCCATCGCGGAAAACGACGTCGACTGCGAAGCGATCGAGATCCCCTGGATCTCGCCCGTGTCCTGCACGGGGAAGAAGCCTTTCGGGATCGCCACGTAGAGGTAGCCGGTCAGCGCGATCGTCACGAGAACGACGGCGAGCGTGAGCGGCTGGTGGTCGAGCACGACGACGAGGGCGCGGCGATACCGCTCGATCAGGCCTTCGAACAGGCGGGTCGCGAAGCTCTGGCGCCGCGTGCCGTCGTCGTGCGGGCCGCCGTATTCCGGCGCGGGCGACTGGCGGAGCAGCAGCGAGCACAGCATCGGCACGAGGGTGAGCGAGACCAGCGCCGAGATGACGATGGTGACGGCGAGCGTGACCGCGAACTCGTGGAACAGGCGGCCGACGATCTCGCCCATGAACAGGAGCGGGATCAGGACCGCGATCAGCGAGATCGTGAGCGAGATGATGGTGAAGCCGATCTGCCCCGAGCCGGTCATCGCGGCCTCGTAGGGGCTCATGCCTTCCTCGAGGTAGCGCGCGATGTTCTCGATCATGACGATTGCGTCGTCGACGACGAAGCCGGTCGCGATGGTGAGGGCCATCAGCGACAGGTTGTCGATCGAGTAGCCAAGCAGGTACATCGCCGCGAGCGTGCCGACGAGCGAGAGCGGAACCGACAGCGACGGGATCAGGGTGGCGCGCCCGCTGCGGAGAAAGGCGAAGATCACAAGCACGACGAGCAGGACCGAAAGTCCGAGCTCGAATTCCACGTCGGCGACCGATGCGCGGATCGTGGTCGTGCGGTCAGACAGGGTCGTGATGTGGATCCCGGCCGGCAGCGCCGTCTTGATGGACGGGAGCGCGCGCTCAATCGCGTTCACCACCGCGATCACGTTGGCGCCCGGCTGGCGCTGCACGTTCACGACGAGCGCCGGCGTTTTGTCGGCCCAGGCGGCAAGATCGGTGTTCTGCGGCGCCTCGGTGACGCGGCCGATGTCGCGGATTCGGATCGGCGCGCCGTTCTGATAGGCGATCACCTGGTTTGCGAGCGTCGCGGGATCGTTGATCTGGCTGTTCTCGCGGAGCGTCACGGACTGGAGCGGCCCGTCGAAGGAGCCCGTCGGCGAGTTGACGTTCACGTTGCCGATCGTGGTGCGGATGTTGTCGGCGCTGAGCCCGTAGGCGGACATCGCGCGCTGATTGAGCTCGACCCGGATCGCGCGGACGTTGCCGCCCGACACGCTGACGTTGCCGACGCCGCTGACCTGGCTGAGCCGCTGCACCAGACGGGTCGAGATGGCGTCCTGGACGTCCACCAGCTTCAGTGTGCGGCTGGTGAGACCGAGCGTCAGGATCGGCGCGTCGGCCGGGTTGATCTTGGCATAGATCGGCGGCGCCGGCAGGTCGGTCGGCAGCAGCGACTGCGCGTCGTTGATCGCCGCCTGCACTTCCTGTTCGGCGACGTCGAGATCGGTGTCCAGCGTGAACCGGAGGGTGATCGTCGAGGCGCCGCCCGAACTCTGCGACATCATCTGGTCAAGGCCGGGCATCGAGCCGAAGTAGAACTCGAGCGGGGCGGTGACGGACGTCGTCATCACGTCGGGCGACGCGCCGGGATAGAAGGTCGAGACCTGGATCGTCGGGTAGTCGACGTCGGGAAGCGCCGACACCGGCAGGAATCGATACGCGATCAGGCCGACCAGCATGATCGCGATCATCAGGAGCGAGGTCGCGACCGGACGCTGGATGAAAAGGCGGGAGATGTTCATTCCGCGTTCGTCGGCGCCGCCTCTTTCGCGTCCCCCCGGCTCTTCGCCGCCGTCGGTGCCTTGCCGGACGCGGCCTGTGGGGTGGTCAGCACGACCGGGGCGTTGTCCTTCAGCCGGTCGATCCCGTCGGTCACGACCTGCGCGCCGGACGCGAGGCCGGACGTCACCACGGTGTTCGTGCCGTCGGTGTGGCCGGTCTTGATCACGCGGACGACGACCTTGTCCTTCGCGGTGCCGATGCCGAGCGCGCCGCCGTTCCGGTGGCGATGCGCGCCGCCGCTGCCGCCCGCAGCGCGATGCTGACGCGCCGCGTCCTGCGCGCGCCGGATCTCGTCGGCGGTGAGTGGCACGACCTGGTAGACGAACGACCCGTTCGGTCCGGTCTGGATCGACGCGTTCGGAACCAGCGTGACGTTCCGCTCGGTGTCGAGCAGGAGGTGCGCGTTGACGAACTCGTTCGGGAACAGGCGCTCGTCGTCGTTCGCGAAGGTCGCGCGGAGCTTCACCGTACCGGTGCTGGTGTCGACCTGGTTGTCGATCGTCTCGAGCTTGCCGCTCGCGATCCTGGTCTGGTCGGTCCGGTCGTAGGCGTCGACCTCGATCGGCGAGTTGTCACGTTGCATCCGGAGCAGGATCGACTGGATGTTGTCCTCCGCGACGGTGAAGATCGCCGAGATCGGCTTGATCTGCGTCACGACCACGAGGCCGTTCGTTTCCGAGGACGTCACGTAGTTGCCGGCGTCGATCTGTCGCAGACCGACGCGGCCGCTGACCGGCGAACGCACGTGGCAGTAGGCGATGTCGAGCTTCTGCGTGTCGATCTGGGCCTGATCGACCTTCAGCGTGGCCGCATCCTGGGCGACGGTGAAGACCTGATCCTCGAGCGTCTGCTTGGCGATGCTCTGCTGGCGGCCGAGCGTCTGATAGCGGGCGAGATCCATCTTCGCCTGCTGCCAGGCCGACGTGTCGCGGGCCAGCTGCGCCTGATACTGCTCGAGCGTCGCCTCGTAGGGACGCGGATCGATCAGCGCGAGCAGCTGGCCGGCGGCGACGTCCTGGCCTTCCCGGAAGTCGACGGATAGCAAATAGCCGCTGATTTGCGACTGCACGGTGATGGTCGCGAGTGGCGTGACGGTGCCGAGTTCCGTGAGCACGACCGGCATCGAGCCCACCGACGCGGTGGCAACGGCGACCGGGATCGGCGCCGCGACCGCCGCCGTCTTCGCCGCGTGGCGCGACCACGGGTGCCAGATCAGGAGGCCGATCGCAGCCAGCAGAAGCACCAGCCAGGGCCACAAACGTCGCCGCCGGCGCGCCGGCGCGATGACCGTCCGCTCGCGCGCGCGTTCGAACGGCGGTTTAACCTGTTCGTCCATTCTGCTCCCGGCCCCGGCGCAGCGCCTTGTATCAGGTCGCATCCCGGGAGGCATCCCGACTCAGATCCTGGTGCTCTGCACAAAGTGTGACATCCGGCCGCGCGGCCAAGGGGCGGCCCGACTAACGCCTGCTGACAAGCGTCCGGGGCGGGGCCGGCACGTGACCGCTCAGCTCGCGTCCGGCATCGGCGGCGAAGCCGGCCGATACGAGCGGGGCCAGCAGGGCGATCGCGCCGACGGTCAGGAAGCCAACGGAAAAGTCGGCGAGCCGCGGGACCGCATGGCGGTCGATCCTGGTCGAGACCGCGAGGGCGGCCGCCGCGACGCAGATGCCGAGCGTCAGCGTCATCTGCTGCATGGTCGAGTAGAGGCTGGTGGCGCCGCTCATGCGCGAGGCGGGCACGTCGGCATAGGCGATCGTGTTGTAGGCGGTGAACTGGAGCGCGTTGAAGAAGCCGCCGCAGAAAAGCACGGCCGCGATCAGCAGGTGATGGACCGGCGGCCGGAACGTCGCGCAGGCGATCGAGAAGGCGCCGGCCCCGACCCCGTTCCAGAGCATGGTGGCGCGGTAGCCGAAGCGGCGGAGCAGGCGCCGCGAGAAGCCGCGCATCGAAAGGCCGCCGACCGAGGTGACGAAGGTGGTGAGACCCGACTGCGCCGCCGTCATGCCGAGCCCGACCTGCAGCATGAGCGGCAGGAGGTACGGCGTCGCGCCGACCGAGATCCGCGTCGCGGCGCCCGCGAGCACGGATAGTCGGAAGGTGGGGATCCGCATCAGGCGGACGTCGAGGATCGGATCCGTGACACGGCGCGCATGCCACGCGTAGAGGGCGGCGGCGGCGGCCGAGACGAGCAGGACAGCGACGCTGGCGACGATCGAGAGGGAGCCGCGGCTAATAAGTTCGAGCCCGAAGATCAGTCCGGCGAGCGCGACGCCGGACAGCACCATGCCGCGCCCGTCGAAACGCGGGGCGCGTTCGACGCGGATCTGCGGCACGATCCGGATCGCGAGCACGAAACCCGCGATCCCGATCGGCACGTTGATGTAGAAGATCCAGCGCCAGCTGAGTGCGGTGACGAGCAGGCCGCCGACCGGCGGCCCGAGCAGCGGTCCGAGCGTCGCCGGGACGAGAAGCCAGTTCATGACCGCGATCAGCTCGCTTTTCGCGGTGGTCTGAAGCAGCACGAGCCGGCCGACCGGGACCATCATCGCGCCGCCGGCGCCCTGCAGCAGGCGGGATGCGACGAGGACAGGAAGACTTCCGGACAGGCCGCAGAAGATCGAGCCGAGCGTGAACAGGGCGATCGCGGCGGCGAACACGGTGCGGGTGCCGAGCCGGTCGCTGATCCGACCGGACGCCGGGATGAAGACGCCGAGGCTCACGAGATAGGAGGTCAGCGCGATGCTCATATGCGCGGGGTCGACACCGAAGGAATGCGCCATCGCGGGAAGCGCGGTCGCGAGCACGGTGCCGTCTAGCTGTTCCATGAACATGGCCGAGGCGATCACGAGCGGCACGGCGCCGAGGCCGGCCGGCCGCCATCCCGGCCGCTCGCCGGTCGGCCTCGGTTCCGTTCCCGTGTCCATGGCGACCACAAGCCCCATCGACGACCCGACTTCAAGGTCAAGGCGCGGCGCGCGGTGGATCCGGTGACGCCGGAACTCCTGACGGTTGGCTACCAGGGCACCGTCGCGGACCTCTTCATCCGACACCTCGTCGAGCAGGGGACCGAGTGCGTGATCGACGTCCGGGCGATTCCGATGTCCCGGAAGCCCGGCTTCTCGAAACGCATCCTCGCCGCCTCGCTCGCGGCGAGCGGGATCGGCTACGAGCATCTGCCCGGTCTCGGCACCCCGAAACCCGGACGGGACGCGGCCCGGCGCGGCGACCGACGCGGGCTCGAACGAATCTACGGCGCTCATCTCCGGACCGAAATCGCGCTGGCCGCGCTCGACACGGCGCTCGCGTTCGCGCGGACCCGTCGGAGCTGTCTCCTTTGTTTCGAGGCCGATCCCGGGTGCTGTCACCGCCGCCTGGTCGCCAACCGTCTCGGCGCCGCGACGCCTTTCACCGTGCGCCATCTCCGGCCGCCCGAGGCGCTGCTGCCGTCGGTCCGCCCTCCGGCGGCGCGCTTGCGCGATCACGAGGAGACATGATCAACGACAAACCCATGCCCGATTACAGCCTCGAGCGTGACCATGGCGGACGCGTCGCCGGCGTCGACGAGGTCGGACGAGGGCCGCTCGCCGGTCCCGTGCTGGCGGCCGCGGTGGTGTTCCGCGCCGGCGTGCCGGTTGCGCTGGCGCCGCTGCTCGACGACAGCAAGAAGCTCGACGGCGAGCAGCGCGAGGCGGCCTACGCCGCCCTTCTCGCGTCCGGCGCTGCGGAGATCGCGGTCGGCGCGGCCTCGGTGGTCGAGATCGGCCGAATCAACATCCTCCGCGCGAGCCTCCTCGCGATGTCGCGCGCGGTCGCGCGTCTCGGGCCGCCGCCGCATCTGGCGCTGGTCGACGGCAACGTCGCGCCCCCGCTCGGCTGTCCCGTGCGCTGCGTGATCGGCGGCGACGCGCGCTCGTTCTCGATCGCGGCGGCATCGATCGTCGCCAAGGTCACGCGCGATCGGCTGATGGCACGGCTTGCGCGGCGATGCCCGGGGTACGGGTGGGAGCGGAACGCCGGCTACGCGACGCCGCCGCACCGCGCGGCGCTTCTGGCGTTCGGGGCGACCCGCCACCACCGCACCGGCTTCGGCACGGTGCGCCAGCTCATGCTCGAGCTCATCCCGTGATCGCGTCCCGCACGCCGGACGCGTGAGCGTCCCGATGGATATCGAGCTGCCGCTCGATCAGATCCTGCGCGGCGACTGCGTCGAGCAGATGCGGATGCTGCCGTCGGGCTCCGTCGACTGCGTGTTCGCCGATCCGCCCTACAATCTCCAGCTGCGTGGCGAGCTGCGGCGGCCCGACGACAGCCTGGTGGACGGGGTCGACGACGATTGGGACCGCTTCAGCGATTTCGCGGCCTACGACGCGTTCACCTGCGGCTGGCTCGCCGAAGCGCGACGCGTGCTGCGGAAGGACGCCACGCTCTGGGTGATCGGTTCCTATCACAACATCTTCCGGATCGGCGCCATCCTGCAGGACCTCGGCTACTGGATCCTGAACGACGTCGTCTGGCGGAAGTCGAACCCGATGCCGAACTTCCGCGGCCGCCGCTTCACCAACGCGCACGAGACGCTCATCTGGGCGGCACGCGGCCGGGACAGCCGCTACCGTTTCAACTACCAGGCGATGAAGGCGCTGAACGACGACCTGCAGATGCGAAGCGACTGGCTCCTGCCGCTCTGCACCGGGCCGGAGCGGCTCCGCAACGCGCACGGGCTCAAGCTGCATCCGACGCAGAAGCCGGAAGCGCTGCTGCATCGCGTGCTGCTGGCGAGCACGGAGGCGGGCGACGTCGTGCTCGATCCGTTCCTCGGCACCGGCACGACGGCGGTGGTCGCGAAGCGGCTGCATCGGCGTTTCGTCGGGATCGAGCGGCACCCAGCCTATGTCGAGGCGGCGCTCGGCCGCCTCCGGCTGGCGCCGCGCGTCCCGCTCGCAGGTCTCCGGACAACGCCGGGCCGGGGCGACGCGAAGCGGATCGCGTTCGGCTCGCTCGTCGAGCAGGGGCGGGTGCGACCCGGCACCGTGCTGACCGACCGCGCGCGTCGGGTCGCCGCAACGGTCGCGGCGGACGGCAGCCTGGTGTCGGGCCCGCACCGCGGCTCGATCCACCAGGTCGGCGCCAGGGTGCAGAACACGCCGTCGTGCAACGGGTGGACCTTCTGGCATGTCGAGCAGGACGGCGAGCTCGTGCCGATCGACCGGTTCCGGGACGAGGCGCTGCCGGAGTGAGGCAGGCGGCTCGTCCCGCTGCGCGCGAGGAAAGATGCTGCCGCCGATGCCCGACCGCTCGGCGAAGGTCTTCGCGTCGTGTCAGTCCGGCAAAGTCACTTGCCGAAGCCGAGGAAGCCCTGGCTCGGAACCGGCGTGCCGCCGCCGGGAACGGCACGGATCGTCGGCGGCGCGGCGAGATCGGCGCGGCCCGACGGGGCGGCGAGGGCGGCGTCCTGCTGGTCACTTGCGGGCGAGGCGGCCGGGGCTTCGTCGCCGTTCTGCGAGCGCATCGACAGCAGCAGGAAGGTGATGTCGTTGCGGCTGAGGTCGATCGACATGTCGAGAGGCGTCTGACCGAGCACGTTCTTCGCGCTGAGATCGGCGCCGCGGCCGAGGGCGTCGCGCGCCGCGGTGATGTCGCCGCGATCGATCGCGTCGAACAGGGCGGCGGTCGGGTCGAGGTCGGTCGCGTTCTTGGCAGCCGGCGCGACCCGGTCGGGCGACGAGACCGCGCCCGGGATCGCCGGCGGCGGCGCGGGCGTCTTCTCTTCCTCGTCGTCCTTGCCGGCGGCACCGGCCCCGTGGTTGCCGCCCAAGCTGACCTGCGCGTGCGCGCCGGACATCGGCACCAGCCAGAGCGGCGCGAGCAGGAGGGCGAAGGCAAGGCGGGGTCGGCGGCGGAGGGTCATCGGGCTCTGCGTGCGTCGTGAGTGTGGCGCGGCATCCATAACTGCCGCGTGCCGCGGACGCGACGGAAATCCGATCAGCGTCGACCTTCGCGCCACCAGGCCAGCGACACGGCGGCGAGCAGGATCAGCAGCGCGAGCCAGGGGGGGAGGAGCGGAGTCTCGGAGATCCCGGTCACGACGTGGGCGTGGTTGCGGCGGAACCCGATCCAGTCCGCGCCCGCGGCCCGCTCGTCCCGGTCGACCATCCGGATCAGGGGCGCGCCCGCCGGCACGAGGAAACGACCGCTGCCGCCGGTGGACGCGATCACCGGGGCAAGCTTCAGCAGCGTCGCCCGGAGATCGGCCTGCTCGATCGGATCGGCGAGGGCGGCGGCGGCGAAGGCCTGCTCGCCGGCCGCACGCACGCGCCAGACCCCGGGGGTCGGCGCCGGGATCGAAGCCGTCTCGGCGCCGTCCCCGCGGCTGGTGAGTGCGACCGTCGAGCGGGTTCCGTCGGGCGCGGTCACGATCGCGGCCGGCGGCGGGGCGGTCGCGAGCGTGTGCCGCTCGATCCGGAGCGTGCCGTTGGCGACCGTCGCGGTCAGGCGCTCCTCCTCGAGATCGGGCTCCTTCATCAGCCAGTGCGCGATCCGGCGGAGCAACTCTCCCTGGGGTCCGCCGCCGTCCTCGCCGCGCGACCAGAGCCAGATCTGGTCGGACAGCAGCACGGCGACGCGGCCGGAACCGGCGCGGTCGAGCACGAGCAGCGGCGACTTGTCCGGTCCCTCCATCAGGACCTCGCCGCGCGTCTGGTCCGGCAACAGCGCGCGGTACCACCGGCCCCAGCCCGGACCGGACGCTTCCGTGCCCGCGCCGGCAAGCGTGTCGGTCACCGGGTGGTTCCGGCCGGTCGCGGTCAACATGGGCCGGAACGCCGTTTCCCGAACGCCGCCGTCCGTCGGGACGTGGACCGGCAGCACGTCGCCGAGCGGCGTGTTCTCGAGCGAGCCGTCGCCGGCGAACTCCGGTCCGGCGGTCAGCAGCAGGCCGCCGCCGCGTCGCACGAAATCGGCGATGTTGGCAAGGTAGCGCGCCGGGAGGATGCCGCGATCCTCGAAGCGGTCGAGGATGATCAGGTCGAAATCGTTGATCTTCTCCGCGAACAGCTCGCGGGTCGGAAAGGCGATCAGCGCGAGCTCGTTGAGCGGCGTCATGTCGTCCTTGTCCGGTAGGCGAAGGATCGTGAAGTGCACGAGATCGACCGCCGGATCGGCCTTCAGGAGACGTCGCCAGGCGCGCTCGCCGTTGTTCGGTTCGCCCGAGACGAGCAGCACGTGCAGCCGGTCGCGCACGCCGTTGATCGTGAGCACCGCACCGTTGTTCAGGTCGGACACCTCGTTCGGCAGCGGCGCCGCCGAGATGGCAACGAGACTCGGGCCCGCGTTCCGGATCGGGATCGTGATCGTCACCTTGCGGCCGACCGCGGCCTTGATCGTGCCCGGCGGCTCGCCGTCGCGCCGGATCGTGAGGGTGACCGGCGTGCCGTCGTCGTGGGCCCCCCCGTCTTCCACCACGAGGGCGATCGTCGCGTCAGAGCCCACGATCGCGTATGGGGGCGCCTCGAGGACGCGCACGATCCGGTCGGTCTCCTCTCCGGCCGACGCGATGAGCGCGTGGAAGGGAGCGCCGAGCGGGCGGACCGGATGGTCGTGCACCTCGCCGTCGGTGATCGCGACGACGCCCGCGAGCCGCCCGGGCGGGATGTCGGCAAGCGCCTGTCCGACGGCGGCGAACAGGCGCGTGCCGGCTGCGCCTGGCGGGACGGTCACGGTGCGGAGACGAAGGTCCGGGACGGCACGCGCCTCGGCGGCGAGTTTCGCCGCCGCGGCATCCGCGATCGCCCGGCGGCCGCGCAGGGCCATTGACGGGGTGTGGTCGACCACGACCAGGCCGATGTCGGGCAGGAAGCGCCGCTCCTCGTGTTGGAGCATCGGCCGCGCGAGCACGAGCGCGAACAGCGCGAAGGCGAGGAGCCGCACGACGGCGCCCCGCGCGCGGCGCACGATCGCGAGGATCGCAAGGAGCGCGACCGCCGCCAGCAGCGTCGCGAGCAGCGGTGCCGGAAGCGCGGGGTCGAACCGGAGCGCGTTCACTCGCCCGCCTCGGGCGCTGTCTCGGCCGGGGTCTCGCCGAGGCGCTGCAGGATGGCCGGGATGTGGACCTGGTCGGCCTTGTAGTTGCCGGTCAGCGCGTACATCACGAGATTGACGCCGAACCGGATGCTGAGCGTCCGCTGGTCGTCGCCGCCCGGCACGGCGGCCACCTCGTGCGTGCCGTCCGGACCGATCGCCCAGGATGCGGCCCAGTCGTTGGCACCGATAATCACCGGGCTGACGCCGTCGTTCGCGGGATCGTTCCGCCGCTGCAGCCAGACCGGCGCGCCGGCGAACCGGCCGGGAAAGTCGCGCAGCAGGTAGAAGGTGTGGGCAAGCACGTCGTCGGCGGTGAGCTTCGCGAGCGGCGGGACGTCGAGCCCGGCGGTCACCCGGCGGAGGGCGGCGCCCACGCCGGGCGCGAAGCCGGCGCCCGAGCCTTCGGCGTCGCTGTCGCCGCCTTCGGTGTCGATCACGACGATGCCGCCCGTGCGCATGTAGCCGTCGAGCGCCGCGACCGCCTTCGGGTCGGCGGCGGCGTCCGACAGGATCGGCCAGTAGAGGAGCGGGTAGAAGGATAGGTCGTCGCGGCCCGGAACCACCCCGGCCGGAGAGCCGAGCGTCGCCGCGGTGCGCGCGTTCACGATGTCGGACAACGCGGCGAGGCCTTCGCGCGACAGGCGGTCGGTCTCCGGATTTCCGGTGACGACGTAGGCGAGTTCGGTCTGCAGCGCCGCCGACGGAATGGCGCCGCTTTCCACGGCGCGCGACGGACGGGGAACGGCGACGGCGCTGCCCGCGAGCAGCAGCAGGAGGAGCGGAGCCGCGCCCGTCGCGGCCGTTCGGCCGCGGAGCAGGCCGCGGAGCGCCAGTGCGATCGCGAGGTCGACACCGAGCAGCGCGAGCGAAAACCCGACCAGCCAAGGTCCGAGGGCCACGTCGGTGCCGCCCGCCGCGAGCGGACCCGGCGGGGTCGCGTCGGCTTCGACCGCGGGAAGCGGCAGCGGATGCGCGCGGTTGTGCGCGCGTCGTTCGGTGCCGGCGCCGTAAAGGCCGGGCGGATGGAGCGGCGACGCGGCGACCGTCCCGAAGCGGTCCGCCGAAATGCCGGTCGCGGCCTCGGTCGGGGCGCCGAGCTGCCCGAACGCGTCGAGTGTCGCGAGCGGCGCCAGCACGGTGCGGTCGCCGGCCGACGGAACGCCGGCGGCGAGAAGCGTGATCCGATCGAGCATGTCGACGAAGAGGACGGACAGCGGAAGGTTCGACCATTCGGCGTTGGCGGTCACGTGGAACAGCACGATGCGACCCTCGCCGACGCGTCGCGCGGTCACCACCGGGGTGCCGTCGGAAAGGCTGGCCCACACGTGCCGGGGGAGCGTCACGGACGGGCGTGCGAGGACCTGCCGCGACACCGTGACCTCGTCGGGCACGCGCAGGCCGGCGAAGGGCGAGGCCTGATCGAAGGGCGCGAGATGCTGCGGCTTGCCCCAGGACATCGCGCCCCCGAGCGCGCGTGCGCCCGGCAGGAGCGGAACCGGCAGGAGGTCGTCGCCGCTGGCGGCGTCGGACACTGAGCCGGTGCCGGTGCCGGCGTCCGACGACGAACCGGTTGCGGTGCCGGCGGTCGAGGAGAACGAGGCGTCGCCGCTCTCGGCCCCAGCCGAGTCGTCCGCCTCGTCGCTCGCGGCAGCCAGGTGCGGGCCGGCGAAACGGATCAGCGTGCCGCCGTGCCGGACCCACTCGAGGATGCGCGCGCCCGTCGCGGGATCGGCGAGCCCGCCGTCGGTGACCGCGAGCACCGAGAGCGGCTGATCGAGCAGAGTTTCGATCGGGCCGGTGCGGATCGGCGTCCCGGCGGGGAACGCGCGCGCGAGATAGTAGAGCGAGCCGATCAGCGGGGTTTCGCTGCCGGATTCCGATGCGAGCAATCCCACCGGACGACGGCGATCGCTCTCGTCGAGCAGCGTGGTCTCGCCGGCCGAGTGGCCGTCTTCCGTGACGAGGCGCGCGAGCTGGTTCCGGAGCTCAATCGGCAACCGGACCGTCGCGGTCATGCCCGCGGTCCGTCCGTCGGAGCCGGCGACGCGGCCGGGCGCGCCGAAGGAAGCGCGGTCGAGCGCGTCGCCGTGTGCATCAAGGGCGAGCAACCGGTCGTGATCGCCGCGATGCGGCGCGATCGCGGTCCCCGCCGGCACGGCCAGGGTGTCGGCGAGCCCTTGGCCGGCCAGCAGGCGGGGCGGCAGCAGCAGTCGCGCGGTCGTGCTGTCGCGGAAGGTGCGGAGCCGGCCGAAGCCGCGCAGCGCGTCGAGGAACGGGCCGTCCGCGGCGGTCGCGATCCCGGAGAAGCAGGCGATCCAGCCGGCATGGCGGCCC
>CAXUBA010000020.1:16448-26981 GCA_964249205.1 uncultured Acetobacteraceae bacterium | reverse complement strand
GTCCGACCGCGGCCTGGATCCGGCCTGGCGCGGCGCCGAGCGCGGCCATCGCGGCGACGGTCGCCTCGAGCACGCCCGCGGCGGCGCCGCGCCAGCCGGCATGGGCCGCGCCGATCACCGCCGCTGCCTCGTCCTCGAGCAGTACCGGCGCGCAGTCCGCCGTCACGATGCCGAGCACGATCCCGGGCACGTTGCTGACCATCGCGTCGGCGTTCGGTCCCTCGCCGGTCCGCCAGGGCGTCGTCACGGTCGCGACCGCAACGCCGTGTACCTGGGTCAGGCCCACGAGCCGGTCGGCGTCGGCCCCGAGGCTGCGGGCGACACGCGCGCGGTTCTCGCCGACGGCAGCCGGATCGTCGCCGCCTCGCGTCGAGCAGTTGAGCGTGGCGTAGGCGCCGGTCGATACGCCGCCTCGCCGGGTGAAGAAGCCATGGCGCGCGGACGTGAACAGCGGCGACACGAGGCGGTCCGGGATCGGCGTCCGATCGGTCATGCGTCGCTGGCCTCGAAGCCGGGTGGGGTCGGAAGCGCGGCCGGCAGAACCGCCATTGCCTTGAACAGGACGCCCATCCGCTCGGGCTGCGAGAGCCGGTTCGCCGCCTCCACCAGCGATGCCGCCCGGTCGGGGCGGGCGGCGGCGAGCGCCCGCGTGCGGGGATAAAGGCCGAGTCGCGACAGGAACACGCCCTGCGCGAGCGGCCCGTGGACCGCGGCGCCCGCGGCGGTCGCGACGGCGGCAAGGCGCCGGAAGCCGACATGGGCGGTGAGATCGGCGCTTCCGGGGTCCGACCACGGGTCGGCCGGACGGCCGTCGCGGAGCGCCTGCAGCGTGTCGCCGGTTTCGCGCTCGCCGCCGTAGTCCACGTAAAGGACGACCGCGCCGCGCCGTGCGAGCGTCCCGACCACCGCTTCGCTCGCCGGGGAACGTTCGACGATCTCGCCCGGACGCGGCTGTCCGGGCGGATCGGCCGGCGCCTCGCCCGGGCACGACTCCGCCGTGCCGTCCGGACGGACGTGACGCTCGTTCCAGCCGGCAGCGACGCGGATGTATTGGCGGATCGGCAGGGCGTCGAGGAATTCGTTGGCAAGCGCGATCAGCGGCCCCGGCGGCAGGGCCGCGACCGCATCGTCGAAGGCGGCGTCCGGGAAACGCTGCGCGAGCGTCTCGCGAAGAGGGGGCGAAGTCTCGACGAAGCGGAGCCGGAGGGCCGCGCCGAAGCCGGGCGCGCTCCGGCGCACAAGGCGGAGCGCGTCGGCCATCAGCGTGCCGCGGCCGGGGCCGAGTTCGGCGAGGATCACCGGGTCGGGGCGTCCCATCGCGTCCCACATCGCGGCCGCCCAGGCGCCGAGCAGCTCGCCAAAGACCTGGCCGATCTCGGGCGCGGTGGTGAAGTCGCGGAACGGGTCGTGCGTCGCGTAGTAGGCCTGGTTGGCGCGCGCCATGAACCGGTCGAGGCGCTCGGTCACGCGGCGGCAGTCCGGCGCGAGTGCGAGAACACTATGAAAAGCAGGCCGATCAGGAACATCGGAAGCGACAGCAGCTGTCCCATCGACAGGCCGAGGGCGAGAAAGCCGAGGAAGCTGTCGGGCTCGCGGGTGAACTCCGCGGTGAAGCGCGCGATCGCGTAGCCTGCGAGGAACAGGCCGGTCAGGAAGCCGAACCGCGCGCGGATCGCCGGCCTGGTGGCGACCGTCCACATCACGGCCGAGAGCACGACTCCTTCCAGGAACGCCTCGATGAGCTCGCTCGGGAAGCGCGGGATCGCGTCGACGCGCGGGTAGATCATCGGCAACGGCCACCAGGCCGGCGCGGGCCGCCCCCAGAGCTCGCCGTTGATGAAGTTCGCGCAACGGCCGATCCCGAGCCCCATCGGGACCACGACCGCGAGCCGGTCGGCGAAGGCGAGCAGCGGGATCGCGTTCCGCCGCGTGTAAAGGAGAAGGGCGACGACGACGCCAAGCACCCCGCCATGGAAGCTCATGCCGCCGTGCCAGACCGCTGCGATCGCGAAGGGATGCGAAAGGTAGAACCCGGGCTGGTAGAACAGGATGTAACCGAGCCGGCCGCCGAGAACGACGCCGAGCACCGCCCAGGTAAGGAAATCGTCGACCAGGAGGCCGTTCGCGACCGTCGGCGTCCAGCGACAAAGCCAGCGCATCAGGCGCCAGCCGATCAGCAGCGAGACGATGTAGGCGAGCGCATACCAACGGATGGCGAACGGCCCGAGCGAGACCAGCACCGGATCGAAGTCCGGGAAGACGAGTGGTTGCATGCGGGGCGTGCCGGTCCGGGTCAGGGGTCTCGGGGGGTTCAGACGTACGGGTCCGCACGGAGGAGATGATCGCGCACGTAGCGTTCTGTCCCCTCCTCGACCGAGAGGAAGTCGGCGTTAAAGCCGACCGCGCGGAGACGGCCGATCGCCGCCCGCGTGTAGGATTGATAGATCCCGCGGAGCGCCTCGGGCATGTCGATGAATTCGATCCGCTCGGACAAGCCGTGCGCGCGGCAGACGGCGCGCGCGACGTCGCCGTAAGTGCGGTCGAGGCCTGTACCGACATTGAAAAGGCCGCTGATCGAACGGTGGTCGAGCAGGAACAGCATCACCGCGACGACGTCGTCGACATGGATGAAGTCGCGGCTCTGCGCCCCGTCGGCGAGGCCTTCCCGGTCGGATCGGAACAGCTTCGCCGGTCCGCCGGCGCCGATCGCCGCCGACAGCCGGTTCACGACCGAGATCATCGGGCCTTTGTGATACTCGTTCGGTCCATAGACGTTGAAGAACTTGAGGCCGACGCATTGCGGCGGCATCGCGCGCCCGGCGCGGCGGCGCGCCGCGACGCGAAGGTCGAAGACGTGCTTCGTCCAGCCGTAGAGATTGAGCGGCCGCAGCGTGTCGAGCGCGGCGGGATCGTCGTCGAAGCCGGCGCTGCCGTCGCCGTAGGTCGCCGCCGACGAGGCGTAGAGGAACGGCACCTCGCGCGCGGCGCACCACTCGAGCAGGTGTTCGGACAGGGTGACGTTGGTGTTCCAGGTGAGATCGGCATCGCGCGCGGTGGTCTCGCTGATGGCGCCGAGATGCAGGACGGCCTCAAGCTTCGGGTCGGCCGCCAGGAACTGATCGAGCGCATCCGGCGCGACGAGGCGCGCTGGCGGATGGCGGGCGAGATTGCGCCAACGCCCGTCGTTGCCGAGCCGATCGCAGACCACGGTCTCCGTCCCGCGTGCGACGAGCCGGGCCTGGAGCACCGACCCGATGAAACCGGCGCCGCCGGTGACCAAGATCATTGGGCGACGTTATAGGCTGGCGCGCGGGAGCGACCAGCCCCGCGTCGATCGGGAGTACCGCACAATGGACAGGCCGAAATTCATCGACGACCTCGCAGGCGTCGCCGGCGGCGCGCTTTCGGCGCTCAGCGGAGTGCGCGACGAGGTCGAACAGCTCGTCCGCGCACGGATCGACGAGGCGCTGCGCGGCATGCGCCTCGTCCGGCGCGACGAGTTCGATGCGACCGTGGAGCTCGCGGCGAACGCCCGCGCTGCACACGAGGACGCGGCGCTGCGGATCGCAGCTCTCGAACGCCGCGTGTCCCTGCTCGAGCGGGGATCGCCGGGCACAACCGGCGCTGGCGCGACGTCTGCGGACGTCGTCACGGCGGACGACCACCCCCATATGGTCGAAGAAGGCGGCCTCGGCGGACCTCCGTCGTCGCCGGACTGACGGAGCGCCGATCCGCCGGACCGCTTGCCAGGACCGGCAATGGCCCGCATGCTCCTCCCGTCGTCGTGCGTGGGACTCCGGATCGATGTCCGGAGCGCGCCCGGATACGGCCTTCCTCCTTCTGGGGAGACCCGCATGTCCGCTCTCAGCCTCACCCACTCAACCAGCGCGAGCAATCCGATCGACGTTCTCGAACAGATCGTCAGCGCCAACGAGTGGGCGTTCGACCGCAAGAGCGACTCCGAAATGGCCGCGGAGGCACCCGGAAAGTGGTGCGACTACGGTCTCTATTTCAGCTGGTCGCGCGAGATCAGCGCGATGAACTTCACCTGCACGTTCGATCTCAAGATTCCGGCACCGCGTCGCCGCGAACTCTACGAGTTGCTCGCGTTGGCCAACGAGCGTCTGTGGCTCGGCCATTTCGGCATGGACCAGGACGGCGGCGTTCCGCTGTTCCGGCATTCGATCCTGCTGCGCGGGTCGAATGGCGCGTCCGCCGAAAGCCTCGAGGACATGGTCGACATCGCGATCACCGAGTGCGAGCGCTTCTTCCCCGCGTTCCAGTTCGTCCTTTGGGGCGGCAAGTCGGCGAGCGAGGCGATCGAGGCCGCCATGCTGGAATGCGCCGGCGAGGCCTGACGCGCCCAGTTCTTGATGTCCGGTGAGGCCCTGCCGCCCGTGCTCCTCGTCGGGTGCGGACAAATGGGCGGGGCGATGTTCGACGGGTGGCAGGCGGCCGGGATCGCGCCGTCTGTGGTGGTGTCGCCATCGTCGCGAACCGTGCCGGCGCCGCATCTTTCGGTCGTCGATCCCGACAGTATCTCGCCCGCCTTCGTGCCGCGGATGGTGGTCGCGGCGGTCAAGCCCGTCGTCGCGGCGGACGCCCTGCCCTCGATCGGGCGGCGTTACCCGAGCGTCCCGGTGCTTTCGGTCATGGCGGGACGCCGGATCGACTCGATCGCGGGGCTGCTCGGACACGACGCCGTCATCCGGGCGATGCCGAACACGCCGGCGGCGATCGGGCACGGGATCAGCGGGGTGTTCGCACCGCCCGCCGTCGGCGCGGCGGATTGCGACGTCGCGGAGCGCCTGCTCGCGGCGATCGGTGACGTGGTCTGGCTTCCGACCGAAGATCAGATCGACACGGTGACCGCGCTCAGCGGCTCGGGACCGGCCTACGTCTTCCTGCTCGCGGCGCTGATGGACCGGGCCGTAACCGAGCTCGGCTTGCAACCCGAACGCGCGCGTGGGCTCGCGCGCGCGACGGTCTCGGGCGCTGGACGCCTCCTCGAAGCCGATCCACGCGATGCGGCCGCGCTCCGGGAGGCGGTCACGAGCAAGGGAGGAACAACGGCGGCCGCCCTCGCCGTCCTCGCGGCCGACGAGGCGTGGCCCGCCCTCGTGTCGCGCGCGATCGAGGCCGCCGCGGCGCGCGCCCGGCAACTCGGCGCGGGCTGACGGAACCCCGCCACCATCCCGGCGCTCCACACGCGTGAACGACGCGGCGGAGCCACGATGCTGAACGGGCGGGAAATGGAAGGCGACCGGGCCTTCGACGAGGCGGTCCTCGCGAGCGCGTTCGCGGAGATCGCGGCGAGCGGCTGGTCCGGCTTCCGGCTGGCAGACGCCGCGCGCGCGGCGTCGCTGCCGCTTGCCGAAGTGCGGCGTCGGTTTCCACGACGCGAAATCGTCCTTCTCCGTCTCGGCCAGTTCGCCGACGAGGCGGCGCTCGCCGATGCGGAGCAGGCCGAACTCGCGGGCGGACCGCTGTCGTCGCCGCGAGACCGGTTGTTCGACATGCTGATGCGACGGATCGACGTCTTCCAGCAGCATCGGATGGGCGTGCTCGCGCTTCTCGACAGCCTGCCGACCGACCCGCCGACCGCGCTGCTGCTCGCCGACGCGACGCGCGCGAGCCTCCGCTGGCTTGGGGAGGCGGCAGGACTGAAGCTCGGCGGGGTCGGAGGGCTGCTTCGGGTCGGCGCGTTGTCCGCGGTCTGGCTCGCGGCCCTCATCGCCTGGCGTCGGGACGAGAGCGTCGACCTTGCCGGCACCATGGCCGCGCTTGACCGTGCGATCGACCGGCTCGCCCGGTTCGACGGCGAGCTCCGAGCCGGCGTCGGCGGCGACGCATCGCTCGCGGCGAACGCGCCGCCGCCGCTTGATCCCGACCTCGCCGACGTCATCGTGAGCCCGACGGCGCCGCCGCCCTGACAGCCGGCGCAACTTTCATTCGGCGACACGATGGCGTAGAGCGCGCGTCCGATGACGAAACTTTACGCCGTGAAGGAGATGTTCCCGACCCTGCAGGGTGAAGGTCTGCAGGCGGGACGCGCCGCGGTGTTTTGCCGGTTCGCCGGATGCAATCTCTGGTCGGGCCGGGACGGCGATCGTGCCGAAAGCGTTTGCCGTTTTTGCGACACGGATTTCGTCGGCATCGATGGCGAGAACGGCGGCCGCTACGATGCCCTGTCGCTTGCGGCCCGTGTGGCGGCGCTCTGGCGCGGCGGAGACAGGGGCCGGCGGCTGGTGGTGCTTACCGGCGGCGAGCCGCTGCTGCAGGTCGACGCACCGCTCGTCGACGCGCTGCACGCGGCGGGTTTCGAGATCGCGGTGGAGACAAACGGCACCGTTCGGGCGCCCGACGGGCTCGACTGGATCTGCGTGTCGCCGAAGGGCGGGGCCGATCTCGCGCTCACGGAAGGCGACGAGCTGAAGCTCGTCTACCCGCAGGACGATGCGCCGCCTGCGCGTTTCGAGCATCTGCGCTTCGGTGCGTTCCTGCTGCAGCCGATGGACGGTCCCGATCTCGCGCGCGCGACCGCGCTCGCGATTGAATATTGCCTCGCCAACCCGGTCTGGCGCCTGTCCGTCCAGACGCACAAGTCGATCGGCATACGATGATCGAACTCAGCCAAGCCTTCGGCTTCGAGGCCGCCCACACCCTCGAGCGCGCTGTCGAGGCCGAAGCCAGCCGTCGGATCCACGGACATTCCTATCGCGCGGAACTGGTGCTCCGCGGCGACGCGCCCGGATCGGACGGGATGCTGATCGATCTCGGGACGGTGGCCGCCGCGATCGACCGTCTCGTCGCGCAGCTCGACCATCGACTGCTCGACGCGGTGGAAGGGCTCGGTCCGCCGACGATGGAGAGTCTCGCGGTCTTCATCTACAGGAGCGCCAAGCTGGATCTTCCGAGCCTCGCCCGCGTCGTCGTGCGGCGCGACAGCATCGGTCAGACTTGCACCTACGAGCCCTGAGGAAGCCTCTTGCGAGGCATCGGCGAACAGCCGAAAACCTTCGGACCCGGCGTGGTGGGGCGTAGCCAAGCGGTAAGGCAGCGGATTTTGATTCCGCCACGCGGAGGTTCGAATCCTCCCGCCCCAGCCCTGCCAGGCAACCGGCGTTCCGGCGGTCAGACCGCCTTCTTGAGGTTGGGACTGGCCTTGAAACGCACCGTCTTGCCGGCCTTGACCTTCACCGGCTCGCCGGTGCGCGGGTTGAGGGCCTTGCGCGCCTTCGTCTTCTTCACGGTGAAGGTGCCGAACGACGGAAGCGTGAAACCGCCTTCTTTCTTAAGCTCGCGCACGATCGCGCTCATGAGGTCGGCGGCCGCCTGGTTCGCGGCGACACCCGTGCAATCGATGGAATCCTGAATAACACCGGCAAGGAAGGCTTTGCTCATCTCAGTCCTGCGCTCCAAAGAAGGTCCGACTCGGCGCCACACCTTCAAGATGATGCAGTTGTAGGGACAGTGGGTGCTCGTTTGAAAGAGGGCCGTCGAATCTTCGAAGAAAGATCTTGGGAGTGGCGGCGGCTTTGCCACACCGCCCAGCCCGTCTGGAGGATCTGGAAGCCGCCGGAGGGCGATCATGGATCGATGCAGGGAAGGAATGACATGGAAGTGTCCCGCGCGGTCTGCCTATTCGCCCATTTCGACGCGACGGGTGGGGTGCAGCCTTACGTCGCCTACTATCTTCGCGCGCTCCGCGACGCGGGCTGGCAGGTGCATCTCGCCCGGTCGGACGAGCGGCGTCTCGCTCCCGAGGACCGGTCGATTCTCGAGGCGGCGGGCGCGATCGTCCATCTGCGGCCGAACGCGGGGCTCGACTTCGGCGCTTGGCAGAACCTGATACGGGCCGGCGCCACCGAGGGGGCGGACGAGATCCTGCTGGCGAACGACAGCGTGCTCGGACCCTTTCTTCCGCTGGAACCGATCCGACGGGAGATGGCGGGCTTCGATGTCTGGGGAATGGTGTCGAGCCGGGAAGGACGACGGCATCTGCAATCCTGGTTCGTCTCCATGACGGCCGAGGCGTTCCGCCGTGACGCCGTGCAACGCGTGTTCGCGCAGCCCTTCGCGTCGATGACGAAGGAGGAGATCGTGTTGCACGGCGAGCTCGGCCTGTCGGCCGCGTTCGAGGCCGAGCGGCTCGACATCGGCGCGCGCCACGTCGACATGTTCCGGCTCCGACCCGCCGGGTTGATCCCGGTCAACCCGACGCACTTCCACTGGCGCCGTCTGCTCCGCTCAGGCGAAGTGCCGTTCCTGAAGCTCGAATTGCTGCGGGACAATCCCTCGCGCGTAATCGGTGTCAGCCTATGGCAGGACGTGCTCCGGACGATGCCGGGACCGGCACCAGAACTGCTTGGCCACGCCCTGGCAGCCCGGCCAAGCCAGGCAACACGACCGGTGCTCGGCTGGCGCGGCTCGATCCTGCATCTCGGCCTGCATGGTGACAGATGGCGCTCCCTTCGCGACGCGTGGCGCGGGCGGAAACACCAGGAGCGGCATTGATGCCGCTCGATCGAGCGAAAACAAAAAAGGCCGGGCTCTCGCCCGGCCTTCCGCGTCGTCGCGTTCCGGACCGCGTCAGGCGGTCGGATTAGGCGGGGTGGACAGGATCTCCGACGCGGTCAGGTTCGACTTGCTGAAGTTGAGCAGCGTGATCGTCGAGCTGTCGCTGAGCGTGATGACCGTGTTGCTGCCGACCTGTGCCGCCGACGAGAAGGCAGTCGCCGCGGCACTCGTGCCGTAGTTGAAGAGCTTGATGCTGTCGGACGCGCCGGCCGTCTCGAAATCGGTGATCGCCGCGCTGGTGTTGGAACCACCCTGCACGGTGAAGAAGTCGAACTCGTTGGTGCCGCCCGCGCCCGTCATGGTCGACGCGCCCTGGCCAGCCACTAGCGTGTCGTTGCCGCTGCCGCCGATCAGTGTCGCATTGCCCGAGCCGGCCCAGAACTGGCTGCCGCCCGTCGCGGACGCACCGTTGAAGACGACCGAGCCGCCCGAGGCGCCCTTCGTGCTGTCGTTCGCGACGAAGACGTTATTCGCGGCGGATCCGGACACGTAGGCGGTGCTGCCGCTGCCGCCATAGATCGTGACCGCCGCCCCGTTCGCGCCGTTGACCGTGACGTTCGCACCGGCGCCAAGGATCGAGAGGCCGCCCGTGCCGGCATTGATGCTCGCGCTGCTCGACACGTTGACCGTCTCGGCACCCGTGCCGGCGAAGATCGTGTCGGTTCCCGCGGAATTCACCGACGCGGTGCCGGAGCCGAGGTAGAGCACGTTGTTGCCGGCGCCCGGATCGATCGTGTCGTTGCCGGACGGCGCAATGACCGTGTCGTTGCCGTTGCCGGTCAAGACGAGGCTGCTCGAAACGTCGGAGAAGAAGACGTTGGTGCCGTCGGCGCCGAGAACGGTCGTCGGCGCGGTGGACAGCACCGCCGCGTTGCCGAGGCTCGGCCCGACCGCGACGAACGCCGCGCTGCTGCCGACGTAGAGCGGCATCGCGGTGGTCAGGATCTCGTTCGCGGTGAGACCCGCGACACTGCTCGCGACGACGAGAGAAGACCCGTCCGTCGTGAGATTGAAGGATGTCACGGAGCTTGCGCCGTGAACCGTGAACGAACCCGTGCTCAGAGCCATGCCCGTTTCCCTGGAAGATGGACGCGGCGATCGCCGGCCCGGCAGATGATCCGATTGCCTGAATGACTTACCTTCCCTTCACACCGACTGACAATAAAGTTTTTCGAGTCTCGGCTTCGAAACGGACGTTAACGCCTAACAAACTCGTGAGGCGTCCGAGCCGCGCCGTCCCGGCCAATCTCCGGCCGCGGCTGCTCCATCCAGGGTGTTCCCCGAAGTGGCGTTTCCGCTCTGCCTGTCACGATCAGAAAACCTTTTCGTGGTCGATCATCGAGTGTTGTAACGCAGCGCAGCTTGCGGCGGCGCCGCGACCGATCCGCGACCGAAGTCGTTGTCCCTAACACGTCGCCCGGACCACCCTTGCCCGGGGCTGCTCGATATTCGCCAGAGGCGGCCCGTCACCGACAGAGTGTTAGAAGAGATCGGGGCGTCGGACGCGGTCCTCTTGTCGCCGAGGCTCGTCGCCGAACGCCCCGGCCTTCCATCCGGTCGGACCCCATCGGCTGACCGGGCCCGCGGCGTTGCGCGCGCCCGGCGTTCCGATAAAACCACCGGCTCCGGCCTCGAGGGGATGCCAGGTTGGCGGTGGAAGACGGGAGTCCCGGAGCGGCGGTCGGCGGTCCCGCGACGCTCGCTCGGTCGGGTGCTTCCGGCCTTGACGGAGCGATCGTCCCGCCCGGCCACGCGGCGCACCGAGTCGCGGCCGCAGGGAACACGGCCCGCCCGAACGCCGCCGGCCGTGTCCTGCTCGCGCGTTTCCGCCGCTGGCTCGGGATCAGCGCCGTCGCGCCGGCGCCCCCGATGTCCTCGCGGCCGACGCCCTCGCCGCCGCCGGTCAGTCACGATCCCGCCTCCTGTTCCTCCGCCACCCTGCCGGTCACGGAC
>CAXUBA010000020.1:0-16438 GCA_964249205.1 uncultured Acetobacteraceae bacterium | reverse complement strand
GACGAGGCCGCCGCGGGCGGCAGGATCCGTCAAGTCCTGTTCGGGATCGGCGAGCCGGGGACGCCGGGCGCGGCGCTCCGATCGCTGGCCCAGGCAGCGGTCGCCGGACGCGCGGGACTCGCGGCGCGCGCGGTCGCAGTCTCGGACATCGGCCCCGCGGACATCGCGGACGTCGACTGTCTCGTGCTCTGGCGGACGCGCTGGTCCCCGCACGTGTCGATCATGATCGGGCTGGTGCGCGACCGCGGCGGCCTCGTCGGGTTCGACGCCGACGACCTTTTCTTCGAACCCCTCCTCGCACGTGGCCCGACGATCGACGGCATCCGTTCGATCGGCATCGACCGGGAGGAGATCGCCACGCTGTTCGAGGACATGCGGAAGACGGTCGCCGCCGCCGATTTCTGCCTCGCGACGACGGAGCCGCTCGCCGCGTCGCTCCGGCAGATCTGCCGTCGCGTGCACGTGCTGCCGAACGGTTTCGACGATGGCATGTTCGAGGCGGCGCGCGCGGCAATCCTTTCGCGCGCCCAGCTCACCCGCGACGACGACACGGTCCGGATCGGCTACGCGCTCGGGACAAGGACGCACCAGCGGGACTTCGCCGCCGCAGCCGCCGCGGTCGCCGCCATCCTCGCGGCCCGAGCCCAGGTGCGCCTCGTCCTGTTCAGGACCGCGGACGGGCCGCTCCTCGACCTCGACGAGTTCCCGATGCTGGCGGCGCTCGCCGACCAGATCGAGTGGCGGGACCTGGTGGCCTTCGATCGTCTGCCGGCCGAGATCGCCCGGTTCGATGTCGCGATCTGCCCGCTCGAAATCGGCAACCCGTTCGTGGAAGCGAAAAGCGAGATCAAGTTCGTCGAGGCTGCTCTCGCGGCGGTTCCGGTCGTGGCGTCCCCGACCGACCCGTTCCGGCGCGCGATCCGCGACGGCGTGACCGGCTTCCTCGCGTCGACCGAGGAGGAATGGCGGCGCGTCCTGCTGGCGCTGGTCGACGCACCCGATCGTCGCGCGGCGGTCGGTCGCGCCGCCGCGGCCTCGGTGCTGTGGACGCACGGTCCGAAGCGTCGGGCCGAGCTCCTCGCCGCCGTCTTCCGCCGGCACGAAGCCGGGGCAACCGGCGCGCGGGAGGCCGAACTCGCGATCCGTCGCGGCGCCTATGCACCGGAGGCGACGATCGCCCTGCCGCCGACCGTGATCCTGTTCGATCACGACGACGGAACCCGGGCCGAGGTCGCCGTCGCGCTGACCTCGAAGGATTACGGCCACTTCATCGGCGACGCGCTCGGCTCGGTCGAAGGGCAGACGCTGCGGCCGCTCGAGCTCGTGGTGATCGACGACGGCTCGTCCGATGATTCCGTCGGCACGCTGATCGCTTGGGCGGACGCGCACCGAACGCGGTTCTGCCGGATCCGGATCGAGCGGACAGTCGCGAACAGTGGTCTCGGGCCGGCGCGGAATGCCGCCTTCGCGGCCGCGCACGCGCCTTTCGTGATGTCGCTCGATGCCGACAACCTGCTTCTGCCGGGATGCTGCGAAACCCTGCTCGGCCTGATCACGCGGGCGGATTGCGCGTTCGCCCACTCGGCGATCGAACAGTTCGGCGACGCGGCGACGATGCTCGGGACGTTGCCCTTCGATCCGGCGCGTCTGGTTCCGAGCAACTACATCGACGCGATGGCGCTGGTCGCGCGATGGGCGTGGTCGGGGGCCGGCGGCTACTACGACAACCCGACGGCGAGAGGCTGGGAAGACTACGACCTCTGGTGCCGGCTCGCGGAACTCGGACAGTTCGGGGTCTGGCATTCCAAGCCGCTCTGCCGGTACCGCGCGCACGGCCAGTCGATGACGGACGGTCTGACTGAACGGCCGTCGAACAAGGCGGCGCTGATCGAATTTTTCGAACATCGGCACGACTGGCTTCGCCTCGAAAGCCGCGACGCGCATCCGCGCGCGACGGGACGAAGCGACCGCCCCCGCATGACGCGTCGGCAGATCTACACGGGCAGTGCCTACGACACGCACGTCGTCGCCTTCGTCACGTTCAAGTTCCGGATGGACCGCCTGCAGGCGCTGTTCGAAACCGTCCGCTGCCTGCAGGGCCTTCCGAGCCGTCGCGTCGAGGTCAACATCTTCACCGAAACGGACGACGCCCGCGAGCTCAACGTCCTACGACGTTTGTTCGGCAAGCTCGCGGGCGGACGCTTCGACGTGCAGGTGGTTCCGCAGCCGGAGGTGCAGGGCGATCCGTTCATGCTCGGGTGGGCGCACAAGCCGTCGCTCGCGGCGCTCGCGACCTCCCATTCGGAGTTCACGCACGTCCTCTGTCTCGAGGAGGACATCCAGTTCTGCGCCGAGAATCTCGCCTACTTCTGCAGGTTCAGGGGGCCGCTCGCGCGACACGGTCTGATCCCGGGCTTCGTACGCTACGAGTTCAACCGCACCGTCGGCGACATCTTCACCGCCGACCAGCAGGGAAAACAGCCCTGGCGCGACAGGACGGTCCTGCGGATCGACGAGCACGACTTCGCGGAACTCGACGTGCCTTACTGCGCGATGTTCCTGCTCGACCGCGATCTGCTCGTCGAATACGTGCTGTCGCGCTCGTTCGATCCGCGCGCCAGCACCGAGCTTGTCGGCTGGGGCATACGGGAGCGTGCCGCGATGGGCCTGAGTTGGGAGCGTCCGCCCGCCGGCTTCCGGAGCCGCGTGGTCGTACCGCTCGTAGGCGGAACGCGAACCCCGCACCACTCATCCTGGGTGTTTCACGCGCCGAGCAACTACACGAACGACCAGCGGCCCGGCCCGAACTGGATCCTCGGCAAGACCAGGATGGACGACATCTTCGCCGACGACGATCGCCCCTGAGGCTCCGACAACCGCGGCTCCGGGCGGCGGCCGGATCCAGCAACAGGTGGCCGCGGCCCCGCGCGGTCCGCCTCGTCCTAGTCAGGCGTCCCGTTCGCCGCCAGTTCCGCGAGCCAGGCCTCGGCGTTGCCGTCGGACGGCGCGCGCCAATCGCCACGCGGCGACAGCGCACCGCCGGCCGAGATCTTCGGGCCGTTCGGCATCGCCGACCGTTTGAACTGGCTGAACCCGAAGAAGCGTTTGATGAACACCGTCAGCCAGTGCCGGATCTCGTGCTCGTCGAAGGCGCGTCTCGAGGCCTCCGGGAAATTCGGCGGCCAGGCGCCCCGACCGGCATCTTCCCAGGCGGCGAGTGCGAGGAACAGGATTCGCGACGGCGGGTCGCCGTGTCGGAGCACGTGGAACAGGTTGAAGTCCTGCAGCGCGTAGGGGCCGATCTTCTCCTCGGTGCTCTGCAGCAGGCCACCGGCGTCGGCCGGCACGAGTTCGGGAGAGATCTCGGTCGCGAGGATCGCGCCGAGCGTGTCGCCGACTGCACGGTCGAAGCGCCCTGACGCGATCACCCAGCGGATCAGGTGCTGGATCAGCGTCTTCGGCAGGCCGGCATTGACGTTGTAGTGCGACATCTGGTCGCCGACACCGTACGTGCACCAGCCAAGCGCGAGTTCCGACAAGTCGCCGGTTCCGAGCACGATGCCGTCGTGACGGTTGGCCAACCGGAACAGGAAATCGGTCCGAAGCCCCGCCTGCACGTTCTCGAACGTGACGTCGAAGACCTTCTCGCCGCGGCTGAACGGGTGGTCGATATCGGCGAGCATGCGGGTCGCCGCTGGCCTGATGTCGAGCGTCGCGGCGGTGACGCGGAGCGCCCGCATCAGCGCGAGCGCGTTGCCCTGCGTGCCGTCCGACGTACCGAAGCCGGGCATCGTCCAGGCGAGGATGTCGGCCCGATCGCGGCCGAGCCGGTCGAACGCTTCGGCCGCCACAAGGAGGGCCTGGGTGCTGTCGAGACCGCCCGAAACGCCGATCACGACGCGTCGCACGCGTGCGGCCTCCAGGCGCTGGGCGAGAGCCGAGACCTGGATCGAGTAGGCCTCGAAGCAGTCGCGCGCGAGGAGCGCCGGGTCCGCCGGCACGAAAGGAAACCGGCTGATCCGGCGACGGAGCGGGAACGCGTCGGCGGGCGGCCCGACGGTGAAGCGCACGCGCCGGAACGCGGCCTCGTGCAGGCGGCGGTTGGTGTCGCGCGAGGTGGTGAGGGTGAGCCGCTCGTGGCGCAGCGTCGCAAGGTCGAGATCGGCAATCGCGGCGGCGGCTCCGGTCGGGAAGCGCTCGGTCTCGGCGAGCACCTCGCCGTTCTCGAAGATCGAGGCCTGGCCGTCCCAGGCGACGTCGGTCGAGCTCTCGCCCTGGCCGGCGGCGGCGTAGAGATAGGCCGCGACGCAGCGGGCGGACTGCGAGCGGCATAGCAGCGCGCGTTCGTCCGCCTTGCCGATCGTGATGTTGGAGGCCGAAAGGTTGGCGAGCACGGTCGCGCCGGCGAGCGACGCGATCGAGGATGGCGGCACCGGGACCCAGACGTCCTCGCAGATTTCGGCGTGGACGGCGAGATCCGGCAGGTCGGCCGCCTCGAACATCAGATCGGTGCCGAACGGCACGTCGGCGCCGCCGATCCGGATCGTCTCGCCGCTGATGCCGGCGCCCGGTGCGAAGTGCCGCGCCTCGTAGAACTCCCGGTAGTTCGGCAGGTGCGATTTCGGCACGACGCCGAGCACGACGCCCCGATGGATCGCGACCGCGCAGTTGAACAGCCGGTCGCGATGGCGGAGCGGAGCGCCGACCAGCACGAGCGGCAGGAGGTCCTGCGTCCCGGCAGCAATCCGGCCGATCGCCGCCTCCACCGCATCGAGCAGCACCGTCTGCAAGCGGAGATCCTCGATCGCATAGCCCGAGATGCAGAGCTCCGGGAACACCGCGACCGCCACGGCGTCGCGGTCGAGCGGCACGAGCGCGTCGAGCACCGCCGCGGCGTTCCGCGCCGGATCGGCGAGGCGGACGGGCACCGTGACGGCGGCGGCGCGGACGAAGCCGTGTCGGTAGGGCGAGCGGAAGGAGAGCCTCATTCGGCGATCCTCGCTGACCGGCGTCCGGGCGGCACGCCCGTGCTGGCCCCTCGCGGCGGCGCCCGCATGATGACAAGTTGGGACATAGGCCCAATTCTAGCCGCGCCCGCGCCTCCCAAGGAAGGAATGCCGGTGAACCGAGGGGGGAGAATCGAGGTGCAAGCCGCCAGCCGGGAGCAGCGTGGACGCCGTTCGAGCGGAGTGTCGATTTGAGCAGAACGGTCCTGGTGGTCGGCGCCGGCCCTGGCGGCCTCGTCGCGTCCCTCCTCGCGGCGGCCGCAGGCGCCGACGTCACGCTGATCGAGAAGCAGGATACGGTCGGCGGCCGGTCCGGCACGCTCGAAGTGCCGTCGCCGCAGGGTCGGTTCCGGTTCGACATCGGGCCGACCTTCTTCTTGTATCCGCAGATCCTCGAGGAGGTATTTGCCGCCTGCGGGGAGCGGCTTTCCGAGCACGTGGACCTGATCCGACTCCGCACCCACTACGATCTTGCGTTCGAAAACGGGCCGACGCTCCGCATCCCGTCCGATCTGCCGGGCCTGCAGCGGGAAATCGCGAAGCTCTCGCCCGCGGATGCCGAGCGCGTGCCGCGCTTCGTGAGCGAGAACCGACGGAAACTCGACCGCTTTCGCACCGTACTGGCGCAGAACTTCGACGGACCGCGCGACCTGCTGAGCGCCGGAATGCTCCGCGCGCTGCCGCTGCTGCGTCCGTTCTCAAGCGTCGACGGCGATCTCGGACGACACTTCGGCGACCCCCGGGTTCGCCTCGCCTTTTCGTTCCAAAGCAAGTATCTCGGCATGTCGCCGTATCGGTGCCCGAGCCTCTTCACCATCCTCGCCTTCATGGAGCACGAATACGGCATCTTCCATCCGCGCGGCGGCACGGGCGCGGTGATGCGCGCCATGGAGAGCCTCGCACGACGAATGGGCGTCCGCGTGCGGACCGGCACCTCCGTGCGGGAAATTCTCGTCGAGAACGGCCGCGCGGTCGGCGTCCGCACCGACGACGGGCGGATCCGGGCCGATGCGGTGATCCTCAACGCGGATTTCGCGCGGGCGATGACGCGGATCGTCGCACCGGAACATCGGAAACGCTGGACGGGCAAGCGTCTGGCATCGCGGAAGTACTCTTGCTCGGCCTTCATGCTCTATCTCGGAATCGAGGGGGAGTTGCCGGAAGTCGCGCATCACACGATCTTCCTGTCGGAGGATTTCCGGGCCAATTTCGCCGAGATCGAGCGCGCCGACGCGCCGCCGAAGGAACCGTCCTTCTACCTGCAGAACGCGACCGGAACGGATCCCGCCCTCGCCCCGCCCGGACACTCGACACTTTACGTCCTCGTGCCCGTCGGCAATCGACGCGAGAATGCCCCCATCGTCTGGGACGAGGCGATGAAGCGGCGCTATCGGGCCGTGGCGCTCGCACGCCTCGCGAAGCTTGGGATTCCGAACCTCGAGCAGCGGATCCGAACCGAAACGATCGTGACGCCAACCGACTGGGAAGACAATCTCGACGTCCATCGCGGTGCCGTGTTCAACCTCGCGCACAACATCGGGCAGATGCTGCACTGGCGTCCGCATAACCGGTCCGAGGACATCGAGCGTCTTTACGTGGTCGGCGGCGGCACCCATCCCGGAAGCGGACTCCCGGTGATCTTCGAGGGCGCGCGCATCTCGATCCGTCTGATGACCGAGGATCTCGGCCTTCGTCCGTCGAAGAGCACCATGCCGCCCGTGTCCCGACCGGCGATCCTCGAGGAGGCCCTGTGAACCTGATTTCTCCGAGGCGTCCCGACGGCGGATCTTCCTCGCGCTCGGGCACGCGCGTCGGCGTGGTCGGGTCCGGCCTCGCCGGGCTTGCCGCCGCCGTCGTGCTCGCGTCGCGCGGCCATGCGGTCGTTCTGTTCGAGAAGAACCCGTGGCTTGGCGGAAAGGCGGCCCCGCTGTCCGCCGACGGCTTCCGGTTCGACATGGGCCCGACCATCCTGACCGTTCCGTCCGTGCTTCGGCGGATCTTCGCCGAAGCCGGTGTGGACATGGACGACGCGCTCGACCTCCGTCGCCTTGATCCGCAGTGGCGCTGCTTCTTTGAAGACGGCAGCCGGATGGACCTCGTGGAAGACGTCGACACGATGGCCGAGACACTCCGGCGCGATGCCATGCCGGGCTCCGACACGGGTTATCGCGACTTCCTCCGGATGAGCGCGCATCTCCACGAGGTCAGCCGCAAGTTCTTCTTCTGGCGCTCGGTCGAGGACATCACC
Source organism: uncultured Acetobacteraceae bacterium (assembly GCA_964249205.1). Classification (GTDB taxonomy): domain Bacteria; phylum Pseudomonadota; class Alphaproteobacteria; order Acetobacterales; family Acetobacteraceae; genus CAXTPV01. The sequence continues at coordinate 9,184 of CAXUBA010000020.1, read as the reverse complement.
GACACGATCGATCTCCGGAAGAATGCCGACCTCGACACGCTGCGCGACGTCGCCTCGCTCCGCATGGGGTCGAACGTCGCCCGCGAGATCAGGAAGCGCGTGCCGGACGAGCGCGCGGCGCAGATGCTCGACCACTTCGTCCAGTACGTCGGCTCGTCGCCCTACCAGTCGCCGGCGGTGCTCTGCTCGATCGGCCACATGCAAACCGACGAAGGGATCTGGTTCCCGATGGGCGGCACGCGCGCCGTGCCGGAAGCGCTGGTGCGTCTCGGCCGCTCGCTCGGGGTCGACTACCGCACCGAGACCGACGTCACGCGGATCCTGCAGTCGAACGGGCGCGTGTGGGGGATCGAGACCGCGGACGGCACCGTCGAGAAGTTCGACGCGGTGGTGTCCAACATGGATGCGATCCGTACCTATCGCGAGCTTGTCGGCGGCCGCGAGGCGAAGCGCTTCGGGCGCCGCTGGAGGAAACGCGAGCCGGCCTGCTCGGGCGTCGTCTTCTATCTCGGCCTCGACCGCCCCTACGAGCAGCTGGCACACCATAACTTCGTCTTCTCGCGCGACCCGGAAGAGGAGTTCGACTGGATCTATCGCCGCGGGGAGCCGGCGCCCGATCCGACCTGCTATCTCGCCGCGACGGCCGGGACCGAACCCGGGAGCGCTCCGGACGGCGCGGATTCGCTCTACATCCTGGTGCACACGCCTTATCTCCGGCCGCACCACGACTGGCGGGCGATGCTGCCCGGCTACCGGCAGGCGATCTTCGAAAAGCTCGAGCGCACTGCCGGCATGACCGGGCTCGCGGACCGCATTCGTTACGAGCGCGTGCTCACCCCGCTCGACATCCACGAGCGCTACCGCGTGCTGAACGGCGCGATCTACGGGCTCGCGAGCCACGGCTCGTTCACCGGCGCCTTCAAGCCGGGAAACCGGTCGCGCGATCTCGACGGCCTCTACCTCGCGGGCGGGGCGGCGCATCCGGGCCCCGGCATGCCGATGGTGCTGATGTCGGGATGGATCGCGGCCGACGCGCTCGATAGCGACGTGTCGCGCGCCGCGGTCCGGGACGAGGGCGTTGTCGTTCCGACCTGACGGCGCGACGGGCAACGGGACGGTCGTCGACGATCCCGTGGCGCTCCGTTCGGAGCGCCTGTTCCGGTCCTTCGCCGGCTATCTCGCCTGGCGGATGTCGCTGTCCTTCCGCGCGCTCCGCGTGTCCCGCGCCGGGCTGCCGCCGGTGGAAGCCGCAGCGTCGCGCAAGGTGATCGTCTACACCAACCATCCGTCGTGGTGGGACCCGGCAGTGTGCATGATCCTGTCGGCGCGCCTGTTTCCGGGGCGCCCCGGCTTTGGGCCGATGGACGACGAGGCCTTCCGCCGATACGGCATCTTCCGTCGGATGGGGGTGTTCGGGATCGCGCTCGACACGAGGGCCGGCGCGCGTCGGTTCCTCGAAACGTCGGACCGCGCGCTCGGTGTCCCGGGCGGCATGATGTGGATCACCGCCGAGGGTCGATTCACCGATCCTCGTCACCGGCCGGTGAGCCTCCGCGCCGGGATCGCCCATCTCGCCCGGCGCGTGCCGGACGCGGTCCTGGTGCCGCTCGCCCTGTCCTACGAGTTCTGGAACGAGAGCCGCCCCGAGGCGCTGGTGCGGTTCGGAGCGCCTACGATCGCGGCCGAAGCCGGTGACGGGCGTGCGCTGGGCGCGCTCCTCGCCGGGCGGCTCGGCGACACGATGGACGCGCTCGCGGCCGAGACCGCGACCCGGGATCCTGCGCTGTTCACCGCGGTCGTGCGTGGCCGTGCCGGATCGGACATGATCTACGACGGCTGGCGGCGGGCGCGCGCGATGGTGCGGCGCGAACGCTTCGATCCGGCGCACGAGGAGACGAGGTGGTGATCGCTGAAGCCTGCCTGGTCTTCGCGGCGATCCCGCTCTTCCTCGTGCTCTGCAACCTCGTCGTCTATCGCCGTCCGCGTCCTGCACGACCCGGCGCCGCCGTTTCGGTGCTGGTCCCGGCGCGGAACGAGGAGGCGAACATCGCCGACGCGGTGACCGCCGTGCTGCGCAACCGCGACGTCCTGATCGACCTCGTGGTGCTCGACGACCACTCGACCGACCGGACGCGCGACATTCTCGACGGATTTCGGGACGACCGGCTCCGCGTGGTGACGGGTCCAACGCTGCCGCCCGGCTGGTCCGGCAAGCAGCACGCCTGCGCCTGCCTCGCCGCGCATGCACGGCACGACCTGATCGTCTTCCTCGACGCCGACGTCCGGCTTGCGACCGACGCGCTGACCCGGATGGCCGGCTTCATGGAGCGGCACCGCGCGGTGGGCCTCGCGAGCGGCTTTCCGCACGAGATCACCCGCGGCTGGTCGGAGATCCTGCTCCTGCCCCTCATCCACTTCGTGCTGCTCGGCTTCCTCCCTCTCGCCTTCACGATCCGGTCGCGCGCGCCCGGCTTCGGCGCCGGCTGCGGGCAGCTGTTTATCGCGCGCCGGGCGGACTACCGCGTCGCCGGTGGACACGCCGCGATCCGCGCGTCGAAGCACGACGGGCTCACCCTGCCGCGTGCATTCCGTCGGACCGGGATCCTGACCGCGCTGTTCGACGCGACGGATCTCGCGAGCTGCCGGATGTACCAGTCGCCGGCGCTGCTCTGGGAAGGACTGACCAAGAACGCGACCGAAGGAATGGCGACCCCGGCCGGTCTGCCGGTTTGGACGGTGATCCTCGGCCTCGGCCAGGTCGCGCCGCTGCCGCTCGTGCTCGTCTCGCCGTCGGCGCCCGCGATTGCGGCGCTCGCCTGCGGTCTTGCGACCCGGCTCGTGCTCGCGGTCCGATTCCGCCAGAGCCTCGTCGGCGTCCTGCTGCATCCCGCATCCGTCGCGGCCCTGCTCGTCGTCCAGTGGGCAAGCCTGATCCGGGCCTGGCGCGGTGTTCCGTCCACCTGGCGCGGCCGTGCCTACCCGCCGGAGATCTCCTGATGCGGCTTCCCCTGCTCGTCGCCACGGCGTTCGCACCCGTCGCGGCATCGGCGGCCGACCTCGCGGTCACGCTCACGGACGTACCTGACGATCGCGGGCGGCTCGTCGTCGGGGTTTGCACGGAAGCCGAGTTCCTCGGGCCGCGGTGCCGGTATCACGCGTCCGGCGAGGCGACCGCCGGAACGGAAACGCTGGTGGTGCACAACATCGAGCCCGGCACCTACGCAGTCTCCGCCTATCAGGACGTGGACGAGAGCGGAAAGCTCAGAACCGGGTTCTTCGGCGTGCCGACCGAGCCCGTCGGCTTTTCCCGCAACCCGCCACTCGGCATGCACAAACCGCGCTTTGGCGACAGCGCGGTCGCGATCACGCCGGCGGGCGGCACGATCACGATCCGCATGGGCCATTACTGAGCGGTCAGGTGATCGGCATCCCGCCCGCCACCGTCACCAAGGCGCCGGTCGTGTAGCTGCTCTCGCTCGAGGCGAGGCTGACATAGGCGGGGGCAAGCTCGGCGGGCTGGCCGGGCCGCCCGAACGGTGTCTGGCTGCCGAATGTCGCCTGATCGTCCGGTTTCATTCCGGTCACGATGAACGGGGTCCAGATCGGACCCGGCAAGACCGCGTTCACCCGGATGCCTTTCTCGGCGAGCAGCTGCGCGAGGCTCAGCGTGATGTTGGCGATCGCCGCCTTCGTCGCGGAATACGGGATCAGAGACGGCATCGGATGCTTCGCGTTCACCGACGACGTGTTCACGATCGCGCTGCCCGGCTGCATCAGCCGCACTGCCGCCTTGGTCACGAAGAACAGTGCGTCGACGTTCACCCGGAAGGTCCGTTCCCATTCGGCATCCTCGATCTCGTCGAGCGACGCGCGGGTGTGCTGATAGGCGGCATTGTTCACCAGCGTGTCGAGGCCGCCGAACGCCTCCGCGGTCCGCCCCACGATGTCGCGGCAACGCGAGGCGTCCGTGAGATCGCCGGGCAGCAGCAGCGCCCGCTGTCCGGCGCGCCGGATCCATTCCGCCACCTGCTCGGCGTCTTCCTGCTCCTCGGGAAGAAAGCTGAGCGCGACGTCGGCGCCCTCGCGCGCGAAGGCGATCGCCACGGCTCGACCGATACCCGAATCCCCGCCCGTGACCAGCGCGCGCCGTCCGGCGAGGCGACCCGAGCCGCGGTAACTTTCCTCGCCGTGATCCGGCTCCGGTCGCATCCTCGCCGACGATCCCGGGAAGGGCTGCGGCTGCTTCTCGAAGGGCGGCTGCTTGTGGAGCGCCTTCGGATCCTGTTGCATGCTGATCTCCGTCCTGCGGCGCCGTCGCGCCCGAAGACCACATCGCGCGGCACCGGCTTGCGTTCGCCCGTCAAGGCGACGCGATTGCGTCCGGCGGCGTATCGGGTTACGGCGATGACGGTTTGAAGAAGATGCGGACGCCTGCCGCTTCGGGCGTCCCGACGGCCCGACGCGGGCCGGAACGCGAAGGACCTGCTTCCATGGCAGAACGAGTTCTGGTGACGGGCGGCGCCGGCTTCATCGGGTCGCATGTCGTGCGCGCCCTGCTTCGCCGCGGCGCCACCGTCCGCGTCCTCGACAGTCTGATCGATCAGGTCCATGCCGGCGCCGGCGCGACGTTGCCGCCGGACGTCGAGTTGATCCGCGCCGACATCCGGGATCGCGACCAGGTCCGGCGGGCCGTCGCCGGGGTGGACCGCGTCGTGCACCTCGCCGCCGAGGTCGGAGTCGGCCAGAGCATGTACGCGATCGAACGTTACGTGTCGGTCAACGACACCGGCACCGCGGTGCTGATGGAGGCGCTGATCGAGCATCCGGTGAAGCGGATCGTCGTCGCGTCCTCGATGAGCGTCTACGGCGAGGGTCTCTATGCCGGACCGGACGGCGCCGTTCACGACAACGTGCTCCGCCCGGCCCGCAAGCGTCCGGACACCGGTTGGGATCCAGCCGGTCCCGACGGCGAGCACCTCCATCCGCTCGCGACCACCGAAAGCAAACGTCTCAATCTCGCGTCGGTCTACGCGCTGACCAAATACGCGCAGGAACGACTCACGCTCTGCGTTGCCCCGACCTACGGCATGGAAGGCGTCGCGCTCCGCCTGTTCAACGTCTACGGACCGGGACAGGCGCTCTCAAATCCATACACCGGGGTGCTCGCGATCTTCGCGTCCCGACTGATCAACGGCGAGGCGCCGCTCGTGTTCGAGGACGGCGAGCAGCGGCGCGACTTCGTCCACGTGGACGACGTGGCGCAGGCATTCCTGCTCGCGCTGTTCCACGAGGATGCCGCGGGCGGCGTGTTCAACATCGGCAGCGGTCGCGACGTCTCGATCCGCGAGGTTGCGGAGGAGGCGGCGCGCGCGATGGGCCGGACCGATCTCGGACCGTTGATGCTCGACAAGGCGCGCGCCGGTGACATCCGGCATTGCTTCGGGGACATCTCGCTCGCCCGACGCACGCTCGGCTTCGCGCCGCGCCGGAGCTTCGACGACAGTCTCGGCGAACTCGTCGAGTGGGTCCGTCGCCAGCAGACGGTCGACCGCGTGGACGAAGCGCGGCGCGAGCTCGAACGACGCGGCCTCGTCGCTTGACGCGGTTCCCCGCCGTCGTCGCCGCGGTCGCACCCGGCGACGTATCCGGGCTCGACCGGGCGATCGCGGAAGCCGGACGTCTCGGCTTCTCCGCCCTTCTCGTTCCCGTGGCGACCGACGGGGTCGAGGCTGCGCGAGCGGCGTTCGCGGCAGCGGCGTCGCGCTCGGCGATCCCGGTCGCGCTGCTCGCGGACAGGGCGGACCCGGCGTTGCCGCCCGCCCTTGAACCCGGAACGATCCCAGTGATCGGCCGGAACGCGTCGGATCTGGTGATCGAGCAGGCGCCGCCCGACCCCTTCGCGCAGCTTTCCGCGTTCGGTCGCCTCGCCGTCGCGACGGACGTGCGCCTCGCGGCCTGGGAAGGACTCGACCGGATCGCCCCCGCCCTCGAAACGGTGCTCGCGCGCGGCATCGACGCGCACGCGGCACTCCGCTCCGACCCGCTTCCGACCGTCCCCTACGCGCTCGTCACCGGTGGCGCCGGCTTCATCGGCTGCAATCTCGCCGACCGGCTGCTCGGCTCGGGTGAGGAGCACGTGCTGCTGCTCGACAGCCTGCAGCGCCCGGGCGTGGAACGGAACCTCCGATGGCTGCGTGCCCGGCATGGCGACCGTGCGCACGTGCTGTTCGCCGATCTCCGCGACGCAGCCGCGGTCGAGGCGGCGGTGCACGGCGCGACCAGCGTCTTCCACCTCGCCGCCCAGGTCGCGGTAACCACGAGCCTCGTCGATCCGCAGGCGGATTTCGCGATCAATCTCGGCGGCACCGTGACGCTGCTGGACGCGGTCCGGCGCCTCTGCCCGGACGCGCCCTTCGTGTTCGCCAGCACCAACAAGGTCTACGGCGACCTCGCCGACGTGGCGCTCGCGCTCGACGGCGACAGCTGGCATCCGACCGACCACGCGGTCCGGGCGCACGGCATTGCCGAAACGCGCCCCCTCGACTTCCACACGCCATACGGGTGCTCGAAGGGGGCCGCCGATCAGTACGTGCTCGACTACGCGCGTTCCTATGGTCTTCGCAGCGTCGTGCTGCGGATGAGCTGCATCTATGGGCGGCTTCAGCTCGGGACCGAGGACCAGGGCTGGGTCGCGCATTTCCTGCGCGCCGCCCGTGCCGGCGAGACGATCACCCTCTACGGCGACGGCTGTCAGGTCCGGGACATCCTCGACGTCGACGACGCGGTGTCGGCCTATGTCGCCGCACGGTCGCGGGCGACCGACCTTCGCGGTCGCGCGTTCAATCTCGGTGGCGGCCCGGCGAACGCGGTCAGCCTCCACGCGGTCCTCGACGAGATCGGCACGATCCTCGGCCGCCGCGTCGAGCGGCGCTTCAGCGGCTGGCGGCAGGGCGACCAGCGCTACTTCGTCGCCGACACCCGCGCGGCGGCCGCGTCCCTTGGCCTTTCGCCCCCGCGCGCTTGGCGCGACGGGCTTGCGGCGCTCGCGCGCTGGATGGACGACACCGCGGCGCCCGACCGCGTGGCCGACACGGCGTCGGTGCGCCGTGAGGCGGACGCCCTCGCATGAGGGTCGCGCTGCTCAACCCGCCCTGGAGCTTCGAGGGCAGCACGTATTTCGGCTGCCGGGCGCCGCACCTGCCGACCGAGCTCGGCGCGAGCCAGGTCCTGCTCGAGCGGGGAGGACACGAGACGATCATGCTCGACGGGGCGCTCGACGGGCTCGACGTGGAAGCGATGAGCGCGCGCGTCGCAGGCTTCGGCGCCGACCTCGTCGTGGTGACGACGGCGCCGACCTACCTGTTCTGGCGTTGCTGCCAGCCCGAGCTCCGGGTGCCGCGTCTGCTCGTCGACACGCTGCGCGCCTCCGGGATCGCCGCGCCGGTCGTCGCGGTCGGTCCGCACGGTTCGTCGACGCCCGGACCGGTGCTCCGCAAGCTCGGCTGCGACGCGCTGGTGCTCGGCGAGTGCGAGGAGGCGCTGGTCGAGCTGGCGGACGGCGGCGTATCAGGATCGATCGAGGGCACCGCGCGCCTCGACGGCGACCGGCTCGTGTCGACGGGCGGCCCGCGCAAGACGCGCTTCGTCGACCTGCCGCCGATCCTGTGGCCGGATCACTGGATCGCGCGGCACGCGCATCACCACCACCGGTTCGATCTCGGCGAAGGCGATCCGCGCCGGGCGCGCCCCGGGGCCGAGGTGGAGGCGTCGCGCGGCTGCCCTTACAGCTGCTCGTTCTGCGCCAAGATCGACTTCCGCGACGCTTACCGGCGTCGGGCCGTGCCGATCGTGCTCGAAGAGATCGACGCGCTTCTCCGGCAGGGCGCCGGCTACCTTTATTTCGTGGACGAGATCTTCCTGCCCGACCGCGCGCTGCTCGAAGGACTGGCGGTGCGCCCGGTCGAGTTCGGGATCCAGACGCGGATCGACCTCTGGAAGCCGGACATGCTGGCGCTGCTCGGCCAGGCCGGCTGCGTGTCGATCGAAGCCGGCGTCGAGAGCTTGACCGTGGAAGGCCGCGCTTCGCTCCTGAAGCTCTGCCGGATGACGACCGACGCGCTCGCCGACCGGCTGATCGAGGCGAGGCGGCACGTGCCGTTCGTGCAGGCGAACCTTCTGTCGGTCGCAGGCGACGACCCGGCGCTGGTCAGCGCGTGGCGGGCGCGGTTGCAGGCGGCAGGCGTCTGGGCGAACGACCCGGTGCCGCTGTTTCCGTATCCGAGCTCGCCCGACTACCGGCGCCGCTGGGGCGAGCCGGACGACGACGCCTGGGAACGCGCGCACGCGCACTATCTCGGCGAGTTCGAGCGCTTTTCCGACATCCAGGACGCGCGGCCCGCGCCGCTCGCGGCGCTGGAGCGCTGCTGCGGCGTGTGACGCGCCTTCTGCTCACGACCGACACGCTCGGCGGCGTTTGGCGCTACACGGTCGAGCTCGCGGCGTCCTGGTCGGCCTCCGGGCACGAGGTCACGGTTGCGACGCTCGGTCCACGCGCCGAGCCGGCTGAAGTCGCGGCGCTCGCCGCGCGGCCGCGCGTCTCGGTGATCGAGACCGATCTCCCACTCGACTGGACGGCGCCCGGGCGGTCGTCGCTCCGCAGCGCGTCCGACCGGCTCGCCCGCATCGCGCGCGAGCGCGGCGCCGAGCGCATTCATCTCCACGCGCCTTCGCTCGTTGGCGACACCGACTGGCATGCTCCCGTGGTGGCGGTGATCCATTCCTGCCTCCGCACCTGGTGGCAGGCGATGCACGGCGACGCGACGCTGCCGCCCGATCTCGCCTGGCGCGACGCGGCGGCGGCGGCAGGGATCCGACGCGCGGACGCGGCGATCGCGCCCGGGCGGCACTTCGCGCGCGAGGTCGCGTCCGCCTACGGCGTCGCGCCGTCGCGGATCCATGCGGTGCCGACCGGCGCGAGCCCAAGCAACGAAGACGACGACAACCCGCGCCGGCGCCGAAGCGCGGTGCTCGGATGCGGGCGCGTCTGGGACGGCGCCAAGGACTTCCCGACCCTCGAGCACGCGGCCGGCCGGCTTCCCGCCGACATCCCGGTCCGGCTGGCCGGGGCTTTGCGCGGGCCGAACGGCGAGCGTGCCCCGCGCTTCGCGCGGGTGGAGGCGGTCGG
>CAXUBA010000019.1:8564-27503 GCA_964249205.1 uncultured Acetobacteraceae bacterium | reverse complement strand
CCTCGTTCGCAATGAGGAGGTCAGGGGTTCGATTCCCCTCAGCTCCACCACCGCCCGCCGCTGAAGCTGTGTTGTGGAACAAAATCACAGGCCGACGCTTAACGGCCCATATTAGGGCCTACCTTGCTGCTTGATTCCTTCAAACCTCGCGCTTGGAGGCGACCCCAGGGGCGGTCATCTGCCAGCCGTGGGAGGCCGCGCGTCGGCAGCACGACCCTCGAACCTCAAGCGCATCACCGGTTAAGATCGCGCACCGAACGCATGATCTGGTCGAATGTCGCTTGGCCGTTCATCGTGCCGAACAGCTCGCGCGTGTCCGTCAGGAGTGTTTCCGCTCGAGCCGCTGCCAATCCGATGTCCGCCTCGGCGTTCTCCGACGGCCGGCCGTGCCCGGAGAGAAGCGTCGTCACCCGGAAGCGCTGCAGCCGCCGGAGCGACAACACATAGTCGCTGATGTTGCCCGAGCCGAAGATGCCGCCCATGGCGCCACCGCCCATCACGGTGTCGCCGCAGATCAGTAGGCCGTGAGCCGGATCTACGAGGCACAGACACCCCGAGGTGTGCCCTGGCGTCTGGAGTATTTCGAAGCGGAAGGGTGATGCATCGATGACGGTGCCATCCGGCAGGCAAAGATCGACGTGGAATTGCGGCACGGCCTCGCCGATCACGCTGCTGACCGTCGCGAAGTCGTCCCGGAGCGCCAGCTTGTTCGCCGCCAAAGGATGAGCCGCTACGATCGCACCGCCAGGAAACCTTGCGACCCCGCCCACATGGTCGGCGTGCTCATGCGTGAGGACGACAAAGTTGATTGTCTCGATCGGATGTCCGATTTGACGGAGCGCCTCCGCAAGCGACGGAAAGGCCGATGGCAGGCCGGTGTCGACCAGAATGGTCCGATGATCACCCGCAATCAGGTAGACGTTGCAGGACCGGGTCCGCGAGTGCAGCTGCCAAAGCCCCGGTCTGATCTCCGCCGCGCTGTAGTCGCCCACATCGTTGCGAGCCACCCCACCGAGACCCGTCCTGCTGGTAATTTCATGGCCGTTCCGCATCTGACGTCCCAACGCCGCCATAACTGCAAGCGAGAAGGCTGGCTGGTGACTGACGAGGTAGACGAAGTGGGCCTGATCGATCGGTAGCACCCGCGTTTCGTCCTCGAGGGCGGTAACCGTGGGAAGACACGACCGAGCGTCAATCACGGCGAGCTCGTTGAAGAACTCCCCAACGCCGACTTGGCGGATCTCGCCTCTGCCGGCGGCACTGATGCTTACGCGACCCTTGAGCACGACGTGCATCTCGTCCCCACGGGTGCCCTCGACGCAGATGATGTCGTCGGCGTTGAAGGTCCGAATACGGCTTTCCATCACCGCTGCCCCCTGCTGGTCGGATGTCCTGCGCCGGCGCATCGTTCGCCGTGATCACGGATCGGTCAACAAACCTTCTGGCAACCTCCATCGACCGCGAGAGTTGGCGCTCATCCGCTCAGGCCTAAGCGGTTTTTTCGCGTTGGCTGCGGCTCTCCGAGCTCGAAGGTCCGCAATCGCCCGAAGCAAAGCGTGTCACCACGGCGCTGCAGCGCAGGGCAGGACGCTGTCCACAGTGTGTGGCCAGGTCGAGGAAGCCTCGAAGCCGCTCGGGCTGGATCGGCATCGGACGGGACGAAATGCTCATAGCGGCTTAGTTGCAGTCACAACCCCTGCAGCGTCGCTGTAAGCGCGTCAACGAATAGGCGTACCTTCGGAGGTGCCATGACGCGAGTCGGGTAGACTGCCCAGACCGAGAGCTGCTCTGGTGCGGCGTCGGCAAGCCGTATCTCTAGAAGAGCTTCCGCCAGCCAGTTCCGCCTCCACGAACCAAGCCGACAGGTTCGTGATCCCGCCACCGCCGAGACAAATCTGTAACAGGCCTTCAATCGAGTTCGCCGAGGATCGACCCTCTACCACTGACTGATCGGCCGGTCAGCTATCCGGAACGCCCAATGCGTGGTTCCGGAAATCGCCAGATAGCTATGCCGGCGAAGATCCGCTAAGGTTTCGGAACCCCTTGACTTTTGAGATATACGGCCGACGCAAGCAGGCGGCACGGGTTGGCAATCAGTTCGCGCGCCACCAAGCCACTGTTCGAAAGCTTGGCGATGCGCGCCGCAAGATCGGTGCCTGCAGAAACGATATCTACCACGTCGTCGGTCATCAGCAGATCCACGTCGACCTTGGGAGTTGTTCCGGATCAGTCCGACGATGACGGGCGCGAAGACCTTCCGTTCGAAGAGGCTAACGTAGAGGCCTGGAGCGCATGCTGGTCATCAAGAAAGATCACACCACCACGGACCTGTCGTCGCGCGTTGGTCGCGCTGCCTCGGTAACGTTGGGGCGCCGGTCACGTGATGCGGGTCCATGATACCTCAGAAACCCAGATCCACATTCGCGGCCGTGATTACCAGCGGCTTTCCCAACAGCAACGTATGGGTCGCCGGATCATAACTGACTGCCTCCGGCAAACCGGGCACCACGTTGCTCGCCGCGAAAGGCTTGTGTTCCAGCAGCCGCACGACGCCCCACGTCGTCAGGTACGCGAGGTCCACCGGGTTCCAGAGCACCGCGCTCTTCACGACTCCGGCGCGCACGTAGGGCCGGATCAGGTTTGGGTCTGTGATCCCCGTCACCACTACTCGCCCGGCAAGCCCCGCCTCAAGAACCGCCTTCGCGGCCCCCGCTGTCGCTGTGCTGTTGACGCCGATCACGCCGCGGATCTCAGGATCGCTGGCTAGCAGGTTCGCGGTTCCCGTCGCCGCCTCTCCGACCGCCTCTCCGACATACAACGTGTCGCGAATACGCATGCGGGGATACTTCTTCGCCATGAGCTGTTTGATGGCGACGATCCAGCGATACAGGTTGCTTGCAGTTGGGCCGCCGGACACCAGCGCGACATCGCCCGCTCCGCCGATCTGCGCGGCCATCTGGTCGGCGACGGCTGTTGCGATGGCCTCCGGGGTCGCAGGACTGACGCGCAGCGCCACATCCGCGCCTGCCACCTGGCTGTCACTGGAGTAGAACAAAACGCCCGCGTTTTGCGCGGACGTAGCCTGCTCTTCCAACAGCGAGGTGCTATCGGCCGACACGCCGACGGCGTCGAGACGTTGGTCGATCAGCCGTTGAACAATGGCGATCTGTTCTGGAGCCGAAGCATCGTGAGGTCCGTCGAAAGTAATTCGCGCGCCGAACACGGAGCCTGCTTTCTCGAAGCCCTGCCGCATTGCCTCGAAATAGGGGATACCCACGAGCTTCGGCACGAAGCCAATGGTCCATACCCGCGTCGTGGTTGCCGGCGCGGCGACCGCATTCGCGACCCACGCGATCCCGGCGAGCAAGGCGCCCTTGGCGAGGATCGACCGAGTGCGCGGCACGTTGCATCCCGTGGCTCGGACCTTGAAAAAGGAGTCCGTTACGTGGACGATAGATCCTCCATCGGCGACGCGCAACGGCGCCGCCCCGCGGCTCTTGAAGGCTTTACCTTTCTATGAGCTACACCGTCGCCATCCTGGTGGTCCTGCTTTCCAGCTTTGCCGCCGGACTTGTCACGATGCTTGTTCAGCGCAGGGTCAGGCTTGACCTCCGCCGTCACCATCACGATGTCGGATCGGTCGTTTTCCTGCAACTCGGGGTCGTCTTTGCGGTCCTGCTCGCCTTCGTTTTCAGCGAGGTCTGGGAAGAATACAAGGAGGCCGCCCGTGCGATCGACCTCGAGGTAGGAGCGTTGCACGGCGCGGCTATGGAAGCGTCCACGTTGCCCCAGCCGGAGGCCGACGAGATCCTCTCGGCGGAACGCGCGTATATCGAGGCCGTCGCCTTCCAGGAGTGGCCGACCATGGCCCGGACGCGCGGGGAGGACGATCAAGCCGACATGCGCCTACAGGACCTGATCACCGACGCGGCCCGCCTCCGCTTCGCTGATCCCGACCAGAACGAGACGAAGGCGCGCATCCGCGAGTTGCTGGCCGAAGCCCATACGCAGCGTGAAACCCGCATCTTCCAGGCCGACAGCGGCATCCCGGTCGCGCTTTGGGTGGTGCTGATCAGCTTCAGCGCCGTCCTGGTCCTCTCCGTCTCTTTTTCCGGCATCGAATACTGGACCACCTCTGCGACAGTAGCCGCCGGTTTCGCCGCCGCGATCGTCAGCATCCTGGTCATCGCTCGCCTCCTCGACTACCCGTTCGAGGGGGGACTGGCGCTCTCGTCGCGGGACTACATCGGCGTGCTCGACAAGATCAGCAATCTGCTCAGCGGATAGCGAAGAGTGTAGGCGGCTGCGGCGCAGGGAAGTCGCCATGGGTGACGATCGTCAGGGGAGCGACGCCGGCTACAGTCAGCCCGCTGGCTAAAAGCTCGCGACGGGTGGAACCGGTGCTCTGGCTCGCCCAGCGCTGACGTCGAGCTCGGCCGCGAGATCGACGTCACCGGGAAAACCACGCTCGATCAGCTCGCGCCCGGACACGGACAAGCGCGACGTCCGACCCGGATCCCGGTCCGCGCTCCGCCAGGCGTCGCGTGTAACCTCGGCTTCCGGCGAGCACGTCCTGTCGAGCCGGTCCAGGATCGCGCCTGCGCCCAGCAGATCCTCCACTGCGACGCGCAACGACCCGTCAGGCCAGTGCTCACCCGCGGGGATGACACCGACCGCCCCGTCGCCGGCCATCACTCGAGCGGCTCGCGCCACGGCATGGGCGTTGCGCAAACAGCCCGCGAGCACGGGCATACGAGAGGGCGTGTGGCCGGCGGCGAAACAGATGCGGGAGCCGTTCGGGGACGGGAGGAGCAGCCGGGTTCCGGACGGGATGGCGAGCAGGCTGGACGGCGACAGGCTGTAGCCGCCATCCGTGGCAGAACGCCGGCTCGCGAGAACGGCGGCACTCCGCTCGGCGACGGCGCGAGCCGCGCGCTCGTCCGCGAAGCCAAACCGCTCCATCATCGCGCCGCGGCTCACCGCCACGTCCACGGCTGTGCAGAAGGACAGGACGTCCACGACCACCAGGACGGCGACGTGGGCGTGCAGCGCTTCCACCCCGGCCAGTCCCCACTCCGCGAGCGCCTCGGACAACGTCACCTCAGCTTGGCAACACGTTGGGCGTGCTCGCGAAGATCAGAGCCCGACGCTCAGGTCTCGCCGCCGGGTGGTCCCCAGAACACCACCAAGGTCGCGAAATCGTCCGAGAACGTGTCGAACCGGTGCTCCACGCCCGACTCGACGAACAGGACATCACCGGCCGAGAATGGACGGGCCTGCCCCGCCTTGACGAAGGTGCCGCTTCCGCTCGCCACGATATAGAGCTCGTCCTGCTTGTGCGGGCCTTGCGTGTCGCGCTCGCGCGGCGCGTAGAGCCCGACCTTCATGGTCCCGTGTCGCAGGCCGTACCAGAAGCGGAAGGCCTCGGGGTCATCCGGCAGGTTGGCTTTTGCGCCTCCGACAGCGAGAACACCCAACCCTGGTCGTCCATTCAGCCCTCCTGCCGATCGATCGCCGCGGTGGCCCCCTGCTCGGCCGACGCGACGGTCACCGTCGTCCTCACCGAGTTGGCGATGAAGCAGACCTCGTGCGCCTGGTGGTGCATCCGCTCGAGCGTCGTGCCGTCGGGCTCGGATCCACGCCACTCGATCTCCGGATGCAGCACGACCCGAGTGACGGCCTGCTTGCCCGGTGCGGTTGCTTCCATCACCCCCTCGGCCTGGTCTCGGTAGCGCGTGACGACGAAGCCGGCGTCCCGGGCCACATGCAGGAAGGACAGCATGTGGCAGCTGGACAGCGCCGCGACGAGCATCTCCTCCGGGTCAACCGCCGCGGGGTCGGCCCACTTGCCGACGATATGCGGCGAGGCCGAAGCCGGAACGATGACACCGCCATCGAACGCGAGGGTGTGGGCGCGACCGTAGCGTCCGCGCAAGAAGTCCTCGTCGTCGCCGAGCGCCCAGACGAGGCTTGCCGTGTAGCTTGCCATGGTGACCTCCAAGCTCGGTGCGAAGGCTACATGGTCCGGCAGCTGGTGCGTGTCGTCCTCTCCGTCGGAGCAGCGATCATCCTGCTGGCCGGCCTTCTGGTCGCGATCGCGGCGATAGTCGCGCCCACGCGCTGGATCACCAGCACGATTGACATCGCGGCGTCCCCGAACCGGGTCTGGCGCGTCCTGACCGACCTCCCGGCCTATCCATCCTGGAACCCGACCATCACCGCTCTGGCCGGCCGGCTGGTGCCGGGCGCGACGATTGAGAACGTCGAGGGATCGGGCGACGACCGGATCGTGTTCTGGCCACGCGTGCTGATCGTCAGGCCGGACCGCGAGCTGGAGTGGCGCGGCCGGCTGTGGGGGCTGCCGCTCCTTTTCATCGGCAAGCACGATTTCCGCCTCGAGCCGATCCCGACCGGCACCCGCTTCGTTCAAAGCGAGACGTTCGGCGGCGTGCTGCTGTGGTGGTTTGATGTCCGCACGCTGCTGCCCGGCTTCCTGGCCATGAACACGCGCCTCGCGGAACGGGCGATGTCCGGCCCGGAGCATTGAGCCGGACATGAGGGTCGGGACAGCCCGTCTGGTTCTCCGCTCCTGGACAGAGGCCGATCGCGACGCCTTCGCGGCCCTGCATGCGGATCCCGAGGTGATGGTCGACCTCGGCGGCCCGATCGGGCGAGCGCAAAGCGATGCCAAGATCGATCGCTATATGGCGGCGTTCCGGCAGCACGGGATCTGCCGCTGGGCCGTCGAGAGCAGGGAAGGCGTGTTCCTGGGCTACGCGGGCGTCATGCCGGTCGCACCGGATCATCCGCTCGGACGGCATTTCGAGATCGGCTGGCGGTTGGCTCGACGCGCTTGGGGTTACGGATACGCAACGGAGGCGGCCGCCGCGTCCCTCGCGGATGCGTTCGAGCGCCCCCGCCTGTCGGAGGTGCTCGCCTACACCGCGGCCGACAACATGCGCTCGCGCGCGGTGCTCGGTCGGCTGCCGATGCGGCGCGATCCCACACGCGACTTCACGGCAAACTACCCGGACGTTGGCGCCTGGACCGGCCTGGTCTGGACGACCGCCGCGACCGACGGCGGTAGCAGTCCGTTGAGCCGCGCCATTGAGTAGCCGTCGACGGACTGCCGCTGCGGAGGACATGGCCACGGTGGGTTGCCTCGATCTCGAAGCCGAAGCGCCGATAGAGAGCGAGGGCCGGCTCGGTGTCGACGTTCACGTCGAGCTCCAGCCTGAGCAGGCCCAGCCAGTTGTCGGCGAGGTCGACCAATGCCGCCATCAGCGCGGTGCCGATGCCGCGTCCGACCCAGCCGTCGTGCACGCCCATGCCGATCCGGCCGATATGCGCCCGGCGTCCCGTTCGCCGTTCCAGGGACGCGTTGCCGACCAGCTCGCCGTCCAGCAGGGCGACGAGCTCGCGTCCTCCCGGCAGCCCCTTTTCCACAGAGGCGGACGGCTCGCCTTCAAGGAGAGAGCCGATGACGCGGAGCCAGGTCACGGAGCCTTATGCGAGGATCTACGAGACACCGATTTCGACGCGAGCGGGCGATCACGGTCGGCTCGTGCGAAGGGACGACGAGGTGCCCGGATGGCTTTCGGTCGAGCACGACCGGACCGGCCAGTCCGCCTGGACTCCCAGGGCGTTCTTTCGTCACGACGACGAGACGTCCCAGGTCGTCTTCACGCGCGACTATGATGCGGTCGAGCTGAGCGTCGCTGCGGGCGAGATCGTGTCGGCGGGCGAGACCGTCGAGGGTTGGGTCTGGTGCCAGGCCCTCAGCGGCGAAGCCGGCTGGGTCCCGGCAGACCATCTGATCGCGATCGAGTACACAGGGTAGGCAAGACGATCGCGTCCCGCCTGCCGGGATCGAGCTTCTAGACCCTGTTGAGTCGCGAAAACCGCCTCAGCCGGCCCTGCCGCTGGAGTACACCCTGATAATGCGTTCGCCTCCTACTACCAAGGATCATCAGCATGCTGGACCATGTTACGATTAGTGTGGGGGAGCTATCGCGAGCAAAGGAGTTCTACGACCGCGCGTTGCAGCCGCTCGGTATCGAATGCCTTTACACCGACGGGAACGGCTTCGCCGGATACGGCGTGAGCCCGAAAGCCTTCTTTTGGATTGGCCAGCGTGATGGCCGGCAGACCAGCGTTCACGTAGCATTTAAAACGCAGGACAGATCAATAGTCGAAAGCTTCTATGCAGAAGCGGTCAAAATCGGTGGCCGAAGCAACGGAGCACCAGGCATCCGGGCGCAATATCATCCTGATTACTACGCCGCTTTCGTGTTCGACCCGGACGGGCACAACATCGAGGTAGTCTGTCACTCACCGGACGCGTCAACTCCGTTTGTAGCCGGCACCAAATGAGGCATGCTGGCTCAGCGGCTCTCGGCGAGTTGCGGGATTAGATCGTTGCTCTGCGATCACGAGGACTGAAGGAGCGTAGTTCAGGCGTGTTCTACCGAAGCGGGAAGGCTTGGCTTCATTTCACCAAGACAAGGCCCGAATCTTTGCGGATATTCGCTCAAATTCTAAATGGGAGCGTTTCCGCGTATCGAGCCCTGACGAGAGCGCGACGTTTCTCGCCTTGGTTGACCACCTTGTGACCGTCAGTTCGTGAGTCCGAGCAAGCCCTAGACACTGTCGATTGCGCGTCCGTTCCACGCAATCTGCGCTCGGTCTCAATGAGCGTGCGCTGGAGACGTCTATTCATCCCATGCAACGTGCGCTGGAAAAGATGCTTCATTCCGCGTCGAACCCGGTCTCTTTGCGCACCGCCACACCTAGGCGGGTCACGATCCGGCAAGACGGCGCCTGGTGTGATGGTCGCCGAGGGTCGATGGCTGAAGACACCTCAGTAGCCAGTCCCTTCATTCCTGTATTGCGACCGATTGTGAGGTCCCGTTTTGGGCAGGGGGCGACGTTCGTCAACCGGATCCTGGCCGTTCCTCAAGAGACGGCGCGCCCTGGCCGCGTTGTCCCGCGTTCCGGGTCGCGACACCTCTTGCGAGGAACCGATCCCCTATCTTCCGCCGCTTCCGGGTGACAGGGCTCGTGTCGCGGATCGACCAACGTCGCGACGCGCCTGTGACAGTCAGCCAAAGGTTCTCCCCATCAGAGTGCATACCCTCCTTGAGAGTGTCGGCCTTCCGTGCTGTCAGTTGGTTGGGCCCAAGCCGGCTCATGAACGCCCACGAGTCGTCTTGAAGCCCATCGAAACGCGAGCGTTTTCGGGAGATAATGTGAGACGTCGGAAGACTGGTGGCCTGCGATGCTCCTGTAATATCTGCGAATCATGAGAGGCTCGGCGACAATCCGACACTTGGGTAAGGTGGACCTCCGCTCCACCACCGCCTCGGCTTCGGATCAGCGATCGTCCGCGGACTTCGTGGTCGCTCGCCCGCCGGCTTTTCCCGACGTGACGTTGCCGCGGCTCCCCTCCGCCAGGACGATCGCGCGCGCGCCCGGCCGGCGGCGAAACGCGCCGACCGTCCGGCGTCGGCGTCGCGTGGCGACTGAACGGAAAGCAAGCGGACGCGTCCGATCTCCGCATCGGGGGTCCGAAGCCTGTCCGGCCCCGCTCCGAGGACTCGCCCGCTGCTAGCCATCTCCACCGACCCGAGAAGCCACGGCCTCAAGCGCCGGGTCCTCGGCGTCTACGCGCTTCTCGCCGCCTTCAACGTCGCGGCCTGGATCGCCGCGTTCGTGGCGTTCGGCGGGCAGCCGCTCTTCCTCGGCACGGGACTTCTCGCCTGGGGCTTCGGGCTCCGGCACGCGGTCGATGCCGACCACATCGCCGCCATCGACAACGTCACCCGCACGCTCATGCAGCAGGGCAGGCGGCCCGTTACCGTCGGCCTCTTCTTCGCACTCGGGCATTCCGCCGTGGTGCTGATCGTGGCCGCCTTGCTGGCGGCGAGTTCGGGTGCGTTGCGGGCGCGCTTCGACGGCCTCGCGGCGTTCGGCAACGTTTTCGGAACGGCGGTTTCCGCCTTCTTCCTGTTCATCCTGGCCGCGATCAACATCGTCATCCTGCGCGGCGTTTGGCGAGCGTTCCGGCGCCTGCGCACCAGCGGCACGTTCGATGCGTCGGGCTTCGATCTGCTGCTCGGCCGGCGCGGCGTCCTCGCCCGGATCTACCGGCCGCTGTTCCGCATCGTGTCGCGCCCTTGGCACATGCTGCCGGTCGGTTTCCTGTTCGGTCTCGGCTTCGATACCGCGACCGAGATCGGCCTGCTCGGCATGGCGGCGACCGAGGCGGCGCGCGGCCTGTCGCTCTGGTCGGTGCTCGTGTTCCCCGTCCTGTTCGCCGCCGGCATGACGCTGGTCGACACGACCGACGGCATCCTGATGCTCGGCGCCTACGACTGGGCGTTCGTCCGGCCGATGCGGAAGGTCTACTACAACCTGACGATCACGCTGGTGTCAGTTGTCGTCGCGTTGCTGATCGGCGGCATCGAGACGGTCGGACTCCTCAGCGAGGAACTGTCGCTCAAGGGGACCGTCTGGACATTGTTCGAGCGATTGAACGACAATTTCGAGATGCTCGGCTTCGTGGTGATCGGCGTGTTCGTCGCGAGCTGGGCGATTTCCGCGCTGGTCTACCGGCTGAAGGGCTACGATCGGCTCGAACTCGGCGGCAATTCCGGCTGATCGCGGCGCACCGGACGGCCGGGCTGGCAGACGGGCGATCGGTCCCACATCAGCGACTTCTCAGTCTCGTCGTCGGATCGCGTCAGCTGTCATGCTCAACCTTACCGGTAACTGGAACGGCTCCTTCAGCTATCGCGACGAGCCAGAGCCGGTCCCATTCACGGCAAGGCTGCGGCACGTGTCGGACCGGCTTACCGGTACAATCGAGGAACGCGCGACCGTCGGACCGGAGCGCGGCCGCCTCGTGACCGCGACGATCATCGGACGGATCGATGGGCGCGACGTCCGCTTCTTCAAGGCCTACGACCGGCACGACGATGTCTACGACGCGGTGCAATATGCCGGAACCGCCGATCGCGACGGCGCGCTGATCACCGGACGCTGGACGGTCGTCGCGTCCTGGACCGGCCCTTTCACGATGGTCCGGCTGCTCCGGTCGCGACGATCGGTGCGTCTTCGCCAGGCGATCACCACCTGACGAACCGGCCTCGCGGCGTCGTTCCGGCGAACGACCCATTGCCGCCGGATGACCGTCGGGTTACATATTATGGAGCGACGCCGGGCGAAGATCGGGCGAGCTGGAGGCTTCACCGACGCGGCACCCGAATGTCCAGCGATGGCACGAGGAGTGACCGTTTTGCGTTTCAGAATCTCATTGTTGGCGGCGACGGCGTGTTCGTTGGCGGCCACCGCGGTCGTGCGCGCCGAAGCGGCGACGGCCCCGTCGCTCGTGACCGGCGCGATCTCGAACAGCGCCGTCACGGCCTTGCCGACGTCCATGCCGGACGGCCTTGCCGGTGCGCGCGACGAAGGGGCCGTCGCCGGAACCTCCAGGTTCGATCACGTGACGCTGGTCATGAAGCGGCCCGCCGCCCGCCAGGCGGCACTCGACGCCCTCGTGGCGTCGCAGACCAGTCCCGGCGCCGCTGCCTTCCACGAGTGGCTCACCGTTCCGCAGCTTCGCGCCGACTACGGGCCTGCTACCGCCGATATCGGCGCCGTGACGGGCTGGCTCGCGTCGCAGGGCTTCCACGTCAACGCGGTGTCGCCGACCGGCATGTCGATCGATTTCTCGGGCAGCGCGGCGACCATCGCCGCAGCCTTCCATACCGCGCTCCACACCTTCTCGAAGGCGGGCGGCACCTACATCGCGCCGACCGCCGCACCCGCCATTCCGTCCGCCCTGACGCCGGTGGTGGACGGGGTCGTCCTCAGCAACGTCTTCCCGCACCCGATGCGCACCGCGCCGTCGTCGTTCCAGAAGTCGATCGGCGCGAACGGCACCGTCCAGAAGGTCGGCACCAGCTACACGATGGTCGCCGACGGAACGACCTTCTACGCGGTGACCCCGTCCGACTTCGCCACGATCTACGACCTGACCCAGACGCGCAGCGGCTTCCTCGGGGCGAGCTTCACCGGGCAGAAGCAGACGATCGCGGTCGCCGAACAGACGGACATTAAGCCGGCCGACTGGAACAGTTTCCGTTCGACATTCGGCCTCAGCGGCTACAAGGGCACGCTCTCGATCACGCATCCGGGCGGCTGCACCGATCCCGGCTTCACCGGCGACGAGGGCGAAGCGGCGCTCGACGCCGAGTGGACGTCGGCGGTCGCACCGTCCGCCACCATCATCGAGGCGGCCTGCGAGGGCGGCACGTTCGGCTTCGGCGTGATGACCTCGCTGATGAACCTCGTCGAAGGCGGCACGACGGCGGATTCCATCTCGGTCTCCTATGGCGGTTCCGAACAGGGCAACGGACTCACCTTCCTCGCCGCCTGGTCGAACCTGGTCGAGGAAGCGGCCGCCCAGGGCATCTCGGTCTTCGTGTCGAGCGGCGACGGCGCGTCCGACATCAGCGACACCGGCGCTGACGTCGCGACGAACGGCCTCAGCGTGAACGGCCTCGCGACACCGCCCTACGACACGGCGGTCGGCGGCACCGACTTCTACGACACGGCGAAGGGACAGAACTCCGTCTACTGGTCGAAGACCAATTCGACCAGCGGCGGGTCCGCGAAGTCCTACGTTCCCGAGATCCCGTGGGACAACTCCTGCTCGAACGCGGTCAACTACAAGGCCGCCGGTGCGGCCGGACCGATCCTCAACTGCAACAAGGAAGCGCCGACCGCGGCCGGCTACATCTACCAGAACGTCGTCGGCGGCAGCGGCGGACAGAGCCTGATCGTCGCGAAACCCAGCTACCAGAGCACCACCATCCCAGGCGTTCCGAACGACGGCGTCCGCGACATTCCGGACATCTCGCTCTTCGCGGCCAACGGGTTCTGGAACCACTTCTACCTCGAGTGCATGTCAGACACCGCGGAAGGCGGTGTTCCCTGCAACTTCAGCAATCCGGCCGACTTCCTCGGCTCGGCCTTCGGCGGCACGTCGTTCGCGGCACCCGACTTCGCGGGGATCGCGGCGCTGGTGGCGCAGGCGGATGGTGGTCGTGTCGGCAATATGGCGCCGCGGCTCTACCAGATCGCAATGCTGCAGTACACGAACAGCGTCCTGAAGAAGTCCTGCCTCGCCACGAACGGCAACGCCGTCTCGTCAGCCTGCGTCTTCTACGACGAGACCGCCGGCGACAACTCGGTCGCCTGCCAGGCCGGAACGCCGAACTGCGCGACGAACGCGAACGCGACGCTCGGGATCGGAGTGCTCTCGGCCTCGTCCAAGGTCTCGGATCCGGCCTTCCCGGCCACCGCGGCCTACGATCTCGCGACGGGTCTCGGCTCGGTCAACGTCACGAACCTGATCGTCAACTACTGAGGCGATCGGGCGGGCGAGCGGCGGAAACGCCGCGGGCCCGGACGGTCCCGTTCCGCGAGGAACGGGACCGTTCGGCCTAGCGCCCGTCGCGATCGCGCGGCGGGTTCCCGTCCGACGGGGTGCGGGGCCTTGCCCCGCCGCCTTGGTTCACCCCTGTTTCAGCATCGCGCGCGCGAGCGCATCCTGCCACCCGTCGATCAGCCGTCCGCGCAGCGCCGGATCCATCGACGGCCTGAACTCGCGTTCGCACGCCCAGACCGTCGCGATCGCGTCGGTGCTGTCCCAGATGCCGGCGGCGAGGCCGGCGAGGAACGCGGCGCCGCGCGCCGTCGACTCCAGTTCGCGCGGCCGCTGCACCGGAACCGCGAGCATGTCGGCGAGGAACTGGCAGAACCAGTCGTTCGCCGCCATGCCGCCGTCGACGCGGATCGCCTCCGCGTGTCCGGCGCCGTCGTCGCGCATCGCATTGGCGAGGTCGAGCGTCTGATAGGCGACGGATTCGAGCGCCGCCCGCGCGATGTGCGCCGCCGTCGAGCCGAGCGTCAGCCCCGAGATCAGCCCGCGCGCGTCCGGATCCCAGTGCGGCGCGCCGAGCCCGACGAAGCCCGGCACCATGTAGACGCCGTGGCTGTCCGGCACCGTCGTCGCCATGTCGTTGGTCTGCGACGCGTGGGTGATCAGCCCGATCCCGTCGCGCAGCCACTTGATCGCGGCGCCGGCGACGAAGATCGCGCCTTCCTGCGCGTAGGTGGTGCGGCCGTCGAGGCGGTAGGCGATCGTCGTCAGCATCCGGTTGTCGGACGCGACCGGCCTGTCGCCGGTGTTGAGCAGCATGAAGCAGCCGGTGCCATAGGTCGATTTGGCCATGCCCTTCGCGAGGCAGGCCTGACCGATCACCGCCGCCTGCTGGTCGCCGGCCATGCCGCTGATCGGGATCGCGCGGCCGAACAGGCGCGGCTCTGTCTCGCCGAACGCGCCGGCATTGTCGCGGACCTCGGGCAGCATCGCGCGCGGCACGCCGAACAGCCGCAGCAGTTCGTCATCCCACGCATTGGTGCGGATGTTGAAGAGCTGGGTGCGCGACGCGTTGGTCGCATCCGTCGCGTGCACCCGCCCGCCGGTGAGGCGCCATAGGAGGAAGCTGTCGATCGTACCGAACAGGAGCTTGCCGGCGTCGGCACGCGCCCGCGCCCCGTCCACCGCGTCGAGGATCCAGCGTATCTTGGAAGCCGAGAAGTACGGATCGATCAGAAGCCCGGTCCGCGCCTGGATGGTGTCCTCGGCGCCCTCCGCGCGCAGGCGGTCGCAGAAGCGGGCCGTGCGGCGGTCCTGCCAGACGATCGCGCGCCCGACCGGCTTGCCGCTCTCGCGGTCCCAGACGACGACGGTTTCCCGCTGGTTGGTGATCCCGATCGCGGCGATCTCGCCCGCCCCGCCGACCCCGTCGATCGCGGCCCGTGCGGTCGCTTCCACGTCGCGCCAGATGTCCTCCGCGTCGTGCTCGACCCAGCCGCCCTCCGGGTAGTGCTGCTTGAACTCGCGCCTGTCGGTGGCGAGCGGCTCGGCCCCGGCGTCGTAGACGATCGAGCGCGTGGACGTGGTGCCCTGGTCGATCGCCAGGATCAGCTTCGCCGTTGTCATCTTGGACCCCTGTCGTTTCTGCTTCGTGGACGCCCCGGCTGGCCTTGCATGACGCAAGTCGAACGGACGCTTATGCTCCGGGCGGCGACCGGGTGGGAGAAGCGGACATGGCACGGCTCGACATCAACGTGCGCGGGCTGTTCGCGACGCCCGTCGCGGCGCTCGAGCTGCCGGATGCCGCCGCCCGCAATGCCGAGCTGCGGGACGTGATCCTGCGTCGCCGCGACGAGGGCAATGCCGTGCACGCGTCGAACGCAGGCGGCTGGCATTCCGATCGGGAAATCCTGTCTTGGGGCGGTCCCCGCGCCGCCGAGGTGCTCGGCATCGCACGCGAACTCGCGAACCGGTTGTCGGCGGATCGCGACGGCAACCCGGTCGCGCCGTCCTGGCGGATGCAGGCCTGGGCCAACGTCAACGGACCCGGCGACAGCAACATCTGCCATTACCATCCCGGCTCGTTCTGGTCGGGCACGTACTACGTGGACGACGGTGGCGCCGCGTCCGACGAGACGCTCGGCGGCGAGTTCGAGATGCTGGATCCTCGTGGGCCGGGACCGGGCATGCATGCGCCGGCGCTCCGTTTCGCCGATCCGGCGTCGCGGTCCGCCGGCAGCGCCGAGACCATCCGCCCGCGGCCGGGGCTGCTGTTCCTGTTCCCGTCCTGGCTGCTGCATCAGGTCCGCCCGTATCGCGGGAAGGGCCTCCGGATCTCGATCGCCTTCAACTTCGGCCTTTGACCATGCCGACCGGACGGCAGGCCGAGATCGTCGCGTTGGCGCGCGAAGCGGGACGCGTCACCGTCGACGACCTGTCGTCGCGTTTTGCGGTCACGCCGCAGACGATCCGACGCGACCTCAACGAGCTCTGCGACGGCGGCGTGCTGACGCGCGTGCACGGCGGCGCGCTGATCGCGTCGTCCGTCGCGAACCTGGCCTACGAGGCGCGTCGCCTGGTCGCGCAGGAGCAGAAACGACGGATCGGCGAACGCGCCGCCTCGCTGGTGCCGGACAATTCCTCGCTGTTCATCAATCTCGGCACCACGACGGAGGAGGTGGCGGCCGCGCTCGCCAACCGGAGCGGATTGCTCGTGGTGACGAACAACATCAACGTCGCGACCCTGCTCTATCGCAACCGGCAGATCGAGGTGGTGGTGGCGGGCGGCCACATCCGCCCGACGGACGGCGGCGTGGTCGGCCACATGGCGGTCGAGCTGATCCGGCATTTCAGCGTCGATGTCGCGGTGATCGGCACGTCGGCGATCGACGCGGAGGGCACGCTGCTCGATTACGACGCGCGCGAGGTGCAGGTCTCGCGCGCGATCATCGAGAACGCGAGGCAGGTCATCCTGGTCGCCGACAGCAGCAAGTTCACGCGACGCGCTCCGGTGCGGATCGCGCGCCTCGACGAGATCGACATCCTCGTCACCGACCGGCTGCACGCGCGCGAGGCCGAGTTGTGCCGGCACCACGAAGTCGACGTGGTCGAAGTCGGCGAGGGAGAGGATGACACCGAGGCATGATCGCTTGCATGTTCGGTTCTTTCGTGCGCTGATGCAAAGCGAAAGAGCACGCTGACGTGCCGTCGTTGCTTCGAGGGAGCGAGTGAGCCAGACCGCGGACGCCGAGCTCTTCGACATCGCCGTCATCGGCGGGGGCGTGAACGGAACGGGGATCGCTCGTGACGCGGCAGGTCGCGGATGGCGCGTGTTCCTGTGCGAGAAGCGCGATCTCGGCTCCGGGACGTCGAGCGCGTCCACCAAGCTGATCCATGGCGGCCTCCGCTATCTCGAATACTACGAGTTCCGCCTGGTGCGCGAAGCGCTCCGCGAGCGGGAAGTGCTGTGGCGGATCGCCCCCCACATCGTGTGGCCGCTCCGCTTCGTGCTGCCGTTCCACCGCAACATGCGGCCCGCCTGGCTGCTCCGGCTCGGGCTGTTGCTCTACGACAACATCGGCGGCCGCAAGAAGCTGCCGCCGACACGCACCGTGTCGCTGCACGACGACCCGATCGGCCGGTCGCTCAAGCCCGAGTTCAAGCGCGGTTTCGAATACTCGGACTGCTGGGTGGAGGACAGCCGGCTCGTGGTGCTGAACGCGCTTGCCGCGTCCGAACTCGGCGCGGTCATCGCGACGCGCACCGGCTGCGTTTCCGCGATGCGCGAGAAAGGCACCTGGACGATTACGACGCGTGACGAGGATGCGGGCACGACCCGCACCGTCCGCGCCCGCACGCTGGTCAACGCCGCCGGGCCCTGGGTGTCGGAGGTTGCCGGCCAGGTGATCCGCGGCAACACGCGGGCACCCGTTCGTCTGGTGCAGGGCAGCCACATCGTCGTGCCGCGACTCACCCCGCATGACGGATGTTACATTTTCCAGAACGCGGACAAGCGGATCTTCTTCGTCATACCGTATGAGACCGACTACACGCTGATCGGAACCACCGACCTCGACTACAAGGGCGATCCGGCTCTGGTTCACGCGTCGCAGGACGAAATCGACTATCTCTGCCGGTCGGCAAGCGAGTATCTCGAGAAGCCGGTCACGCCCGACATGGTGATCTGGACGTATTCAGGCGTGCGGCCGCTGCACGACGAAGGCGAGGGATCGGCGCAGGCGGTGACGCGCGACTACGTGCTGACGCTCGACGCTGCCGACGATCGCCCCGCCCTGATGTCGATCTTCGGCGGGAAGATCACCACCTTCCGGAAGCTCGCGGAAGCCGTGCTGAAGCCGCTGGCGCCGCATCCGCCGCCGCCGCACGGTCGTGCACCCGGTTGGACGGGGACGGAACCGCTCCCGGGCGGCGATTTCCCGATGACCGGGTTCGACGAGACGGTCGCGGCGCTCGAACGGGATTACCGGTTCCTGCCGCATCCGCTCGCGCGGCGTCTGTTGCGCGCCTACGGCACGCGCGCAAGGGTGCTGCTCGGCGACGCGACGTCGATGGCCGACCTCGGGCGCGATCACGGCGCCGGACTGACGGACGCCGAGCTTCGCTACCTGGTGCGCTACGAGTGGGCGCGCCGTGCGGACGACGTGGTGTGGCGACGGAGCAAGCTCGGGATCCGGCTTGATGCCGAGGCGATCGCCGCGATCGATGCGGCCCTCGGTGCGGTGGTTCCGGCGGAGCGGGCGGCGTGAGCCTCGTGCTCGATGGCGTCGGCTTCCGCGTCGGCGCGGAGGCCTTCATCACCGACGTGTCGATGACGCTCGAACGCGGCACGATGAACGTGCTGCTCGGCCCGACGCTGAGCGGCAAGACGACGCTCATGCGCCTGATGGCCGGGCTCGAGCGGCCGACCGCCGGCCGGATCACGCTCGAAGGCCGCGACCTCGTGGGCGTCCCGGTCCGGAAACGTTCGGTGGCGATGGTCTACCAGCAATTCGTCAACTATCCGTCGCTGACCGTGCGCGAGAACATCGCGTCGCCGCTGCGGGTCGCCGGAGTCGCGCGTTCCGAGATCGACCGTCGCGTCGACGAGGCCGCACGCGTGCTGCGTCTCGCGCCGATGCTCGACCGGCTTCCCGCACAGCTGTCGGGCGGACAGCAGCAGCGGACGGCGATCGCGCGCGCCCTCGTCAAGCGCGCCGATCTCGTCCTGCTCGACGAGCCGCTCGCCAATCTCGACTACAAGCTTCGCGAGGAACTGCGGGAGGAACTCCCCCGCATCTTCGCCGAGACCGGCGCGATCCTCGTCTACGCGACCACGGAGCCGACCGAGGCGCTGCTGCTCCGCGGGCGTACCGCCGCGCTGTCGGAAGGGCGCGTCGTGCAGACCGGCGACAGCGGCGCGGTGTATCGCGCGCCGGCGACGATCGAGGCGGCGCGCGTGTTCTCCGACCCGCCGCTGAACGAGGTGCCGATCC
>CAXUBA010000019.1:0-8464 GCA_964249205.1 uncultured Acetobacteraceae bacterium | reverse complement strand
ACGATCGAGGCGGCGCGCGTGTTCTCCGACCCGCCGCTGAACGAGGTGCCGATCCAAAAGACCGGGCGCGCGGTTGTGCGGGTCGACGGCGGCGAGATCGCCGCGGGCGACGCGCTGTCGGCGCTTGTGGACGGCGAGTACCGCCTCGGCTTCCGGGTGGAGCATGCGCGGCTGGGCGGCGAACGCCGTGCGGATGCGCTCCGCCTCGCGGGCCACGTGGTCGCGACCCAACTGAGCGGCGGCGAAAGCTTCGTTCATGTCGACATCGGCGGCCTTCGCGTCGTGTCGCTGGTGCGCGGCATCCACGACTGGGCGACCGGAGCGGCGGCCGAGATCGGGGTGGACGGCGAGGGCTTGTTCGTGTTCGACGGCAGCGGTCGCCTCGCCGCGGCGGCGCCCGGCATCGGGGTGCCGCGCATGCTGTCGAACGTCGGCTGAGGGATATCCGTGTCCACCATCACCCTCGACGGGATCGGACATCGCTACCCGGGCAGCCCGTCCTACGCGCTGAAGCCGATCCGGCACGTCTGGGAGCACGGCCTCGCCTACGCGCTGCTCGGCCCCTCCGGCTGCGGCAAGACGACCTTGCTGAACATCATCTCGGGCCTGCTGATCCCGTCCGAGGGACGGCTGCTGTTCGACGAGACGGACGTGACCCGTCTGCCGACGGAGCGGCGCAACATCGCCCAGGTGTTCCAGTTCCCGGTGATCTACGACACGATGACCGTCGCGGAGAACCTCGCCTTTCCGCTTCGCAACCGGCGCATGCCGCGAGCCGACATCGACCGTCGGGTGGACGAGGTCGCCGCGATGCTCGACCTCTTACCCGTGCTGAAGCGGCGCGCGCGCAACCTGACGGCGGACGCGAAGCAGAAGATCTCGCTCGGACGCGGTCTCGTGCGGCGCGACGTGTCGGCCGTGCTGTTCGACGAGCCGCTCACCGTGATCGATCCGGCGCTCAAATGGGATCTCCGCTCCAAGCTCAAGGAGGTCCACAAGGCGCTCGACATGCTGATGATCTACGTCACGCACGATCAGGTGGAGGCGCTCACCTTCGCCGATCGCGTGGTGGTCATGAAGGACGGCGAGGCGCTCCAGGTCGGCACGCCCGAGGAACTGTTCGAGAAGCCGGCGCACAGCTTCGTCGGCTACTTCATCGGCTCTCCGGGCATGAACTTCCTCGACGCGACGGTCGACGGAAACGTCGCCCGCGTGGGCGACCGTGTCTTCCCGCTCGGCGCGACCTATCGGGTTCCCCGTGGCGCGCCGACGCAGATCGGCATCCGTCCGGAGCACCTTTCGCTCGAGCCCGTCGAGAACGGCATCCCGGTCCGGGTCAGGCGGGTGGACGATCTCGGCCGCAACCGCCTCGCTCACGTCCTGCTTGGGGACCGACCTCTGGTCGCGACCGTGCGGGACGGGGCGGAGATCGGCGACCGGGACGCCGCGATCGGCTACGATCCGGCCCACGCGCATGTCTACGTGGACGACCAGCGCGTCGATGGAGAAGCCGCATGAACGACAAGACCGTCGACAACCGCGGCTGGTTCTTCGTCCTTCCGGTGCTCGCCTTCGTGTTGTTCTCGTCGCTGATCCCCCTGATGACGGTGGTGAACTATTCCGTCCAGGACACGATGGGACAGAACCACTTCTTCTGGAACGGCGCCGCCTGGTTCCAGAACCTGCTCGATCCCAGCACCGACATCGGCGCGCGGTTCGCGGGCGCTCTGGTCCGGAACTTCATCTTCTCGCTGGTGATCCTCGCGATCGAGCTGCCGCTCGGCATCGCGGTCTCGCTCTGCATCCCGAAGAGCGGCTGGCAGGTCGGCGCCGTCCTTGTGGTGATCGCGCTGCCGATGCTGATCCCCTGGAACGTCGTCGGCACTATCTGGCAGATCTTCGCGCGTCAGGATATCGGCCTGTTCGGCGCGGCGCTCAACGGGATCGGGATCCCCTACAACGACACGCAGGATCCGACGTCGGCGTGGGCGACGATCGTCATCATCGACGTCTGGCACTGGACCTCGATGGTGGCGTTGCTCTGCTACGCCGGCCTCAAGGCCATCCCGGACGCGTTCTACCAGGCCGCCCGCATCGACGGTGCTTCGCGCTGGGCCGTCTTTACCCGCATCGAATTCCCGAAGCTCCGCAAGGTGCTGGTCATCGCGGTGCTGCTCCGCTTCGTCGAAAGCTTCATGATCTACACCGAGCCGTTCGTGGTAACGGGCGGTGGTCCGGGCGAGGCGACGTCCTTCCTGTCGCTCGATCTCGTGAAACTCGCGCTCGGCCAGGTCGATCTCGGCAACGCAGCGGCCTACTCGCTGACCTACAACCTGATCACGCTGACCGTCTGTTGGGTGTTCTTCACCTACACGACGCATGCCGAAAAGCGGAGCATCGAGCAGGGAGGCGCGGCATGATCCGGCGGATTGGGATCAGCGCCTACATGATCGCGCTCATGCTGCCGGTCTACTGGCTGCTCAGCATGAGCTTCAAGACCAACAACGAGATCAATGCCGGGCTCACGCTGTTCCCGCATCGCCCGACGCTCTCGCACTACGCCCACATCTTCCAGGATCCGGTCTGGTCGCAGGGTTTCCTCCACACCATCAGTTACGTCGCGATCAACACCGTCCTTTCCGTCACCATCGCGCTTCCGGCCGCCTACGCGTTTAGCCGCTACCGTTTCATCGGCGACAAGCACCTGTTCTTCTGGCTGCTTTCCAACTTGATGGCGCCCCCGGCCGTCTACGCGCTCCCGTTCTTCAATCTCTACTCTTCCATCGGGCTGTTCGACACGGTCTGGGCCGTGGCCCTCGCGCACTGCCTGTTCAACGTGCCGATCGCCGTCTGGATTCTGGAAGGCTTCATCTCCGGCGTGCCGCGGGAGATCGACGAGACTGCGGCGCTCGACGGGTATTCGTTCCCGCGCTTCTTCGTCCGCATCTTCATCCCGCTGATCAAGAACGGCATCGGCGTCGCCGCCTTCTTCTGTTTCATGTTCTCCTGGGTGGAACAGCTGCTCGCGACCACGCTGACCGCCAACGGCGCCGAGCCGATCGTGGCCGTGATGACGCAGGCGATCTCCGCCGCCGGTGCCGACTGGGGACTGCTCGCGGCCGCCGGCGTGCTGACCATGATCCCCGGCGCGTTCGTGATCTGGTTCGTCCGCAACCACATCGCCAAGGGCTTCGCCCTTGGCCGCGTCTGAGGGAGCGCGCATGCGATGAATCTCGGATGGATGGCGTGGACGTGGGAGACCGGGATCTTCTTCGTCCTCATCGCGCTCGCGCTCACGATCCTGACGCTGCTCGCGATCTACCGGCCGGAAAGCCCGCGACGTGGCATTCTCGGCTTCGAAACCACGCGCGGCGACCGCTTCTTCGTGTCGCTGCTCGGCACCGCCTTCATCTTCATCGCCTGGATCAGGCTCGATGGCGGCACGCTGTGGGCGCCGCTCGCGATCGGGTTGCTGTTCGGCATCGCGATGTTTCGTTTCGCCTAAAAAGACAACAGGGAGAAGTCCGATGGAGATCAAGCGCAGGGACGTGGTGAAGGGCGCCGCCGCGATGGCGGGAGCCGGTGTTCTCATCAGGTCGGGGACCTCGCACGCCCAGCAGGTCGACGCGGCGAAGAAGTGGGTCGACAGCGAGTTCCAGCCGTCCTCGCTGTCGAAGGACCAGCAGATGGCCGAGCTCGAATGGTTCATCGGCGCGGCCAAGCCCTACAAGGGCATGCAGCTGAACACCGTGTCGGAAATCCTGAAGGTGCACGAATACGAGTCGAAGGTCCTGACCAAGGCGTTCGACGAGATCACCGGGATCAAGGTCAACCACAACCTGATGGACGAGGGACTTCTCGTCGATAAGATCGAAGTCGAGATGCAGTCGGGGCGGCCGATCTACGACTTCTGGATGAATGACAGCGACTTCATCGGCACGCACCCGCGGTATCACGACATCGTCGGCGGTTCGCTCACCGACTTCATGGCCAAGGACGGCAAGGACGTCACCAACCCGCATCTCGATCTGCCGGATTTCATGGGCCTGTCGTTCGGGACCTTCACCGACGGCAAGCTCTACCAGCTTCCCGACCAGCAATTCGCGAACCTCTACTGGTTCCGACACGACTGGTTCTCGCGGCCTGAGCTCCAGGCCGGCTTCAAGAAGCAGTTCGGCTATGATCTCGGCGTGCCGGTGAACTGGTCGGCCTACGAGGACATCGCCGACTTCTTCACCAACACGGTCAAGCAACTCGACGGCCAGCGCATCTACGGCCACATGGATTACGGCAAGAAAGACCCGTCTCTCGGCTGGCGCTTCACCGACGCGTGGCTCTCGATGGCGGGCGCCGGCGACAAGGGTCTGCCGAACGGCAAGCCGGTCGACGAGTGGGGCATCCGCATGACGAACGGAAGGCCGAACGGCTCGGCCATCACGCGCGGCGGCGACGCGAACGGCCCGGCCGCGGTCTACGCGCTGACCAAATATGTCGAGTGGCTGAAGAAGTATGCGCCGCCGGAAGCCGCCGGCATGGACTTCCTCGAAGCGGGCCCGGTTCCCGGTCAGGGCCACATCGCGCAGCAGATCTTCTGGTACAGCGCGTTCACGGCCGCCCTTTCGGATCCGAAACTGCCGGTGATGAACCCGGACGGCACCCCGAAATGGCGGATGGCTCCGTCTCCGCACGGCCCCTACTGGGAAGAGGGGATGAAGGTCGGCTATCAGGATTGCGGCTGCTGGACCATGCTGAAATACGCGCCGCTCGAACGCGTCAAGGCGGGCTGGCTGTACGCCCAGTTCACCACGTCGAAAGTGGTCACGCTCAAGAAATTCCTGGTCTCGAACCACATCATCCGCACCAGCGACATCATGTCGGATGCTGCCAGCCAGGTGGCGCCGAAGCTCGGCGGTCTTGTGGAGTTCTACCGGTCGCCGACCGTCAAGGACTGGACGCCGACCGGCGTCAACGTGCCCGACTACGGCAAGATGGCGCAGGTCTGGTGGCAGAACGTGTCGAACGCGATCAGCGGTCAGGTCACCTACCAGCAGGCGATGGACGGCCTCGCGCGCGACCAGGACGCGATCATGACCCGGCTGCAGCGGTCGGGCGTGCAGGGCGAACTCGGCCCGGTGATGAACCCGGAGAAGACGGCGGATTACTGGTACGATCAGGCGAAGAAGGACGGCAATCTCGCCCCGCAGCGCAAGCTCAGCGACGAGAAGCCGCCCGGCAAGACGGTCGCCTACGAGGAGCTGATCAAGAGCTGGCAGCCGCAGAAGACCTGATCCCGGCCCGGACGGCCCCGGCGTGAAGGTCGTCCTTCGTTGCGATCCGGCGCTGGACGGCCTGTTGCCCCGTCCAGCGCCGGCCCGTGCGTCGCTCCCGGAATGGTTGCGTCGCATGCCGGCGGAAGCGCCGTCGGCGCTGCACACGGAGCCGGTCCGCACGGTCAAGCATTGTCCGCCCTTCGTCGACGCGATGACGCAGGGCTTCGTCCTGCCGCTCCCCTGCGACGTCCTTGTCGCGGACGGCCGGCTTTCGTGGGACTGGCCGATCCCGCGCCTGGGTGCGTCGCTTCACCCGCGCGCGCCGATCGCCTTCCACGCGCCCGCGCAGCTGTCCGGCACTCCGTTCCACGCGCCCGACGCGGTCGCCGTGAAGTTCAACCTGTTCTGGACGGTCGAACTCGAGGAGGGCTGGTCGCTGTTCGCGACCCATCCCGTCAACCGCGCCGACCTGCCGTTCCGCCTCCTGTCGGGCCTGGTCGATGCCGACCGCTTCCACGATGTCGGGATCCTGTTCCCCGCCGTTTGGACGGACCCGAGCTTCGCGGGCGTGTTGCCGCGCGGCACGCCCGTCGCGCAGTGCATCCCCGTGCGGCGCGAGCGCGTCGAGCTCGAATTTGCGACCCTCGATCCGGGCCGCACCGACCGCTACCAGCGCACCGCGGAAACCCTGCTCGGCGGCTCCGGTCACTACCGGAAGACTTTCCGGGCCTCACGTTCGGGCGGCGAGCGTTCGCAGGAGTTGGGCGGGATTGAGGAAGAGGCACCCGCAGGGAGCCGAGACGAGGGCCTGGGCGAGCCGCCCGATTGATCCCGGGCGCTGGCGCGGCGCCGCGCCGAAGGCGTCGAGCGCAGCGGCGAGGGGGTGGGTTGGGGTGCGCGCGACCCCGAGGTTGAATGCGGCCTCGTGGAGATCCGGACGCGCCGCCAGCGCCGACCAATAGGCCGCCGCCGCGCCGGCGTGGTCGCCGCGGTCGCCACGAAGGGATCCGAGCGCGAACCAGGCTTCCGCGTACCCTGGATTGCGCAGGACCGAACGCTCGAACGCCGCCAACGCGTCGGAAACGGCGCCCGCCTCGCGGAGCGCGAGACCGTGCCGGAACGCGGCCGATCCGGACGCCGGATCCATCCGTTCCGCCGCAGCCGCGGCCTGCACGGCCTCGGCCGCTCGCCCGAGGGCCAGCAGGCAGGCCGAGCGACCGAGCAGCGCCGGCACGGTCGTCCGCGCCGCGTCGCGCGCCCGATCGAACGCGACCAGCGCCGCGCCCGGCTTCCCGAGCGTGAGCAGCGTCGCGCCGAGGTCGCACCAGCCCGGTGCGTGGGCGGGGAACCGCTCGAGTGCCGGCAGCAGTCGCGAGGCCGTCGGGTCGCCTCGTGCGAGCAGCAGGCGGCAAAGGTCGAACCAAGCACCGGGTGCGTCGGGCGACGCTTCGACGCGGGCGCGTGCGACTCGCAGAGCCTCGTCCGACGGGGAACCGGTCGGGCTTGTTGTCCGGGCGGTGGGTCGCGGGTCAGCCGCCATGCCTGACCGTAACAACCCGTCCTCACGGTCGCAAACCGCCATCCGGCGACAACCCGTTTCGATGCCCTGCTCGGCAAGGAATCGAAGCAGCGCGTCGAAGCCGCCACCGAGCAGGATCCCTCGTGACCGAGACCCGGCGCGACGACCGAAAGCATCGCTCGTGACGTCGCGTTCCGCGCTTGGCGGGAGGTGACCGAAATCGCCGCGGCCGCTTGACACCTCGCAAGGCCGCGCCTGCTCTCACCGTTCTGCCACGCCCTGAAACGATTTCCGACCTTGGACTTGGCTTAATCGCGCAATCGTGGGTGGGGCGCAAGAAAAAGACCCGCAATCCAGCCGGCATAGAAACGCAGGTCGATCAAGTAATTGCCTGGGCTGTATGGCGCCCATCGCTTCAAGCCTGTCGCGTCGAGCGCGAGGTCGGTCAGGAGGGTTGTTGCAAGCCACGCGGCCGCCACGCCGGCCACGATACGCGCTTGCGACAGCCGAAGATCGGAGGCGGTCCTCCCCTCGTGACGAAGGTGACCGAGTAGGAGGATGGTGAGGCAAGGGATTTCAGTGGTTAGGATGACGGCTCGGCTCCAGTCGAGGATCGCTCCCGCGACCAGCGGCGCCACCGTCGCCAGACTAGAGGCCAGGATGAGGCCGATACCGCGGCGACGGGCGAACCAGGCGAGGGTCACCAAGCTCGAGATCAACGACGACCCAAGCGTGAGAGAAAGGGCGCCGGCCGATCCTGGTCCCATCGATCCGGCCTCCCCGACACCGGAACGGAAAAAGCCGCCCATGGCGCTGTGTACGCAGACCGCGACCACGGCGAGACCGAAACCGATGATCAAGGCGTGGGTCGGACTAGGCTCTTCGCGAGGCGGAGCACCGTGCAGACGATTTCGCACCCGTTCGAACCACGGCTCGAGGAAGCAGGCGAGCACGAGACCCGTGAACGCCATTGCCCAAAGCTCCTCCACGTGAGCGTGGGCAACCGTGATCTTGGCTCCCTGCCATATGAATTCCGGGGCGGCGCTGCACACCCCGACCCAGGCGGAGAAGATCAGTATCGACACAATCGTCCGCATCGGCGGGCGCGTCACGTCCTCAGATCCGGGCACGATGCGGCCTATCACTCGCGACTGGGGTCCGGCGCTTGCATGATCGTTCAACCCGGCAGGAGGGACGCGAGTCGTGGCCACACATCACTCTGCGGCCACTCTGCGCGCCTTTCTCCTCGATCGTTGCGATTTGCCGGAAGCCGAGATCGAGTGGCTGGAAGCGGTCAGTAAGCCTCGGCTTTTGAAGCGTGGCGATGTCTTCTGCGGAATCGGGCAGCAGCAGCACGAACTAGGGCTCGTCCATAGAGGCATCCTACAAGTCTATTCCGTTTCGGTCGAGGGCAAGCACGTCGTCCTCGACTTCGTCGTTGCCGGCATGATGGCCTTGGCGCTGAGCAGCGCCCTGAGGGGTGTTCCCTCGGAAGTCGCCTTCGAGGCGGTTACGCCTTGCCGCTTGAGCGTCTGGCCCTACGAGTTGCGGCTCGCCGCGTTCAGACGCCATGCGGAATGGCGTCGGCTCGCAGCCCGCATGACGGAAGAGGCGTTTCTTCGGAAGCAACAGAACGAACTGTCGCTTCGGATGTACGACGCGCGGGAACGTTTCC
>CAXUBA010000018.1:14082-28862 GCA_964249205.1 uncultured Acetobacteraceae bacterium | reverse complement strand
CGGCGTATTTCTCGACATCGACCACTTCCAGTCGATCGACACGGGTGCCGCCGAACGGAAGTCGCAACGGGACGCGCAGAACAGCCTGCCTATGCTTTACCTCGACCATGGCGACGGCGACACGATTCACCGTGGGACGCGAACCGAGATCCTCGACAATCTCCCCTCGCTCGGCAGCACCGTGCCGATGCTCGACGAGCACCGTGATCGACAACGGCCTGAAGCAGGCGGCGCTTGCCAACAGCCCGCCGCACGAGCACGGCCTCGCCGCCGGGGTAAGGGGTCGGGAAACACCGCCCTGCAGAACACGATCAACTTCCGCGCGGAGCTGACGTCTCTCGACTGCAACAGCCAGCTCTCCACCCCGCTCGGCTCCGGGCACGAGTTCAATTTCTGGCGCACGGCCATCGTCGCGTTCACGCCGACCCTGTTCCGCTGGCACCATCCACGGGCGCGGCGCGAGAGACCGAGCCTCGTTTCCGTTGCACGCTGCCGCCGGACGCGCTCCGATCCCGGCCGGAACGTCCCCCGTGGCAGCAAGGGACCGACGTCGCGGCGCCTGGCCTGTCCTTCGTTTCGCTCCGGTCCCGCGCCTTCTGCCCCGTCTCGGCGCTTGATCCGGCGGCCGGGGCGAACCGAAGATGGTCTTCGTGGCCGGGCAACAAGTTCAAGCGAGCCCAGCCGGATCGGACGGGCCGCACCGCTGTCGCTCGGCCGGAAGCCGGAGCACGTCCCGGCGCCTCGAACGACTCCGGTCCTGCGCGCTCCTCGTGCTCGCCGTCGCGGCGGCGCTCGTGCTCGCGTATCCCGTCGCGCGCATTTCGGCGCTCCCGAGCCTCAACTACAACGAGGGTTGGAACGCCTACCGGGACAGCATGGCGGCCGGGTTCAACCCGCTCTACGCTGCACGGCCGACCGGCCGCATCACCAACTACCCGTTTCTGTCGTTCCACGTCGTCGGACTGTTCGGTGTCGCCCTTGGCGACATGGTCCTCGCCGGACGGATCACGGCTCTCCTGGCCCTCCTGGTCGGCGCCGCATTGACTGGCGCCGGCGTCCGCGAGATCACCCGGTCGGGCAGGGCAGGGGCGTTCGCCGGTCTTTGTTTCCTGCTCTGGTGCGCAACCTTCACTCCCGAGCGCCGCGCGATGGACGACCCCGGCCTACTCGCCGTCGCGTCGGGGACGTTCGCGCTTTTTGCGGCGCTCAAGGGCCGGACCAGCCGGGTCTGGCTGGCTGTTTCCGGCGCCGCCTTCGCGATCGCCCTGTTCGTCAAGCAGGACATCGTGGCCCTGCCGATCGCCGCCGGGATCGACCTCCTGATCGCCGGGCGCTGGCGATCCTTTTTCCTCTGGGCCGGTGTCGGC
Organism: uncultured Acetobacteraceae bacterium; assembly: GCA_964249205.1. Classification (GTDB taxonomy): domain Bacteria; phylum Pseudomonadota; class Alphaproteobacteria; order Acetobacterales; family Acetobacteraceae; genus CAXTPV01. The sequence goes on along the minus strand of CAXUBA010000018.1, from coordinate 27,495 downwards.
AGTGTCGCTGCCTCCGGGCTCCTCGCACTCACCGTCGCGATCGATGGCGGATGGTTCCTCGCCCACATGCTGGGCCCGAGAGCGTATCTCCCGGGTCATCTTGGCCGGAATCTCGCGGTCTACCTCCTTCACCTCGGGGCGCCGCTCGCCGTCGCGGCCGTCATGCTGCTTCGTTCCCCCGAGCTGCCGGCGCGCCGCTTCCTCCTTGTCCTGCTCCTGGCGACGAACCTCGTCTCGATCGCCTTCGCGGGCGGCGACGGCGTGGCGTTGAACGTCTTCTATCCGCCGACCGTCGCGCTCGCCTTCGCCCTGTCCGCCGCTTGGGCACACGCCGACCGGGATCTCGCGCCTCGTCGCATCCTTCCGATCCTTGCCCTCGCCGTGCCGGTTCTCGCCTCCGTCGCGCCCGTCCCCCTCGTGGTCGCCGCCGACGTCGCCGCCTGGCGTCGCTTGCCGCGCGAGACCCGCGACGCACGGGCGACGATCGACGCGCTTGAGCGATGGCCGGGCCCGGCCATCTGCGAGGACCTCCTGCTCTGCTTCGAGGCGGGCAAGCCGATCGACGCGGATCCGTTCTTCGCCCACGACCAGATCGCGATTGGCCGCCTTCCCGAGGCCGCCCTCCTGCACCGGCTTGACCGAGGGCAGGAGACCGCGATCGAGATCGAAGGTCGCGTCGATCGCCCGGACGCGCGCCGCCGCTTCACCGCGTCCTTCATGCGGAGCCTCTTCGCGCGCGACCGGATCGTATTGGAAGCCGGGACCCACACGGTCTTCGAACCCGAGGCCAATCCGCATTCGGCGGCCGGGAGCGGCCGATCCCGGCATTGACGGCGGCGCCGCAGCACCGTTTGTGATATCGGGATTGTCATCGGAAAGAAACGACCCGTGCCCGGAACGGCGTCGGGACATCGGGCGGTGTCGGAGGGGCTCGGGATTGCCAGAACCCCTTCGATGGACATCTGTCGACCGTCCGACTTTGATACCGCCGGGCCATCTTGGGCCGGACCAGAGTCTGCGAAGGATGATTGCTGCCCGTGCTGAACCCAGCCCGTCCGACCCCTTCCTCCTCCGGGCTGCCGCGTCGCGTCGCCGATTTCCCGACCCTGCCGGACGCGCTCGACTATGCGGCACGTGGCGAGACCGGCATCAACGTCTACTCGGGCCGGGGTGTGCTTTCGGAGGTCCTGTCCTACCGCGACCTTCGCGAGCAGTCGCTCGACCAGGCGCGACGCCTGCTCGGCTTCGGGCTGGTCCCGGGCGACAGGGTGGCGATCGTCGCCGAGAACGACGGCGACTTCATCCGCCATTTCTTCGCCTGCCAGTATGCCGGCCTGGTGCCGGTCCCATTGCCCCTGCCGGCCGCGTTCGCGGGCAGCGACACCTACATCGCGACGCTTCGCCGGATGATCGGCAGCGCCGGAGCGTCGGCCTGCTTTGCGCCCGAGAGCCTCCAGGCGTGGCTGCGGGAGGCGACCGACGGCCTCGACGTCCGTCTCGTCGGCCGAGCGACCGACATCCAGACCCTCGAGCCGAGCGATCGCCCGCTGCCGCCGTCTAATCCCGGCGGCCTGTCCTATCTGCAGTTTTCCTCGGGCAGCACGCGTTTTCCGCTCGGCGTCGCGGTGACGCAGGCCGCGGTCATGGCCAACGCGGCGTCGATCGGGCGCTTCGGGCTCGCCGTCCGGGACAACGACCGCGGCGCGTCATGGCTGCCCTTCTTCCACGACATGGGGCTGGTCGGCTTCCTGCTGACGCCGATGGCGTCGCAGATCTCGATCGACCTCCTGCCGACGCGGGAGTTCAGCCGTCGCCCGCTCGTCTGGCTGGAACTGATCAGCCGAAACCGCGCGACGCTCGCCTACAGCCCGTCGTTCGGCTACGAGCTCTGCGCCCGCAAGGCCGAGACGGCGTCCGACGCGCTCGATCTCTCGAGCTGGCGCGTCGCCGGCGTCGGCGGCGACATCATCCGGCCGCAGGCGCTCGAGGCGTTCGGTCGCAGCTTCGCGCCGCACGGGTTCAGCGCCGATGCCTTCGTCGCAAGCTACGGGATGGCCGAGGCGACACTCGCGCTCTCGTTCGCGCCCCTCGGGCGCGGCATCTCGACCGACACGGTCGCCCGCCATGCGCTCGAGCATCACCGGATGGCGCTTCCGGTGCTCGACCGCTCCTTCCCCGACCGGCCCGCGCCCGAGCGGCCTGCGCCCGACCGGAAAAGCGAAAGCCGCGACTTCGTCCGTTGCGGTCGCATCCTTCCAGGTCATGAGCTCGAGGTTCGCGACGAACGCGGCCGACCGCTCGCGGAACGTCGTGTGGGCACGATCTTCGCGCGCGGACCGAGCATCATGATCGGCTACTACGGTCATGCCGAGGAAACCGCTCACGTGCTTTCGGCAGACGGCTGGCTGAACACCGGTGATCTCGGCTACCTGGTCGCCGACCAGGTCGTCGTCACCGGTCGCGCCAAGGACCTGATGATCGTGAACGGCCGGAACGTGTGGCCGCAGGATCTCGAGTGGGCCGCCGAAAGCGAGATCGCCACCATCCGCTCCCGCGACGTGGTCGTCTTCTCGGTCGAGACCGGCACCGAAGAGGAGATCGTCGCCCTGGTGCAGTGCCGGATCGGCGACGAGGAGGAGCGGGAAGCGCTCCGGCTGGAAACGACCGCGCTTTTCCGTCGGCGCTACGGCGTCGAGACCTCGGTCGTGCTCGTGCCGCCGCACAGCCTGCCCCAGACGTCGTCCGGCAAGCTGAGCCGCACGCGCGCCCGTCAAATGCTGCTGTCCGGCGCGTTCTCGGTTCCGCCCGTCGTGTCCTCGGTCGCCTGACGCTGCAGCCGGGATCCCGCCGCGGGGGCGAGTCCGCGCCGCTCGCCGCCCTCACCGGTGTCACGGGCTTCCTCGGCCGACATCTGCTCCCGTCGCTTCGCGGGGCGGGGTTCCGCCTTCGCGTGCTCGCCCGCGACCCGTCCGGATTCCCGGTCGGCGCCGACGCCGGACCCGACGTCGTTCCAGGCGATCTCTCCGATACCGGGGCGCTGGCGCGCCTCGTCGAAGGTGCCTCGGTCATCATCCATGCGGCGGGGCTGACGGCGGCAAGGAGCCGTCGCGACTTCATGCGCGTGAACCGCGACGGCGCGCACCGGCTCGCGCACGCCGCCTCGCTTCACGCTCCGGACGCCCACCTGATCGGCATTTCCTCGCTGGCGGCCCGTGTTCCGTCGGCGTCGCCCTACGCCGAAAGCAAGCACGCCGGCGAACACGCGCTCCGGAACACGTTCGGCGGCCGTCTGACGATCCTACGGCCGCCCGTCATCTACGGCCCGTCGGACCGGGCGACGCTCGGCATCTTCCGCGCGGCCGTCCTGCCGCTCGTGCCGGTCCCCGGACCGCCCGGCGCCCGCTACGCAATGATCCACGCGACCGACGCCGCCGACGCGATCACCGCGGTCGCCAGGGTCGGCGACGGCACCGGGCGGGCAACCCACGCCCTCGCCGACCGGAACCCCACGGGCTACGCCGCGCGCGACATCCTGCGCTCGGCCGCGGTGGCGCTCGGACGCGATCCGCTTCTGGTTCCCCTGCCGGCCGCCGCCATCCTGGTCGCCGGCCAGGTCGCGGGCCTGCGCGCGGCGTTCGGCCGATCCGCCGCCGTTTTCGGCCCAGGCAAGGCGGGCGAAATGGTGTATGGAGCCTGGGGCGTCGCGCCCGGGGAGCTGCTCCCGGGATCGGTTTTCCTGCCGAAAATCGATCTCGGTCGCGGGTTCGCAGCGACGGTGGCGTGGTATCGGCGGGCGGGCTGGCTCGGGCGCTGAGGGCGATCCGGCCCGCGCGCGATGCGCTGGAGCAGAGGTATCAATGAGTGTCGACCTGGAAACGGTCACGGAGCAGGTGATCGGACGGCTGCGCGTAAACCCGAAGGTGAAGGGGCCAATCACCGGTTCCACCGTCATCACCGACGATCTCGGTCTCGACAGCCTGACGATCATGAACTTCGTGATGGAAGTGGAGGACGAGTTCGACGTTTCCGTCCCGCTCGACCGTCTCGCCCATATCCGGACCGTGGACGACCTGTCGCGCTGCCTCGTCGAGTTGAAATCCTGAGACGCGTGCGCGGGCTGCGATGGGGTCGGATGGATCGGACGGCGAGCATCGGCTATGTCGTGACATCCGGCCTCGACGTGCCGGCTCCAGGATCGAGGTCTCCCCGCGCGATGTTCCCTGACAGCGATCGGCACGACGCGACGACGACGAACGGCGCGAGGCCGGCCGGACCGGTCCCGTCGATCGGGATCGCGCGATGAGCCTCGCGGGACGGTTCGCCGCGCTGGCGGAAGCGCGGCGCTCCTTGTTCAACGGCTCTCGCGATCCGTTCAGGGTGGTGATCGAGGACGCGATCTCCGCGACGCACGGCGTGATCGACGGAAGGCCGACCCTGCTGTTCGGGACCAACAACTATCTCGGCCTCAGCTACGATCCCGAATGCCTGGCGGCGTCCGCCGATGCGCTTCGAAGCTTCGGCAGCGGCACGACAGGTTCGCGGATCGCGAACGGGACGTACGGACTGCACGGAAGCCTGGAAAGCGAGCTCGCCGCGTTCTTTGGACGTCGTTCCTGCATGCTCTTCACCACTGGCTACCAGGCCAACCTCGGAATGTTGTCCATCCTCGGGGGCAAAGACGACACGCTCCTGATCGACGCCGACAGCCATGCGAGCATCTACGACGGATGCCGGATGAGCCATGCGCAGGTGATCCGCTTCCGGCACAACGATCCAGACGACCTCGATCGCCGGTTGCGCCGCCTCGCGGGAACGCCCGGCAACAAGATCATCGTCGTCGAAGGCATCTACTCGATGCTTGGCGACAGCGCGCCGCTGGCCGAGATCGCGGCGGTCAAACGCGAGAACGACGCGCTCCTGATGGTCGACGAGGCGCATTCGCTCGGCGTGCTCGGGGCCAACGGCCGCGGCCTCGCGGAGCAGGCCGGCGTCGAGGACGATGTGGACGTCATCGTCGGCACGTTCTCCAAGAGCCTCGGCAGCGTCGGCGGCTTCTGCGTGTCCGACCATCCAGACTTCGATATCCTGCGCGTGGTCTGCCGCCCCTACATGTTCTCGGCATCGCTGCCGCCGTCCGTGGTCGCGTCGGTCCGCACGGCACTCGCGCGCATGCAGGACGCGCCGCAGCTGCGCGAGCGTCTCTGGACCAACGCGAGGCACCTTTCGGAGGGTCTGCGCGGACACGGCTTCTCCGTTGGTCCCGAGATCAGCCCGATCGTTCCTGTTCGCATGCCCGACATCGCGGCCGCCGCATCGTTCTGGAACCGGCTGATGGACCAGGGGATCTACGTGAACCTCGTTCTGCCGCCCGCGACGCCCGACGAGCGTCCGCTGCTGCGGGCCAGCGTCATGGCAGCGCATGAGGGGGCGCAGATTGAGCAGGCCATCGCCTGCTTCAGGAACGCCGCGGAGGCGCTCGATCTCCGCCTCGGCGCCGAGAACGCGGAACCCGCGCTCGCCGGCTGACGGGGCGGGCGGCCCCGTGTTCGGCGCACGCAGGTCCCGGCGAACGCCGGGCGCGTCCTCACGAGGCGTGCGAGGCAACAAGATCCTTGGCGTAGATCCGGTAGGTCTTGTAGGCCGCGCCGCCGATCGCCTCGATGATGCGTCGCATCGGCTCGTTGTCCTCGAGGATCCAGGAGAGTTCGATTGAGGTGAGCCCGAGCTTGCGTCCTTCCCGTCGCACCGCATCGATGAGAAGGAAGGGCACGACGCTGCCGAGCAGCCCGCGGCTGAAGCTCCGGCGGATCCCCATCAGAGGCACGCGCGCGGTCCGCATCGGCGCGATCTTGAGGCGCCAGAGCAGTTTCGCCCATCCGAACGGAAGCAGATGTCCATCGAGGTCGCGGATCGCCTCGTTGAGGTTCGGCAGCGCGACGATGAAGCCGACCGGGGCGCCCTCGAACTCGGCGAACCAGACCAGCTTCTCGTGCAGCAGCATGCGCATTTGCTTGGCCATCTGGTCCGTTTCCGCCTCGCTGAGCGGGACGAACCCCCAGTTCTCGGCCCAGGCATCGTTGAACAGCGCGCTGACCGTCCGGACCTCATTCGCGTAATCCGACATGGCGAGCGGCCGGATCACCAGCCCGGCCGGCAGCGGGCGGTCGATCAGCCGACGCGGACCCGGCGGCAGGTCCGTCCCGATTTCGTATAGATAGGCGATCAGGTCCTTCTCGCGGCCGTAACCGAGGTCTTCGACACGGCGCCCGATGTAGGGCAGGTCATGCCCCATCAGCAGCATCGGCGGCGTCGCGTACCCGTCGACGAGCACGCCGAGCGAATCATTGGTCGAGAGGTTGTAGGGGCCGACGAGGCGCGAGCGGCCCGCGTCGCGGTGCCAGGCCTCGACCACACCGAACAGGGCGGCGAACACGGCCGGATCGTCTTCGGCCGCGAGCATTCCGAAGTGACCTTCGTCGCCAAGACGACGATCCCACTGGGCGCTGATCCGCCCGACGTCGCGTCCGTCGCGGCGGGCCAGCCAGTAGCGCGCCTCGGCGTGCTGGAAGTAGGTGTTGTGCCGCGGCGACAGGATCTTCCGCTGTTCGTCGTGCAGCGGCGCGATGTAGGCGGGATCGGCGCGCGACAGAAGATCGGGCAAACGGATGAACCGGCTGCGCTCCGACGGTCGCGCGACCGGGACGATCTCGATCGGACGCGGCATCAGCGCGTCGTCGGCCCCGATCGCGTCGTCGTCGCGCCCGGGGGGCGATCAAGCGGCGCCCGCCCGCTCCGCCGCATCACCCAGGGGAACTTCGTCGCCTCGTCGAGATCGTAGCCAAGATTGAACACGTGCGGGCTGCGCTTTCGGCTTCGGGCGTCCGGGTAGAAGGTGTCGAACAGTCGATCCGGCAGGAAACTGACAATCCCGTAGTTGCCGCCCTCGTCATGGAAGTGATGAAGCAAGTGCTTCTGCTTCATATACTGAAGCAATCTGTTCCGGGGCTTGTAGTTCAGGTGCTGCACGCAATGGCAGAACTCGTAAACGCAGGTCGTCAGCAGGCCCGTGCCGAAGGCCGCGGCGGCCCCGCCGAAGCCACCGAGCGCGAAGCCGACCGGGAGCGTGATCATCGCCATCGTCGGGATCGTGTTGGACGGCGCCCCGAACAGCACGTCGAGCTGATGCGGGTCCTGATGATGGTCGAAATGGATCCGTTTCCACAGACCTGCGGTCCAGGACGACCGGTAGAGCCACGTGCCGTGCAGGATGAAGCGGTGGATCGCGTACCAGGCGAAGGGATAGACGACGACCGTCGCGGCGACCGCGAGCGCCAGCGGGGTCCAGCCGCGGAACCGTTCGGCGGCAACCGCCGCAGACACCACCGCCAGCACGAGGTAGATCTGGATCGCCGGCGTGAGGAAGAATGCTCGCCAGAGTTCGGCAATCGTCATCTTCCCGAGATCGTGGCTTCGTCCATGCCGCCAGGCGGCCGTCCAGGACGAACCGGCGCGCGGGCGGATGGGCTGGTCGGTTGTCGGCATGTCGGAGGCTCTACCGCGTCCGTCGGTCGAAGACAAACGAGCGGCCGGTCCGACGCGGATCTGGTGCCTCTTGGTCTTTGCCGCTAAGCGTGCGCGATGAACGATCGGTCAGAGGCGCCCGGCGGCGTAGGGGCGCGTCCGTCCCGATGAGCATTCCGGCGGACGTGCATTTCGTCTGGATCGGGCCGGCGATCCCCTGGGCCTACGTGTTCGCGATCCTTTCGGCCGCCGGGCGGGGCGGCATCGCCCGTGTCACGCTGCATCACACCGAGCCGCTCGCGGACGGCGCCGAACGTCGGGCACTCGAGGCCGCCCGGAACGTCCGTTTCGCGCCGCTCGATCCGGAGCCCTGCCTTCGCGACGTCGGCCGCGCGATCGGCGTCGGCGAAGCACTGGTGACGCTCCATCGGGCGGTCCCCGCGCCGGTCGCGCGGGCGGACATCCTCCGGGCCGCCATTCTGTTTCGCGAGGGCGGGATCTATCTCGATCTCGACACGGTGACGGTCGCGACCCTCCGCCCGCTCCTCGACGCGCGGCAGTTCGTCGGCACCGAGTTCATCGTCTGGCCGGCGCGCGCGCGCCGGTCGCGGTCGCCGGTCACGCTCGGGCGGCACCTCGCGCTCGATCTGGCCCGGAAGGCGTGTCGCGCCTGGCCCGAAGGGTGGCGCGCGTTCCGGCATGTCGAGCGGTTCTACATCCGCGGGGTCAACAACGCGGTGCTGGGCGCCGAGCCGGCTTCACCCTTCCTCGCCGAGTACCTCCGCGCGATGTGCGACGTGCCGATCGAGCGGGCCGGGCGAGCCTGTGCGCTCGGTCCCACCCTGCTGCAGGCGCTGCTCGACCGAAGCGACGGCGACGGCCCGACGATCCATCCGCCCGCCGTGTTCTATCCGCTCCCGCCCGAGATCTCCGAGCACTGGTTCCGGCTGCAGCATCGCGCGACAATCGGCGACGTCCTGTCGCCCGCCACGCGCGTCGTCCACTGGTACGCCTCGGTCCGCACGCGGGCGCTCGTGCTCGACATCACGCCGGATTATGTCCGCGCGCACCGCACCACCCAGCTCTACAGCATGCTGGTTCACGCATCGCTGCCGGACTTCTTCCGTGCCGCGTGACGCCCGCGTGCCCGCAGCGGTGTCGATCCCGTGTCTGATCGTCGCCGCCGGGCAGGGAACCCGGCTCCGCGAGAAGGGTGGCCTGAAGCCACTGATCCCGCTTCGCGGCACGCCGCTGATCGGCCACGTCATCGCGCGTGCTCAGGCGGCCGGCATCACCGAGTTCCTGGTCGTCACCGGCTATCGCGGCGACGAGCTTGCCGCCGCCCTCGACGGGATCGCGTCGCGCCTCGGCGTCGGGGTGACCACGATCGGAAACCCCGAATGGACGCGCGCCAACGGCGCCTCCGTGCTCGCCGCGGCACCTCGTCTCGCCGGACCGTTCCTGCTCACCATGTGCGACCACCTGATCGATCCCGCGATTCTTCGGTCGCTGATGGCAATCCCGACGGACCCCGAAACCGTGACGCTCGCGATTGACAGCGACATCGACAATCCGCGCAACGATCCGGACGACGTGACCCGCGTGCGCCACGCGGACGGTTTCATCCGGGCAATCGGCAAGTCGCTTTCCGACTTCAACGCGATCGACACCGGCGCCTTTCTCTGCACGGACGCTATGTTCGGGGCGCTGCGGGAAAGCCGGGCGGCGGGCGACGACAGCATCTCGGGTGCGATGAACGTTCTCGCGCGCCGGGAGCGTGCCAGGGTCCACGACATCGGCGGCCGGCTCTGGATGGATGTCGACGATCCGGTGGCGTTCGCTCACGCCGAGCGTCTGCTCGACGAAGGCCGGTTGTGAGCCGGTGAGCGATCCCGGTCACGCCGCCGCACGCGGCAGCGAGCCTGTCCGCCGCACGCGGGAGATCGAGGACATCACGAACGTCCTCGTGGTGCACGCCATGTCGAACCGGCTGACGCCGCTGCTCGCCCGACGCGGCATCAGGCCGAACGCCGTGTCGCTGGCCGGCATGGCCTGCGGCATTGCCGCAGGCGTCGCCTACGATCATGTCGACAGCACGCTGGCGGTGATCGGCGGCTTCCTGCTGATGGTGGCGTGGCACGTGCTCGACGGCACCGACGGACAACTCGCGCGGATGACGAACGCGCAGTCCGAAACCGGCAAGGTCCTTGACGGAATCTGCGACTACGTCACCTTCACCGCGGTCTACGTCGCCCTGGCGTTTCGTCTCGGGCGCGAGAACGGGCCGCTGATCTGGGCGCTCGTCGCGCTCGCCGGGCTTTGTCACGCCCTCCAATCCGCCGCCTACGAAAGGCAGCGGCAGGATTACGACGCCTACGGCTGGGGGCGGAAGACCGATCCGCCGGAGGAACGGCGCGACGGGGCGGCGCCGACCGCGCGATCGTTTCGTCTGCTCCACGCGATCTACCGATACGCGCAAACCCTCGCGATCGTGTCGCCACGCGACCGCGGGCGTCTCGACGATCTTCTCCGGAACGAGGCGGACCGTGACGCGCCGCTCCGGCGCCGTTACCGCGAAACCTTCGCGGGGCCGATCCGGCGATGGTCCGTGCTGTCCGCGAACTACCGAACGCTCGGCATCTTCGTCTTCGCGATTTGCGGCGCGCCGCTCCTCTACTTTGTGTTCGAGATCGTCGTTCTCAGTGCGGTTCTCGCGGTGCTCGCGTTCCGCCAGCACGTGCGCTTCGCGCGCTTCGTCGCGGCCGAGCGCGTGATGGCCTGAGGCGGCCAACTGTCCACGAGCACCTCCCGACGCAGACCGCGCCGACCTATCGGCGAAGGGCGAGGAAAAGATAGGCGGCGACGCCCATCAGCAGCAGCGACGGCGCGAGCGCGAGCGTTCCGGGTCCAAGATCCAGCAGCAGGTCGAGCCGGGTTGTGACCTGCTGGACGAGCGAGAAGACGACGCCGATCGCGGCCCCGATCATCAGCTGCAGCCCGGCGTTCTGCGCGCGAGGCGGCCCGAAGACGAACGGCGCGGCGATCATCACCATCGCCACGAGCGAGAGCGGGATGCTGATCCTCGACCAGATCTCCTGCTCGTAGAGCGTCGCCTGCTGGTGGGTGCGTCGGAGGTGCCGCACGTAGCGGTAAAGCGCGACCGGCGGCATCGACGACGGCGGCAGGATCAGCAGCTCGGCCTGCGGCGCCGACATGAACGACGTCCAGGAGAGCGACGCGAAATGTTCGCTCCGGAACACCGAACCGTGCACGTCGGTCCTCTCGACGTTCGCGAGATCCCAGTGTCCGTCCGGACGGATGTCCGCCCGGTCGGCATGAATGAAGCGCGTGAGGTCGCCGGCGCCGTCGAACGTGTAGATGTCGACGTTCTCCGGCACGTTCCCGTCGGCAAACTTCTGGACGTTCAGGTAATGCCCTTCGCTCTGCGCCCAGAAACTGTTGTCGGCGCGCGCCGTCGCGAACGAGGTGAGCGCGGACGATCGGCCTTCCTGCGCAAAACGCTGCGCGACCGGGATGACGAACTCCGCCAGCAGGAACAGCACGAGCACGATCGGCAGCACGAGCCGGAACGCCGAGAGCATGATGCGGCCTTCCGACACGCCGAGGCTGCCCATGGCGATCAGCTCGGCATGACGGCCGAAGCCGCCGAGAGCGAGCAGGCAACCGAGCAGCATCGCGACCGGCGTCACCTCGAGGAAGCGCAGCGGCGCCGTCAGCATCACGAAGACCAGGGCGTCGCCGAGCCGGTAGCGACCGTGCCCGACATCGGGGAGCTGGTCGACGAAATCGAACAGGCTGAAGAGTGCGGTCAGCGACATTGCGACCAGCACGAAGCTCCGCAGCACGGAGGCTTCCACCGTGCGGTCGAGCAGCGTCACGGACGGAGGCGATCGGGACCGGGCGTGGGCGCGGCTTCGACGAACACGCGGTTAGGCCCGTCCGGTGGCGAAGTCGTTCCGCACCGGGCCCCAGAACGCGCCGACGAGGCCGAGCGCGAGCAGGCCCGGCACCCACCAGATGCCCGGCCATGTGCCGATCGCGCCGTGCTGGACCCACGTCCGCGCCGAGGTGAACACGATGTAGTAGGCGAAGTAGACGAGGATGGCGGCGGCCAGCCTCGCGTAACGGTTGCGGCCGCTGCTCGCCCGGCTCATCGGGATGCCGAGCAGGCCGAGGAGAAGCGTCGACACCGGCGTCGACAGGCGCCACTGGAGTTCCGCGACGTCGAAGGTTGAGCGACCGCGGATCAGGTGCCGAGTGCTCGCCGCGACCGAGCTGTATTCGGACCCGATGGCGGTGTCGTCGTCCGGATCGACGATCATGTCGTCCGCCTGCAGGACCTGGTCGTCGCCCGCGTGCGCGAGATCGAGCTTGTAGATGTGGGCGTCGTGCAGATCGACCCGCGAGCCGGCCTGTCCCGCCGGTCCCGTCAGCAGGTCGGCGCGCGCGGCATGGATGATTTCCATTCGGCTCGGGCCGCGCCAGATCTGCACCACGACGTCCTTCGCCGGCGCGCCCGGCGCATCCTGCCGCGAGAAGAAGATCATCCGGTCGCCGTTCCGGCCGACATAGAACGTCCCGGGACGCATCGCGCCGGCGTCGAGCGTGCCGGTTGCCTCGGCGGACAGGCGGTGGAGCTCGCGATAGGCCCACGGCCGGCCGAACAGCGAGAAGGCGCCGACCGCGAGCGCGAGCGCGAGCGAGACCAGGATCACGGCCCGCGTCACCTGGCGCGGCGGGACGCGGAGCGCGTAGGCCGCCACCAGTTCGCCGTCGCCGGAGAAGCGGCCGAGCGCGAACACGACCGAGACGTAGAGCCCGACGGGCACCAGGACCTCGAGCGCGATCAGAACCTTGAGCCCGACCATCTCGGCGATCGCGTCGGGCGCCATCAGCCCGCTCACCGCGTCCGACAGGAAGGTCGCCGTGCTGTAGCTCGCGAACACCGCGCTCAGGATCCCCACGATCGGCAGGATCGGACGCAGGATCTCACGACGCACGTAGCGGTCGATGATCACCGGGCGGCGCTCACGGAACGCCCGTCCGTCCGTTCGACATCATGGCTGTGGCTCCTGTCCCGGCCCTCATAGTCAGTGTTGTCGCAAGCGCCAACCCGCGGGGTCGGGACGGCGCGTCGCATTGACACCGTCGCGGGGTGGGGTGTTCCTCTGCCCGGCATGTCGCGCGCGCTCTCGTCCGGTGTCCTCGATTGAGGGTCCTCTTCACCTTCGAGAACGCGCTCCCGAGCCGGGAGGCCGACGCCGAGGTCTTCACCACCACCGCCGCCTGCCTCGCGGGCGCGCTCGGACACGCCGCGCTGCACGTGCCGGTTCGACGCGAGGGGGGATGGCGGGCGCCGCCCGGCCTCGCCGTCGTGTCGGCCCTGACGCCCGGCCGTCCGGCCGTGCTGCGTCATCTGGGATGCGGCCTGACGATCGTCGGCCGCCAGGCGTTCCGCGACGCCGACCTCGTCTACACCCGCAATCTCTGGGTCGCCGCCACCGCGCTGCTGGCAGGCCAGCGCATCGTCTTCGACCACTACCGGCCCTGGCCGGCGCAGATCCCGCCGCTGCGGCCGCTGCTCCGCGCCCTGATGGGGCACCGGCGCTTCCTGCTGAACATCTGCCACTCCGACTACACGCGGGAGGCGTATCGCAGGATCGGCGTGCCCGCCGCGAAGCTCGCGACGATCCGGAACGGGTTCGCGCCGGCGCGCCTCGGGGACGCGGGTGCCCCCGCGGACGCGAAGGCGCTGAGCGGCGGCGCCGCATCGCAGCCGACGGTTGTCTACGCGGGGCGCGTCAACGGCAGGAAGGGCCTCGATCTGCGCGTCGAGGCGGCGCGGCGGCTGCCGGCGGTGCTGTTCCTTCT
>CAXUBA010000018.1:9093-14072 GCA_964249205.1 uncultured Acetobacteraceae bacterium | reverse complement strand
CGTCGGCACCGGCGACGAACCGCGCGCGTTCCCCGCCGGAACGCCGCCGAACGTGCGGATCGTGCCCTGGCAGGACGGAGACGGCCTGACCCGCTACCTCGCCGCTGCCGACGTGCTCGTCATCCCGCCGTCGACGAGACCGCTCGGCGAGTTCGGCTCGACGGTGCTGCCGCTCAAGGTCTTCCTCTACATGGCCGCGGGCCGGCCGATCCTCGCCGGCGCGACACCCGACGTCGAGGAAGTCCTCCGACACGACGAGAACGCGTTCCTGTGCCCGCCGGACAACGCCGACGCGCTGGCGTCCGGGCTCTCGATCCTGTTTGCCGACGAGACGCTCAGAACGCGCCTCGCCGCGGCGTCGCTCTCCGACAGCCGCGACCTGACCTGGGACGCGCGTGCGAGGCGCATCCTGGTTGCGATCGCCACGATCGAACGACCGGGTCATCGCGGCTGCGAGCCGACGACGCTTGCCGAGCGTCGCGCGTGGCTCGCGCAGTGCGGACGCTGGTTCTTGCATGCGGTCCGAAACCGGTCCGTCGTGTTGCCGCCCCCGAATCGGCGTCTTCGGGGCGCCTGACGGTCGGCCGTCAGGCCGTCAGCGCCGCCGCGTGCGGATCCGGGATCCGCTGGGCGCCGCGGAACCGGTCGAACGCGCTCATCTGATGCACGCAGCTCAGCGTGCAGGTCGCGCTGCATCCCTTGGCGGTGTGGAACTCGCGCTTGAGGTCGTCCCGCGAATAGTCGAGCAGCGGGATCCCCGGGGTGCCGCGCTGCTGCGAGCACCAGTGCACTTTGCTGTCCTCGGCGACGTAGAGGTAGCGGGCGCCGGCGCGGCACTTCCAGTCGTTCGGCCGCCCTTCCATCAGGTTTCGCTGGAACAACCGGTAGTTGAGGCCGTGCACGATCGAGGGCGAGATCCGGGTCACCTCGTTATAGGCGCGTCGCTGCTTCGGGCTCAGCGGCTTCAGCGTTCCGGTGCCATCGTGCAGTACGCCGACCGAGTGCTGCAGCCCGTAGCGCGCCGCGGTGCGGGCCACGGTCACGACGTCCTCGGTTCGTTCGCCGCTGACGCCGAGCACCGAATTCACGTTGACCTTGAAGCGCGCGTGCTCGGCCAGCAGCGCCAGCTTCCGTTCCACGGACGACAGGCTTTTCATCGAAACGTCGTCAGGTTCCAGGTTGTCGATGCTGATCTGCATGCCCTGCAGCCCGGCGTCGTTCAGCCGGTCGATCCAGCCCTTCGTCAGCCGGAACCCGTTGGTGATGGTGGTCACGATCATCCCGTGCCCGCGCGCAGCGCGTACCAGGCGGTCGAGATCGGGATGCAGCAGCGGCTCGCCGCCCGTCAGCGTGATCGACGCCGTCCCGAGGCGCGCCAGATGGTCGATCGAGGCGAGGAGCGTCTCCGTCGGCACCGGCGGCGAGAAGCTGTCGTACTCGTTGCAGTAGCCGCAGGCGAGATTGCAGCGTCGCGTGACCACGACCTGCGCGAGCAACGGATTGTAGCGGGACTGGGCGACGCGGAAAAGGAACCGCAGTCCCGACAGAAGACCCGACAACCGCCGGTCGCGCTTGTGACCCATAAACTGCGTCTCCTTGCCGGCGGGAAGGCCGGAAGAGGGGCGAGGGGATAGCACCGGAGGCAGGGAGGAGAAAGGGCGCCCGGGATCGACCGCCGCGGTTCCTTGTCTCGCCTCGTGCGGTCGGCTAACGCCGGGATGTCGCGAGGGAGTGGACGACCGATGCCGACCGCGCTGCTCACCGGGATCACGGGCCAGGACGGCGCCTACCTCGCCGACTTCCTTCTCGGCCGCGGCTACGCGGTGCACGGGCTGATACGGCGCTCGGCCTCGTCCGACGTCATCGGCGAGCGGCTCCGCTGGGTCGGCGTGCTCGACCGTGTCCGGCTGCACGACGGCGATCTCACGGATTTGTCGAGCCTGATCCGCGTGGTCGACGCGGTTTCGCCGGACGAGATCTACAACCTGGCCGCGCAAAGCTTCGTCGCGACGTCCTGGCAGCAGCCGCTGCTCACCGGGAACGTGACCGGGCTCGGCGCCGCCAACCTCCTCGAAGCGATCCGGATCGTCCGCCCGCGCGCCCGCTTCTACCAGGCCTCGTCGTCCGAGATGTTCGGGCTGATCCGCGAGCCCGTGCAGAACGAACGGACGCCGTTCTACCCCCGCTCGCCCTACGCGGCCGCCAAGCTCTACGCGCACTGGATGACCGTGAACTACCGCGAAAGCTTCGGCCTGCACGCGTCGTCGGGCATCCTGTTCAACCACGAGAGCCCGCTGCGCGGGATCGAGTTCGTGACAAGGAAGATCACCGACGGTGTCGCCCGCATCAAGCTCGGGCTCGCGGACGCGCTCGAGCTCGGCAACCTCGACGCGAGGCGTGACTGGGGGCATGCGCGCGACTACGTCCGGGCCATGTGGCTCATGCTGCAGCAGGACGTCGCCGACGACTACGTGATCGCGACCGGCCGCACCGCCACGATCCGGGAGTTCTGCCGGATCGCGTTCTCGCACGCCGGTCTCGACCACGAGCGACACGTCCGCACCAGCGCCACGCTGATGCGGCCGGCCGAGGTCGACACGCTGCAGGGCGACGCGTCCAAGGCGCGTACCGCCTTTGGCTGGGAGGCCGCGGTGACACTGGAGGCGCTGGCGGCCGAGATGGTGGACGCCGACCTCGCCCGCCACCGCGCCCGGATTTCGCTCGCCTGAGCCCGCCGCGCTCGATCCTGGTCACCGGCGCCGGCGGGTTCGTCGGCGCGCATGCCGTCCGGGCGATGGCCGCGCGTTGGCCCGACGCCAAGGTCCACGCGGCTTCCTTCGAGATCACCGACCACGACGCGGTCGAGGGCACGATCCTCTCGACCCGACCCGACGTCTGTCTCCATCTCGCCGCGGTCGCGGCGATCCGCGACGCGCGCAACGAGCCGGAGCGCGCGTGGTCGGTCAATCTCGAGGGCACGCTCCGCCTCGCGCGCGCCGTCCGCCGGCATGCGCCTCGATGCCTCTTCCTGTTCGCCGGCAGCGCCGACAGCTACGGCGGCTCGTTCCAGACGGTCTCGCCGGTCACCGAGGACACGCCGCTCGCGCCGCGCAACACCTACGCCGCGACCAAGGCGGCCGCCGACCTCGCGCTCGGCGCGATGGCGGCCGCCGATGGGCTCCGCCTCGTCCGCTTCCGCCCGTTCAATCACACCGGCCCCGGACAACGCGCGGACTTCGTGGTCGCCGCCTTCGCCCGCCAGCTCGCGCTGATCGAGGCGGGACGGCAGGAGCCGGTCATCCGCGTCGGCAATCTCGCGCCCGAGCGCGACTTCCTCGATGTCCGCGACGTCGTCCGGGCCTATGCCGACGCCGCTGATCCGGAACGGGTCGAAGCGTCGCCCGATCTCGTGTTCAATCTCGCCTCCGGCACACCCCGCCGGATCGGGGACGTGCTTTCGGACCTGATCGCCGCGAGCAGGCTCGCCGTCGCCGTTTCGACAGACGAGACCCGGACGCGCGCCGACGACATTCCGCGGGCTCTCGGCTCGGCGACGGCGGCGGCGAGCCGCCTCGACTGGTCGCCGCGGATCCCATGGGCGACCACGTTGGCCGACGTGCTGGCCGACTGGCGGGAGCGGATCCGTTGAGCGCGAGGATGAGGGATCGAGACCCGGATCCGGATCAGACCGCGTGCGGCACCCTCGACAGCGCCGCCCCGGCCTCGTGCGACGCCGGGTCGCCCGGCCGGCGCGGCGGCCAGACCGGCTGCCAAGCCCGCTCGACGATCAGATCGAGGTTCGGATTGTAGAACGGATCGTCCGCCACGTAGGCGCGCCATCGACGCTGCATCCGCTCCACCTCGATCCGGTGGAACGCGGCGCGTTCGCCGCTCCAGTGCGAAACGAAGGTCCGGGACTCCTCGTGGATCAGGGTCGCGTCCGACAGGATGACCTCGCGTCCGCTCTCGCTCGCGCGGAGGCAGAAATCCACGTCGTTGAACCCGCTCGGGTAGGCCGGATCCATCCCGCCGAGCGCACGCCAGGTGCTGGCACGCACCAGCAGGCAGGCGCCGGTGACGGCGAGCATCTGCTGCGGCAGCGTCGCACGGAGCGGAAGGTCCGCCGCGCGCGCGTCGAGGCCAAGGAACGCGTGGTAGCAGAGCGTGGCCGGCCCGAGCAGGACGCCGCCGTGCTGGATCGTGAGGTCGGGGTAGAGGAGCCGTGCGCCGACAACGCCGACGCGCGGATCCGCGAACCACGACGCCATGTCGGCGAGCCAGGTCGGGTCGATCGGCGTCACGTCGTCATTGAGGACGAGAACGAGGTCGCTCGTCGCCTCGGCCACCGCCCGGTTGACGGTTTCCGCGAAGTTGAACGTCGACGACCGGTGGTGACGGATGCGGATCGCGGGATCGACGGCCGCGAGCCGGCGCCCGACGCGATGCTCCCTCTCGCCGGGATCCCGCGGACCCGAGAGTGCGACCAGCATTGACAGTCCGGGATAGTCGGTGCCGGTGACGATCGAGGAGAGGCAGCGTTCGGCGTGCGGCGCGACCAGGGTGGACGGGACCACGGCGGTGACGCTCGGAAGCGGCGAGATCCCGTCGTGACGGAGCGTCACCGCTCGCGCCCCGGCCTGCGCGCGGAACGGCATCGAGGCGGCGGCGAGGAAGTCGGCGACGACGCGTTCGACGACGTCGGCCGGCGCCTGTTCGGCATCCGGTCGGCGGCTCGACAGCACGTGGGGGATCCGGATCCCGTTCGGCCGTCCGGCGGCACGTCCTGCCAGCCAGAGTTCGAGGCGGACCGGCTCGGCCCATGGTCCGGTCCGATGACGGAGGGCTTCGAGGCCGCGCTGGAACACGTCTCGCCGGACGAGCCAGAAACCACGCGACAGCACGCCGGACAGCATCATCGGGAGGTTCGGCGTCGGGCGGAAGTCGGGACCGTGCCGCACGCCGTCGAGCCCGATCTCGTC
>CAXUBA010000018.1:6890-8993 GCA_964249205.1 uncultured Acetobacteraceae bacterium | reverse complement strand
TCGGGATCCCGGGGCAACTCGGCCGCGGACCACGTCTCGAAGGCGTCCAGCCATTCGCGGTAGGAGCGGGGCGCGAGCCCCGGGACCACGAGCGCGAGGCCGAGTGCCCGGAGACGCGCGTCGAGCGTAAACGGGTTCGGCGATCGCAGCGCGGCCAGGAGACGGCGCATGCCGCCGGGTTCGCGCCGCGCGAGACGAAGCAGCGCCGACGAGCGCGTCGCGCGGCGGATCGAGACGCCCACCGTTCCCGCGCCGAGCGGCACGCGGCCGAGGATCGTCACCCGACAGGACACGACATCGGTGGCCGCGAAGGCGATCGCCTCGAGCCTGCCGTCGCGCCCGGCCCGGAACTCGAACGGTCCGTTCCGCACCGCGCCGTTCCGGTCCAGCAGATCGACGAGCGCGACGAAGCCCGCCCAGAGGGCCGAGAGCCCGCACCGGATCAGCACCCAGGAGCCCGCGGAACGCCACGGCATCGGCACGGGGTCGAACACCCGCACGCGTCGTCCGCCCGTTTCGTTCACCGGCCGCAACGGCTCCGTCCCGATCACCCGATCGGTCCGGCGCTCGGGCTGCGCAGGCACGGTGCGTCGCGGGTGGGTTCGGAGCGGAAAGGCACGATCGGCATCTGGCGCAACCACTTTCCTTGAAAGCGGTCTCAACTCCGCCTCGGCTGTCCTGGCGAAGCGCCACACTATCCAGCGTGCGGCCAATCGGCAACGCGCGGCGTCCCCCTGTCCGCGACGGCCGGTGGCCGATTGTCAGCCGCGTTCCGCCACCGCTTCCCGTCGAGCCGTTGCGCGCAGACCGACGGTCGCGAGGAGGCCCGCCGCCGCCGCGAGCGAGCCCAGCGCGAACACCGAAGGAAGGCCGAAGGCGGCTGCTAGCACGCCCGCGACCGGACTGGTCGTCCCGTAGGCGACATCCTGGAAGGCGGCGAAGCCACCAAGTGCCGTGCCGCGGCTCTCGGGGCCGATTCGGCGGACGACCTCGACGCCGAGCGAGGGAAACACCATCGAGCAGCCGGCGCCGGTGATCGCCGCCCCGAACAGCGCGACCCAAGCGGTGCCGGCGCCGAACAGCACCGCCTGGCCGCACGCCTCGACGGCCAGCGACGCGACCGCCACCGGGTAGCCGCCGAACCGGTCCGGCAAGCCGCCCGCGATGATCCGAAGCGCGACGAAGGCGATGCCGAACGCGCTGAGCGCGAGGCCCGCGCGCGGCCATGCGTGAGAGGCGAAGTCGAGCGTGACGAAGGCGCCGATCGCGGCGAAGCCGACGCCCTGCAGCGCGACAACGGTGCCGTGCCGCCAGATCGCGCCGAGGACGGCGGCGAACGGGGGGCGCCGGCCGCCCGCCGGCGGCACAAAACGAAGCGAGCGGCTGAGTGCTAGGCCGAGCAGCGGCAGGACGATCGTCGCCGCACCCACGAGAGCGAGACCGCCGGCGTGCGCGAGCACGAGCCCGAGCGGCGCACCGGCGCCGAGCGCGCCGTACATTGCCATGCCGACCCAGGCCAGGACCCGGCCCGATCGCGCCGGACCGACGAGACCGATGCCCCAGCCGAGCGCGCCGACGATCAGCTGGCTTTCGCCGAGGCCGAGCAGGAGCCGGCCGGCCACGAGGATCGCGAGCCTGATCCACGCGGGCGCACCCGGCAGCAGCGCGAGCACGATCAGGACGACCCCCGACGCCGCGCAGCTCGCGGCACTGATCCGGAGGCTCACCGCGCCGCCGCGCTCGTCGGCGATCCGCCCCGCGAGCGGCCGCGTCAGCACCGTCGCGAGGAACTGGATGCCAACGCTCGCGCCGACCACGACCGGTCCGAAGCCGAGCCGGTCGTGCACGAAGGTCGGCACCACCGAGAGCGCGAACCCGATCACGGCGACCGCGAGGAAGACGGTGGCGGCCAGGAGCGGGAGCGTGGCGGGGTGGGCGGCCTCGGCCGGATGGTTCGCCGAAGCAGTCACGTCCGTCACGCTCGCGGCAGGCGACCGGCAGCGGCGCCGCTCAGCGGCCGCCGGATACCGTCAGCACCGTTCCCGTGACGTAGCCCGCCCCGTCCGACAGCAGCCACGCGACCGCGTCCGCGATCTCGGCAGG
>CAXUBA010000018.1:0-6880 GCA_964249205.1 uncultured Acetobacteraceae bacterium | reverse complement strand
CTTGCCGGTACGCCCCATCGGCGCGGTCCGGCGCGCGGCGTCGCGGATCGCGTCGTCGGTCATATCCGTCTCGATCACGCCGGGTGCGAGCGCCACCACCCGGACGCCCTCGCGTCCGACCTCGGCGGCGAGGCCGCGCGTGAAGCTTTCGATCGCCCCCTTGGTCGCGGCGTAGGCGGCGAGCCCGGGCACGCCCCCGGTCCTGGCCGCGACCGAGGACAGGTTGACGATCACGCCGCCCGAGCCGCCTTGCGCCGTCGAGATCCGCCGGACCGCCGCCCCCGCGCACAGCACGGAACCGAGCACGTTGACGTCGAGCACGCGCCGGAGATCGTCGGCCGACTGCGCGTCGATCCGCGCCTTCTCGCCGAGGATGCCGGCATTGTTCACGAGACCGGCGAGCGGACCGAGCGCCTGCTCGGCCGCGGCGAACATCGGCTCGATCGCGGCCGGATCGCCGACATCCGCCGCGATCGCGTGCGCCCGCCCGCCGTCCGACCGGATCGCGTCGGCGAGCGCCTCCGCGGCCGACGCGCTCCGCGCATAGTTGATCCCGACGGCCCAGCCGTCCTGCGCGAGGCGACGGCAGATCGCGATGCCGATCCCGCGGCTGCCGCCGGTCACCAGGATCGTCCCTTTGGTTCCGCTCATCCACGCCTCCGAAATACGAGTGTCGTCCAGTCGCCGTCGTCGATCCGGCGCTCGAGCGCGAGACCCTGCCGGCGATGCGCCGCAAGCACCAGACGCGCCTGCGTTCCGAGCAGCCCCGCGAGGATCGCGGTTCCTCCCGGCGCGAGCCCGAGTGCGAGCGGGCGCGCCATGCGGCAGAGCGGACGCGCGAGGATGTTCGCGAACACGAGATCGTACGGCGCCCCCCGTGCGACGAAGCGCGAGCGCCAGCCGTCGCCGTGCCGGACGGCGACGAGCCCGCCGAGCCCGTTGAGCCGCACGTTCTGCCCGGCGACGCGCGCCGACCAAGGCTCGATGTCGATCGCCCGAACCCGCCGGCGGAGCAGCGCCGCCGCCGCCATCGCGAGGATCGCCGAGCCGCAGCCGAGATCGAGTGTCCTGCGCGGCCTGGCCCGCTTCGCCGCGCGTTCGAGCGCCACGAGACAACCGCGCGTCGACGCGTGCTCGCCCGACCCGAACGCGATGCCGGCATCGAGCACGAGGCCGATCCGGCCCGGGTCCTGTCCCGGCGGGAGATGCGTCCCGCGGATCGAGAAGCGCGAGCCGACGCGCTGCACCGGAAAGGCGCTCGCCGTCCGCGCGAGCCAGCCTTCGGCTTCCGTCGCGGTGCGTTCGAGCGTCGCCTCGACACCGGTCGCGGCCCGCGCCAGGGCCAGCGCCGCGATCAGCCCCGCCTCGTTCTCGCCGCGCGCGCGGACGCCTTCCACCCGCCAGATTCCGCGCCGCTCGTCCATCTGGAAGAAGCCGATCGTGTCGCAGACGCCGCCGAGCGCCGCCTCGAACGCCTCGACCGCCGTGTCCGGGATCACGACCGACAGCGTTTCGAGCGGGGCAGGGGCCACGCTCATGCGGTCACCCGATCGACGAAGCTGTCCTTGATCCGCTTCCGCCCCGCCTTGTCGAACTCGATCTCGAGCCGATCGTCGTCGGTCGCGACCACCTCGCCGTAGCCGAACTTCTGGTGGAACACTCGGGCGCCGACCGGGATCGTTTCCGACGGCCGCTGCCGCTCGCCGACCTCCCAGGCCTCCACGGTCCGCGGCCGCGCGGCGACCAGCGGGAACTGCCCCCCGAACACCGGAAGGGCGGCGATCCGCTGCTCGCGAGCCAGGGCTGCGCTGCCAAGATGCTCGATCGGACCCTCGGGCAGTTCGTCGACGAACCGGCTTGGGATTGAGCTTTGCCAGTTGGCGTAGATCCGCCGGTTCGCCGCATGGCTGATCATCAGCCGCTTCCGCGCCCGGGTGATGCCGACATAGGCGAGACGTCGCTCCTCCTCGAGCGAGGCGTTGCCGCCCTCGTCGAGCGAGCGCTGGCTCGGGAACACGCCCTCCTCCCAGCCGGGGAGGAACACGCAGTCGAATTCGAGACCCTTCGCGGCGTGCAGCGTCATCAGGCTGATCCGCGCTTCGGCCGCCTCGTCGTTCTCCATCACCAGCGAGACGTGCTCGAGGAAGCCCCCGAGCGTCTCGAAGTCGGCGAGCGCACGCACGAGCTCCTTCAGGTTCTCGACCCGACCCGGCGCTTCGGCCGACTTGTCCCCCCGCCACATCTCCATGTAGCCGCTGTCTTCCAGAAGCGCCGCCACGACCGCGACATGCCCCGCGGTCCCGAGTCCCGCGCGAAGCCGGTCGAACAGCGCGAGCAGTTCCGAAAGATTGTCGCGGATCCGACCCTTGAGTGCGCCCGACGCGATCAGCCCGGCGGTCGCGACCGTCATCGGCACGCGCGCCTCGCGGGCCGCGCGATGCAGCGTCGACAACGCCGCGTCGCCGACGCCCCGGCGCGGCAGGTTCACGATCCGCTCGAAGGCGAGGTCGTCGGCGGGCGTGTTCAGCACGCGCATGTAGGCGATCGCGTCGCGGATCTCGGCCCGTTCGTAGAAGCGGAGGCCGCCGACCACGCGGTAGGGCAGGCCGAGCGTGATCAGCCGCTCCTCGAACGAACGCGTCTGGTATCCGGCGCGCACCAGGATCGCCATCTCGGCGAGGCTTTCGCCGTCGCGCGACAACTCTTCGATCCGCTCGCCGACCGCGCGTGCCTCCTCGTCGCTGTCCCACACCGATACGACGCGCACCTTCTCGCCGGCGCTGTCGTTCCGGCCCGAGCGCAAGGTTTTGCCGAGCCGGCCGCCGTTGTGCGCGATCAGCGCCGACGCGGTTTCCAGGATCGGCGTCGTCGATCGGTAGTTGCTCTCGAGCCGGACCACGGTCGCCGGCGAGAAGTCCTTCTCGAAACGGAGGATGTTCTCGACCTCGGCGCCGCGCCAAGAATAGATCGACTGGTCGTCGTCGCCGACGCAGCAGATGTTCGGTACCGTGCCGTCCGATCGCTGCGCCAGCAGCCGGAGCCAGAGATACTGCACCGTATTGGTGTCCTGGTATTCGTCGACCAGGATGAAGCGGAACTGCCGGTGATACTGCGCGAGCACGTCAGGCTTCGTGCGCAGGATCTCGGTGACATGCATCGGCAGGTCGCCGAAGTCACAGACGTTGAGCGACGCGAGGCGCGCCTGGTAGGCGGCGTAGACGCGACGCGCGGCGCCGGGTCCGCCCCAGTCCGTGTCGTCGGCGGGGCCGATCCGGTCCGGCGTCAGTCCGCGATCCTTCCAGCGCTGGATCGCGCCCATCCACTGCGGCGGCGGCCAGCGCTTCGCGTCGATCCGCTCGTCGGCCATGATCTGCTTGAGCAGGCGGAGCTGGTCGTCGGTGTCGAGGATGTTGAACGACGCGTTGAGCCCGACATACTCCGCATGGCGGCGCAGCATGCGCGCGCAGAGCGCGTGGAAGGTTCCGAGCCAGAGCCCCTCGACCGCGCGTCCGAGCGCGTGCGCGACGCGCTCCCGCATCTCGCGCGCCGCCTTGTTGGTGAAGGTCACCGCGAGCACCTGGCCGGGTCCCGCCCGACCGGTCAGCAGGATGTGGGCGAAGCGCGTCGTCAGCACCCGCGTCTTGCCGGTCCCGGCGCCGGCGAGAACGAGCAGCGGACCGTCGAGCGTGGTGACGGCTTCGAGCTGCTCCGGGTTGAGCCGTTCGAGGTGGGAAGTCATACGAGCGGAGGTAGCAAGCGCGCCACCGCCCCGCGAGGGGGAAGGGCGATGATCGTCGATCGCCGCATCGGATTGACCTTCCTCCTGCGGGAGAACCTCCGCGCGCTCGGACTGCTGCTCGCGTGGGACGTGGTCGTGGTGTTGGTCTTCAAGCTCGCCCACCGTCCCTGGATGGACCAGCCGGCACTCCCCTTCGCGCTGATCGGCTCCGCGCTCGCGCTCTTCCTCGGTGTCCGCAACACGACCGCGAGCGGGCGATGGTGGGAAGCCCGGATCGCCTGGGGAAGCGTGGTCAACAACACCCGCTCGGCCGCCCGCCAGATCGCAGCGCTCACCGACGAGCCGGCGCCGCTCGTCCGTGCGCTCGCCGCCTACGCGCATGCGCTCCGCGCCGCACTCGCGCGCGAACGCGCGGACGGCGACCGTGCCTCGACGCTGCTCCCGCCCTCGGTTGCGGCGCTGGCTGACGGGCAGCCGAACCGGCCGGTGGCCATCGTCGTCGGGGTTTCGCGGCTTCTCGCCGCCGGGCGGCCGCCGGACGCCCCGCTTCACGCCGAGATCGAGCGGACTCTGACCGATCTGATCGCCGCGCAGGGTTCGCTCGAGCGGATCCGGAACACGCCGCTCGCGATCCAGTACGTCGTGTTGCCGGGTCTGTTCGTCCGGCTGTTTTGCCTCGTGCTTCCGCTCTCGATGGTGCAGGAACTCGGCTGGATCACCCCCGTCGGCTCAACGCTGGTCGGTCTCATGTTCCTGGCGCTCGATGGGATCGGCGAGGAACTCGCCGACCCGTTCGCGCCGACCGTGCACGCGCTCCCGATGCGCGCGATGGCAACCACGATCGAGATCGACCTTCTGGCCCTGATCGGCGAAGCCGTGCCGCCGCCGGTGGTCGCCGCGCACGGGATCCTGCGCTGACGAGACGGCGGAGCACCGAAAACGCGGGGCTCCGCCGATTGCCGGCATCGGCGCGCGTCGTCGGACGAGCGGATCGGGTCGCCGCGATCTGCTAGACCTCGGCGATTATGACCCACACACTCCGCCTCGCGAGCTTCCATCCTCACTACGGAGGCTTCGGCGTCCATCACGCCTACGGCTACGGCGCCGCGCACGGCTCCGGCTGGATCACCCACATGATCCTGTCGTCCGTGATCCACGGCCTGATCTACGGCGCGATCTTCCACATTCTCCGGCATCTTTCGCTCGGCGAGATCCTGCTCCTCGTCGCCGTCGCGATCTGGGGGATCTACGCCTGGAACAGGCGACGTCCCCCGGCAGGCTGGTAGCGTCCGCGACGGACGGTCGCCGCGTGTCGGCGTCGACGGATCAAGCGGGCGCGCTGATCCGAAATCGGTGACGCCGCGCCACAGGTGCCATCAGGCCGCCAAGTGCGTTACGTTGTCGGAATGAGCGCAAACGCCCCCGTCTTCGCGAGCACCGGACCGGCGGGCCACCGCGCGAGGATGCGCGACCGGATCCTCGCGCGCGGCGCCGACGGGCTCGCCGATTACGAGATCCTCGAGATGCTGCTCTTCATCGGCGTCCCGCGCGGCGACACGAAACCGCTCGCCAAGGCGCTGATCAACCGGTTCGGCAGCCTTGAAGCGGTGCTCTCGGCATCGCCGCGCGCGCTCCGCGACGCTACCGGACTGACACTTCGGGCCATCGTGCCCCTCCGTCTCGCCGAAGCCGCCGCCGAACGTCTCGCGCGCGCGGAACAGCGGAGTCGGCCGGTGCTCGGGAGCCTCCCCGCGCTCGCCGCCTACCTCGCGGATCCGGCGCACGACGGATCCGGCGCGCGTCTCCTGCTGCTCGACAACCGCAACCGGTTGCTCGCCGACGAGCCGTCGCCGGTCGACCTCGACCCGTCCCCGCCGGCCCTCCGCTCGGCCCTTCGGCGCGCACTCGAACTGCACGCGACCGCGCTCCTGCTGATCGACCGGGACATGGCGGGGCCGGACGGCTTCACCCCGGCCCGCGGGCGCGCGGCCGTCGCGCTTCGCGACGCGGCGTCCCTCCTGTCGGTCACCTTCCACGACCGCATCCTCGCGGGCGAGGAACTCCGGTCCTACCGCTCCGCGGGCCTGCTCGGGTGAGCGGCTTCGGCGACGCCACGGCCGCGTTCAGGCCTCTCGCGCCCGAAGTCGGGCCGGAAGGGTCCGGGCACGACACGCTCGAAGCGCTGGCCCGACGCTTCGTCCGCGACGGGGCGGACGCGCTCGACGACCTCGACCTGCTCGCGCTGCATCTCGGCCTCGTCATGCCGGACTGTTCCGACCCGCACGCGCTCGCCGCCCGGACCCTCGCGGAAACCGGGAGCTACGCCGGCTTCCTCGCCTCCGACGAGCGCACGCTCCGACTGACGGACGGGCTCGGCACGCATGCCGTCGCGTCGGCCCGCCTCCTGCACGCGTCGGCTCTCCGTTTCGCCCGATCGGGCCTCGGCCGGCGCCGTCTGCTCGACGACCGCGACCGGCTCGACGCCTATCTCGCCGCCGTCCTCGGACGCGAGCGGATCGAGCAGTTCCGCGTCCTCTTTCTCGACGGTGACGGCGTGCTTCTCGCCGACGAGGCGCAAGCGCGGGGAACCGTCAACCACACGCCGGTCTACCCCCGCGAAGTCGTGCGCCGTGCCGTCGAGCTCGACGCGGTGGCGGTCGTGCTCGTCCACAACCACCCGAGCGGCGATCCGTCGCCGTCCGCCGACGATCTCGACATGACCCGCCAGGTCCGCGAGGCCGCCGCGGTGCTCGGGATCGGCGTCCGCGACCACCTGATCGTGGGCAATGGCCGGACGTTCTCCTTTCGCGATGAGCATCTGCTCGGGTGAACCCCCGACCGCCCGGCCCGTTGGCCCGGCGTTTGGGAGGACCGACCATGAGCACATCGAAGAAGATCCCTGCGACCGACCGTTCCGCCGGCGGACCGGGCAGCGCCGACGTCGATCGCAAGGCGCCGGAGGATCACAAGGGGGCGCATCACCAGCAGGACGATGCGTCCGCCAAGCATCCGAACGAGCAGCGGAGCACAGGGCACGGGGGGAACGTCCACGAGAAGCGGCCACCGGGCGAGGGGGGGCGGAGCTGCCCGGAAGGGGGGAAGAAGAGGGCCGGTTTCACCCCGCACCCCACCAGGCGCTGG
>CAXUBA010000017.1:25673-31329 GCA_964249205.1 uncultured Acetobacteraceae bacterium | reverse complement strand
CACGCCGCGGGCGGGGCGCGCCGCGAGCTCGGCGAGCCGGGACGCGAGATCGGGCAGCGGGTCGAGCAGATCGCCGAACAGCACCGCCGTGCCGTGCGGCGGGATCGCGTCGAAGCCCGGCGGCGCCGCGTCCGCATCGCGCGTTCGCGCCCGGCCCGGCTCGCGCGATCGCGAGCCGTCACTCTCGGCGCCCGGCCTGTCGTCGAGGGCGGCACCGAGCAGCGCGAGCGCGGCGGGACCGGCATGCGGCGGCCCGAGCCCGCGCGGTCCGACCAAGCGCGGGCGCTCGCCGCCCCGAAGCAGCAGGGCGGCCAGTGCCAGAAGGAGGAGCGCGGCGCGTTCCGCCTTCGTGGGATGCGCGGCGTCCGATCGCCAGCGCATCCGCGGCGATGGGTCGCGCCAAAGGCAGACGGTCTGCGCGGCCTCCCATTCGGTTTCGCGGACGAAGAGCCGTCCGTCACGCGCCGACCGGCGCCAGTCAATGCGGCCTGCCGCCTCTCCGTGGCGGAGCGGCCGGTATTCCCAGAAGCTGTCGCCTTGACCGGGGCGGCGGCGGCCGTGGACGCCGCCCGCGACCGCGGTCGCCACCCGGTCGGCCTCGACGAGAAGAGGCGGCAGGCGGCTGGCCGCTTCCTCGGCCGCGCGGATGCGTCCGTCGGCGCTTGCGCTCATCGGAGCCGTTCCGAAAGCCTCCCGATGATCGCCGCCACCGTGACGCCCTCCGCGCGCGCGGCGAAGCTCACCGCCATGCGGTGACGGAGCACGGGAGCGGCGAGCGCCGCCACGTCGTCGAGGCTCGGGGACAGCCGGCCGTCGAGCAGAGCGCGCGCACGCGTCGCGAGCATCAGCGCCTGGGCGGCGCGCGGGCCGGGACCCCAGGCGACGTGACGCCTGATGTCGCGGTCGGTCGCCTCCTCGGGTCGCGCCGACCGCACGAGAGCGAGGATCGCGTCGACCACCGTTTCCCCAACCGGAAGCAGGCGGATCAGCGCCTGCACCTCCAGCAGTTCCGCGGCGGCGAGCACGCCGTCCGGCGGCGACCGCGAGGCACCGGTGGTCGCGAGCAGCATCGCGCGTTCGGCGTCGCGATCGGGATAGGTGAGGTCGATCTGCAGGAGGAACCGGTCGAGCTGCGCTTCCGGCAGCGGGTAGGTGCCCTCCTGCTCGATCGGGTTCTGCGTCGCGAGCACGTGGAAGGGGCGGGGCAGCGGACGATCGACACCGGCGACGGTGACGTGGAACTCGGCCATCGCCTGCAGCAGGGCGGACTGCGTGCGCGGGCTGGCGCGATTGATCTCGTCGGCCATGAGGAACTGGGTGAACACCGGACCGGGCACGAAGCGGAACTGCCGCTGCCCCGCGCCCGCCGGCCCGGACGGGTCCTCGTCGAGGATCTCGGAGCCGATGATGTCGGCCGGCATCAGGTCCGGCGTGAACTGCACCCGACGCGACGCGAGGCCGAGCACGCGGCCGATCGTATCCACCAACAGCGTCTTGCCGAGCCCGGGCGCCCCGACCAGGAGGGTGTGGCCGCCGGCGAGCACGCCGATCATCGCCTGGTCGACCACGTCGTCCTGGCCGAAGATCACCCGCCCGATCGCGGCGCGGGCGTCGCGGAGGCGCGACGCGAAGTGGTCGGCGCGCCCGACGGCATCGTCCGGCGAAGCGGCTTCGTGCGCGGGAAGGCTGTTTCCGGTGCTGATGGGGCGGTTCCGTTCTGGCGGTGGGCGATCCTCGTTCGCCCCAAGTGATCAATCTGGCACGTCCGGGCCTTTCATCAAACGCCGAGACCTTTCACCGAGCCGATGCGGCTTCCTATATCGCGCTGCATCGGGTTCGGACGGCGAGCCGGACCCGAGCGCGGCCGGCGGGAGGAACGCGAGGTGGACGACGGCAAACGGACGGCGTTCGCGGCTGACGCCCTCGACGTTGACGGGCGGGCGCCGATCGAATGCGGTCCACGGCGGCGACCGGTGGAACACGGGGCGCTGCCGTTCCTGATCCGTCGCGACGGAACCTGGCTTTATCGCGGCTCCCCGATCGACCGGCGCGAACTCGTCTGCCTCTTCTCGTCGGTGCTTCGGCGCGACGCCGACGGCCAGTATCTGCTGGAAACGCCCGCCGAGCGCGGTCGGATCGAGGTCGAGGATACGCCCTGGCTCGCGGTCGAGCTCGACTGGACCGGCTGCGGCCGCGACCAGACGCTCTCGTTCCGGACCAACGTCGACCAGATCGTGGTGGCGGGCGATGACCATCCGATCCGGGTGACGGAACGCTGCGGTGGCTGCTGTCCGGTGCCCTACATCCACGTGCGCGGCACGCCCGGTCCGTTCGCGCTCGAGGCCCGGATCTCGCGGCCGGTCTATTACGAGCTCGTGGCGCTCTCGGTGCCCGGGCGTCACGACGGACGCGATTGCTTCGGCGTGTGGAGTTGCGGGCGCTTCTTCCCGATCGGCGCGCTGCCGCCGCCGGAAGAGGTCTGATCGACATCGCGGACGATGCATGCCCGGCGCCCGTGCGGCCCGCGGTCTTCGCGGATGCCGCCTGGCTCCGTTCGCACCTTGCCGGGTGCCTCGACCGGGTTCCGGCGTCCGCGGCGGAACGCGTGGCGGGGCGCGCCGCGGTCCTGGTGCCGGTCGTCCTCGGACCCGGCGCGCCTTCGATCCTGCTGACATCACGCGCCGTCGGCCTCCGCCATCATGCCGGGCAGGTGAGCTTCCCCGGCGGGCGGGTCGATCCGGCCGATCGCGACTGCGCCGAGGCGGCGCTCCGCGAGGCGGAGGAGGAGATCGGGCTTGACCGCACCTTCGTCCGGATCGTCGGCGCGCTGCCCGCGGAGGACACTTCGACCGGCTTCACGATCGACCCCGTGGTCGGCATCGTGGAGGCGGGCGCACGCGTGCTCGCCTCGCCCGACGAGGTCGCCGCGATCCTGTTCCTTCCGGTCGCCGCCCTGCTGGATCCGAGCTACCCGGTCCGCGAAACGATGCGTGTGTCCGGGCGGCCGGTCTGGGTCTGGCCGCACGACACGTACCGGATCTGGGGCGCGACGGCGTCGATCCTGAAGACGCTCGCCGACCGGCTCCGCGCCGCGTCGTCCTGACGCCCGGGGGCGCGACCGGTGACGGACAACGACGAGACGATCCGGCGCCTCGGCCTGCCGCCCGCGCGCGCAGCCGGTCTCGCGACGCTCTGGCCGATCCTCCCGGACGCCAGGGTTGTCGGCGGAGCCGTGCGCGACATGCTCGCCGCCCGCGCGACCGCCGATCTCGATCTCGC
Source organism: uncultured Acetobacteraceae bacterium (assembly GCA_964249205.1). Classification (GTDB taxonomy): domain Bacteria; phylum Pseudomonadota; class Alphaproteobacteria; order Acetobacterales; family Acetobacteraceae; genus CAXTPV01. The sequence goes on along the minus strand of CAXUBA010000017.1, from coordinate 28,050 downwards.
GACGCCGGATCGGCCGGACGACGTCGTGTCGCGTCTCGCGGCGTCCGGGCTGAAGGTCGTGCCGACCGGCATCGCGCATGGCACGGTGACCGCGGTCGTGGGGTCGCTGCCGTTCGAGATCACGACGCTCCGTCACGACGTCGAGACCGACGGGCGCCATGCCGTGGTCGCCTTTACCGACGACTGGCGCGCCGACGCGTCGCGTCGCGACTTCACGATCAACGCGATGTTCCTCGACGCCGGAGGGCGGCTGCACGACTTCTTCGGGGGCGCCGCCGACCTCGAGAAGCGCCGGGTGCGGTTCGTCGGCACGGCGTCCCGCCGCATCGGCGAGGACCATCTCCGGATCCTCCGCTTCTTCCGTTTCCAGTCCCGCTTCGGCGATGCGGACGCGCCCGATCCGGAAGCGGTCGAGGCGATCCGCGACGCGCGGTTCTCGCTTCGCTCGCTCTCGTCGGAGCGGATCTGGAGCGAGCTCCGCCGGATCCTCTCGGAAGGCGACCCCGCCGCCGCCGTCCGGCTGATGGAGCGGACAGGCGTGCTCGCGGTGCTGTTCGGCGACGCCGCGACGCCCGCGCGCCTCGACCGCCTCCTACGCTCCGATGCGCCAGCCGATCCGGTGCTCCGCCTTGCCGCCCTGACCGGGGAGGCGCCGGTCGCGCTCGGCGTGCGGCTCCGGCTTTCGGGCGCCGAAACGAAGCGGCTCGCGGCGGCGTCCGACACGCCGCCGCCCGATCCCGACAGCGGGCCGGAGGACGTCCGGCGGCTGCTCGCCGCGCGAACCCCGGAGGCCGTGCTCGATGCGGCCTACCTCGCCCAAAGCGCGGGACGGCCCGGGGACTGGACGCGGTTCCGCGCCGAGGTGCGCGCGCTGGTGCCGCCGGTGTTTCCCCTCGCCTCCGTGCGCGACTGGTGGCTCGGGCGCGGCGCGGTCGACGGGAGGGCCGCGTGTCTCGCTGTGCTCGAGCGGGTCGTGCGGACGGAAGGCGGAAGCCCGGCTCCGGACCCCTGAACCCCGGCGCTTTGCCGCGATCCCCGGTGGCTGGTAGAGGGGCGCGATGGACGCAATTGTCGGGATCAGGGCGCCCAAAGCCGTCGCAGCACTCGATCCCGCGACCATCGCCCCGCTCCGGCGCCTGTGGCGGGAAGAGATCGCGCGCTACCGGAGCCGGCTTCTCGCCATCCTGGCGCTGACGATCGCGATGGCCGCGCTGACGGCGCTCTACCCGCTGGTGATCAGCCGGGCGCTCGACATGTTCGCGGCCCACGACCGGCGGATCCTCTACCAGGTGCCGCTCCTCGTGGTGCTGATCACCGCCGGAAAGGCGGCCGCGCAGTACGGTCAGACGACCGCCGTCCAGGTCCTGGTGCTCCAGGTCATCCGTGACCTGCAGGAGCGGATGTTCGCCCACCTGCTCGCGGCCGACGTGGCGCGGATCGAGCGGGAAGCGCCGGCGCAGCTCGCGGCACGCTTCACCACCGATGCGACGGTGATCCGGGAAGCGCTGATCCGCGCCGTCAACTCGCTCGCCGACGGGGTGACCGTGGTCGGGCTGGTCGCGTCGATGCTCTGGATGGACTGGCAGCTCAGCCTGATCGCGGGGCTTCTTTATCCGGTGGCGGCGCTGCCGGTGCAGCGGGTCGGCAAGCGCGTGCGGCGCGCGTCGGGGGGCATGCAGGAGCGGATGGGCGAAACGGCGACGCTGCTGAACGAGAGCTTCGCGCAGGCTCGCGTCGTCCGCGCATACGGCCTCGAGGACATGGAGAAGCGGCGGGCGAACGCGGCCTTCGGCTCGCTGTTCGCGGCGCTCGTGCGGATGACGCGCGGGCGCGCCCGCGTGGAGCCGATCCTCGAAGTGCTGGGGGGCACCGCGGTCGCGGCCGTGCTCGGCTTCGCGGGCTGGCGCGCGTCGCATGGCGGGGCGACGCTCGGCGACTTTTCGGGCTTCGTCGCGGCGCTGCTGATCGCCGCGCGGCCGCTGCGGGCGCTCGGCTCGCTCAACGCCGCGCTGCAGGAAGGGCTCGCGGGGCTGACACGCGTGTTCGCGGTGATCGACGAGCCGCCGGGGATCGGCGATCGGGACGGCGCGCCGGCGCTGCCGGCGGGGCGCGGCCACCTCGTCTTCGACGCGGTCGGGTTCCGCTACCCGGACGGCCGGGCTGGCCTCGTCGCGCTGAGCTTCGAGGCGAAGCCGGGTCAGACCGTCGCGCTGGTCCTGGCCGACATAGGCGATGGCGGCACGAAGCGACCGCACCGAAACGTCCCTGAGGTCGACGCCGTCGAGCAGGATCCGCCCGCTCGACGGATCGTGCAGGCGCGGGATCAGCGACAGCGCCGTCGATTTGCCGCCGCCGGACGGCCCGACCAGCGCGACGG
>CAXUBA010000017.1:4368-25663 GCA_964249205.1 uncultured Acetobacteraceae bacterium | reverse complement strand
GACAACGGCTGTCGGGCGGGCAGCGGCAGCGGATCGCACTCGCGCGCGCGCTCGCCCGCGATCCTCGTGTGCTGCTTCTCGACGAGGCGACCAGCGCGCTCGACGCCGCGAACGAGGCCGCCGTGCAGGAAGCGCTGGCGAGGCTTCGCCAAGGGCGGACCACGGTGATCGTGGCGCACCGGCTCGCGACCGTGCGATCGGCGGACCTCGTCGTGGTGATGCAGGACGGCGTCGCGATCGAGTGGGGCAGCCACGAGACGCTGATGACGGAGGATGGGCTTTACGCGAGCCTGGTGCGGACCCAGGCCCTGGCGGGCTGACGCGCTTCGTGCCAAAGAGTGACCGAACCGGTCGGTCAGTCCTCTCGCTGCGGGTCGTCGGCGCGCGATCGTCCTTGTGCTTCTCCATCCTCGTGCGGAGTTCTCGACAGCATGGCGGACGACCAGCCCCAGGGTGACGAGGCGCGATCCGACGGAGACGAGAACCCGGAGGGCAAGACCGGGACGAAGCCTGGCGAGGGCGACGAGAAGTCGAAGGAAAAGCGCGAGCAGCAGGAGAAGGAGCAGCAGGAGGAACGGAGCCGTGCCAAGGCGCGGCCCTTCGTCCGCGCCGGCCTCGTCCTGGTCATCCTGCTGCTGCTCGGCGGCGGCTTCTATCTCTGGTGGACGACGCGGAACGTCCAAAGCACCGACGACGCCTACACGGCAGGACGCGTGGTGACGGTGGCGCCGCACGTCGCGGGCTATGTCGTGGAACTCGACGTGAACGACAACCAGTTCGTGCGCGAAGGGCAGGTGCTCGCGCGGATCGATCCCCGGAACTACCAGGCGACGGTCGAGCAGGACGAGGCGCAGCTGGTGCAGGCCAAGGGCCAGCTCGAGGGCGCGAAGTTCCAGGTCGAAGTGGCGCGGAAGAACTTCCCGGCGCAGCTCGCGCTGGCCAAGGGGCAGCTCCTCGAAGCGCAGGGCCAGCAGTTCCAGGCGGAGACCGACTATCGGCGACAGCATGCGGTCGCACGCGCCGCGACGTCGCAGCAGGCGATCGACCAGTCCACCGCGGCGCTCGACCAGGCCGAGGGCCAGGTCGCGGTCGCGCAGGCGCAGGTGCAGTCGGCGACGCCTGTCGAGGCGAACATCAACGTGAACAAGGCGCGGACGACGCAGCAGTCCGGCGCGCTCGCGATCGCGGACGCGCAGCTCGCCATCGCCAGGCTCAATCTCGAATGGTCGGTGATCCGCGCGCCGCACGACGGCTGGATCGCGCAGCGCTCGATCGAGCAGGGCAACTACGTGAATTCCGGCCAGGCACTGTTCTCGATCGTCGAGCCGGAGGTCTGGATCACCGCGAACTTCAAGGAAACGCAGCTGACGCGGATGCACGCCGGCCAGCTCGTCGACATCAACGTCGACGCCTACCCGGCCCTTCGCCTGCACGGGCATGTCGACAGCATTCAGCTCGGATCGGGCGAACAGTTCACCGCCTTCCCGCCGGAAAACGCGACCGGCAACTTCGTGAAGATCGTCCAGCGCGTGCCGGTGAAGATCCTGATCGACAGCGGTCTCGATCCCGACCTGCCAATGCCGATCGGCATCTCGGTGGAGCCGACCGTCCATCTCGACCAGGAGCCGGCGCGCTGATCGCGCACCCGACCGTGCGATGAGCGGCAGCCAGGCGAAGGACTGGAAGCCGAAGTTCAACCCGTGGCTGATCGCGGTCGTGGTGACGCTCGCGGCGTTCATGGAGGTGCTCGACACCACCATCGTCAACGTCTCGCTGCCGTATATCGCGGGCGATCTCGCCTCGTCCTACGACGACGCGACCTGGACGCTCACGTCGTATCTCGCGGCGAACGGCATCGTGCTCACGATCTCCGGCTGGCTGTCGCGCGTGCTCGGCCGCAAACGCTACTTCATGATCTGCATCGGCATGTTCACGGTGTGCTCGTTCCTGTGCGGCATCTCCGACAACCTGCCCGAACTGATCATCTTCCGGCTGCTGCAGGGCTTCTTCGGCGGCGGGCTGCAGCCGAACCAGCAATCGATCATTCTCGACACGTTCCCGCCCGAGCGGCGCAGCGCGGCCTTCGGCCTGACCGCGATCGCGACCGTGGTCGCGCCGGTGCTCGGCCCGACGCTCGGCGGCTATCTCACGTTCGACTACTCGTGGCGCTGGGTGTTCTTCATCAACGTGCCGGTCGGCATCTTCACGCTGTTCGCGGTGGCCTACCTCGTCGAGGATCCACCTTGGGCGAGGCGGCAAAAGGCCGGCCTCGATGCGGTCGGCCTCACGCTGATCACGATCGGCTTCGGCTGCCTCGAGGTCATGGCCGACCGCGGCGAGGACGACGACTGGCTCGGATCCTCGTTCATCCGGCTGATGGCGCTCGGCGCCGTCGTCGGCATCCTCGGCGCGATCGGATGGCTGCTCACGACGAAGCGGCCGGTGGTCAACCTTCGCGTGCTCGCCGACCGGAACTTCGCGCTCGGGTGCCTGATGGTCGGCGCGCTCGGGATCGTGCTGTACTCGGCGGCGGTGGTCATTCCGCAGCTCGCCCAGCAGGTGCTGGGCTATAACGCGATCCTCGCCGGGCTGATCCTCTCGCCGGGCGCGCTCGTGATCATCGCGCTGATCCCCTGGGTCGGCCGGCTGCTGCGCGTCGTGCCGACCCGCTACCTGATCGCCCTCGGATTCTTCCTGATGGGCTGCGCGCTCGTTTATTCGAGCTCGCTCAACCCGCAGATCGACTTCCGGACGCTCGTCTACATCCGTTGCGCGCAGACCGCGGCGCTTGCCTTCATGTTCGTGCCGATCAGCACGATCGCCTATGCGACCGTGCCGAGAGCCCTCAACGGCGATGCCTCGGCCTTGTTCACCATGTCGCGCAACGTGCTCGGCGCGCTCGGTATTTCGATCGCCAACAGCCAGGTGACCGAACGGACGCAGGTCCGTGAGGCCTATCTCGCGCATTGGGCGACGCCGTTCCGGCCGCCTTTCGAGGCCTACCTGCAGCGCTACCGGACGCTGGCGCAAGCAGGGGGCGTGCCCACCAGCCAGCTGAACGCGGGCGCCATGCACAACGCGCTGCAGCAGTTCCGCATGCAGGCGCAGGTGCTCGCCTACAACGACGTGTTCTCGATCGTCGCGATCCTGTCGTTCCTGATCGTGCCGCTCTGCTTCCTCTTCTCGCCGGTGGTCGGCGGAAAGCGGGGCGGCGGTCACTGATCGTCGCGGCCGAGGGAGTCAGTGTCGGAAGGGTCGGTTCAGCCGGACGATCTCGGCGTTCAGCACGGCGGCGAACGACACCCAGGCGAGATAGGGAAGCAGGAAGCGGGTCGAACGGGCGACGGTGATGTCCTGTCCCGGCGGCCGGGGCAGGAAGAGGATCATCGCCGCGATCGATGCCCATAGCGGGAACACCTCGGCGAGCGCCCAGTCCGGGCGCTTCCGCGCGAAGAAGAATGCGCTCCAGAGAACGTTGAGGACGCCGTTCGCCGCCGTGAGGGCAAGGACGCGGCGCTGCCGCCTCCGGTCGCCGTTCGCGCTCCGCCACGCCCCGAGCACGCCGACGGCGGTTAGGGTTCCGATCGCCGTCCAGGCCGGACCGAACAGCCAGCCCGGCGGCTGAAACGCCGGCTTGCGGAGCGCCAGGTACCAGGGACCGATTTTGGTCAGCGCCCCGCCGGCCGCGAGCGTGGCCGCCACCCCGCTCGCGACAATGATCGTGTCACGTCTCATCGCGTCGCCGGCAGCCCGACCAGGTGGGCGATGTTCTTGGCGAAGATTCGGAGATGCACAATCGGCTTCGCCCGCACGAGTTCCTTGGTCATGTAGGCGGCCCAGGTCAGGTCCTGCACGTCCTTGTCGCGGCAGATTGCGACGAACCGCTCGCGTCGCGCGTCGCTCGCGTACCAGGTCGACTGCATCATCCCGAGCATGAGGAAAACGGTGCCGTGGGCGCGCATGAAGCGTTGCCGCGCGCCACGGAGCGCGCGTGCGCGACCGGTGCGAAGGCTGGCGGCGACGGCATCCGCGGCGAGGCGTCCGCCGAGCATGGCGTAGTAGATCCCCTCGCCGGAGGCCGGCGCGACCACGCCGGCGGCATCGCCGGCCAGCACGACGTCGCGCCCGTTGTCCCAGCGCCGCAGCGGCTTCATCGGGATCGGAGCGCCCTCGCGCCGGACGGTGCGGGCGCCGGCGAGGCCGGTGTCGGCACGGAGCCGGTCGAGTGCCGGCCGAAGGCGGAAGCCCTTCTGCGCGCTGCCGAGACCGACGCTGATGGTCTCGCCGTGCGGAAACACCCAGCCGTAGAAGTCGGGCGACAGCGTGCCGCGGTAGTGGACCTCGCACGAGCCGCCGTCGCGCGACGGCGGCGACGCGACGATCTCATGATAGGCGAAGACGTAGCGCATGCGTGACGCGCAGGGGATCTCGTCGCGCGCGATGGCGGATCTCGCGCCGTCCGCGCCAATCACGCGGCGGGTCCGGATCACGACCGGCCGGTTCCCGTCCTTCGGGTCGACCGCGTGCAGCAGCACGACGCCGTCGGAATCGCGTTCCAGCCGCTGGTAGGCCGCGCGGATCCGGACCGCGCCGGAAGAGGCCGCCCGGACGCGGAGCCACTCGTCGTAGGTCGCGCGGTCCACCATGCCGACGAAGCCGTCGTGGATCGGCATCAGCGCGACACGTCCGGACGGCGCGACGACGCGGGCGCCGGTCGCGCGCGCGACCAGGATCTCGTCCGGGATCGCGAACTCCTCGAGCAGGCGCGGCGGCACGGCACCGCCGCAGGGCTTGATGCGGCCGTCTGGATCGAGCAGCGCCACGCTGAGGCCGCTCTCCGCGAGGTCGCGCGCGGCGGTCGCGCCGGCGGGTCCGCCGCCGACGACCGCACAGTCGAACGTGTGCGCGGGCCCGACCGCGCGGGCGGCGCTCATGGCCGCACCGCGAAGGCGGCGACCATCATGCCGGCGACGAAGAGCGTCGTGCCGGTGCCGTTGTACCAGGCGGCGCGCCCGCGCGGATCGGCCAGCAACCGGCGCATGAGCAGGACCTGCACGCCGAGCAGGACCGCGATCGCCGTCGCGTGCCACGGACGGTCGCGCGAGAACAGGATCGCGGCCACCGCGACCTGCGGGATCGCCATGACCGCGCAGGCGAGGCGGCAGGCGCGCGCGGCGCCGAGCTGGACGGGGAGGGATCGGAGGCCGAGGCTCCGGTCGCCGTCGATCGACTTGAAGTCGTTCAGCGTCATGATGCCGTGCGCGCCGAGGCTGTAGAGCAGCGCGAGCATGACCACGATCCGGCCCGGCATGTGGCCGGTGAGCAGGGCCGCGCCGGCGCACCAGGGAAGCCCCTCGTAGGAAAGCCCGACCGACGCGTTCCCGAACCAGCCGTTCCGCTTCAGCCGGATCGGCTCGGCGCTGTAGGCGACCGCGAGGATCATGCCGATAAGGGCCAGCACCGCGACCCACGGGCCGAGCGCGACCGCGAGCGCGAGCCCCGCGGCCATGGCGGCACAGGCGAGGAACAGCGCGCTCCGGCCCGGCAATCGGCCGGAGGGCACCGGGCGGTCGGGTTCGTTGATGGCGTCGACCTCGCGGTCGCACCAGTCGTTGATCGCCTGGCTGGTGCCGCAAAGGAACGGACCGGCGAGCGCGATCCCGAGCGCCGCGACGGCGGGTTCCCGCCCGATCGCGGCGCCCGACGAGACCATGCCGCAGGCGAAGGCCCACATCGGCGCGAACCAGGTGATGGGCTTGAAGAGGGCAAGTGCGGCGACCGGATCGGGATGGCGACGCGCGAGCGGCGTCGGCGCGTCGCCGCCGCGGGGAGCCGCGTGCGCGAGCACCGGTGCCGCGCTCACTCCTCGTTCTCCGCGAGCTGTCCGAGGCCGAAGCGGCGGAGCTTCATGTAGAAGCTCTGGCGGCTGAGTCCGAGCATCTCGGCGGCGGCGGCCCGGTTGTCGTTGGCGAGCTTGAGCGCCTGGCCCATGCAGAGCCCCTCGAGCACCTCGGTCGCGTCGCGGACCAGATCCTTGAGCGGGACCCGGCCGACGAGGTCGGCCAGGCGGTCGGCCGGCGGCACCGGATCGGCGGAAGCGACGGTCGGCGCGGTCGCGAGCCGGCGGGTGACGTCGCGGAAAGTGAAGCCGACGCGGCGGCCCTCCGACCCGATGATCGTGGCGGCCGAAACCTCGACCGCGCGTTCGATGCCGCGCGCGCCCCGGAGCGTGGTCGGGAACAGGCGGAGGCTGCCGCGCTGACGGAGGTTGGCGAGCATCACGTCGGCCGCGATCCCCTCGCGTCCGAGCCATTCGTCGAGCCCGCGCGACAGCGTGTTCTCGACCGACACGACCTCGATCATCGCGAGGAAGGCGGCGTTGGCGGCCAGTATCCTGCCCTGCTCGTCGGTGCACACGAACCCGTCCGGCGCGTTCTCGACCGCCTCGAGAAGCAGCGAGGCGGACTGCGCGGCCTCGTTGCCGGAGGCGGACGTGCGGGGCGCCTCGATCCGGATCAGCAGCATCAATCCTTCGCCGCTCTGCAGAAGCGATCCGGACGCGGACACCGTCTCCCCGGTCCGCTCGATCGAGGCGGCGACCGGGGCGGCGCCGCCGTTCGCCTGGAGCGTCGCAAGGAAGCGGCGAAGCTTCGGATGGCTCGCTTCGGCGAACAGGTCGAGAAGCGAACGTCCCTTCCGCGCCTCGGTCCCGAACAGGCGCGTGGCGCTCGGGTTGAGTTCGAGGAGGCGCAACGTCGTCGCGCCCACCGTGAGCAACGCCTCGCCGCAGCCGTCGAAGAGCTCGCGCGAGCGGGCTTCCACCTCGCGGAGCGTCGAGTAGTCGCGCTCGATGGCGTCCTGGGCGTCGATAAGCTTCTGCTGGAGATCGGTGAACGAGCGCAGATCCTGGCCGAAGACGGCGATCAGGGCGTGTCGACCGACGCGGATCGCGGTGTGTCCGATCGCGATGTCCGGTCCCGCGGAGGACGGATAGTTCACGTGCCGGAGCGGCGGCGAGGCGGCGTCGAGGGAGTGGCCGAGCAGGCTCGCGGTCTTCGTCCGGCTTTCGATCGTCACGAGCGTGGTCCAGTCTCGGCCGAGCCAGTCCGTGACGTCGCCGAGGTCGCCGCGGAGACGCCCGTCCCGGACCGCGATGTCCCGGACGGTGCCCGCCTCGTCGATCAGGAGCACGACGTCCGATCCCGCGGCCAGAAGCGCGCCGACCTCCGGCGCATCGAGTTCGCCGAGGATCGCGCCGGTGTCACGGAGACCGTTCAGCCAATCCATCCGGCGGCGACCCTCGGCTGCATGATGGCGGGCACCCCGGCGGCGGCTTTGCGGACAAGATGCAGCCGTTCGGCCTCGTGCACCGCGGACACGCCGTCGGTGGCGGCGCCGTCTGCGCCGACAACCGACACGAGGTCGGGCTGCGCCTCGAGCAGCGCGCCGCCGACCATCAGCGCCGCCCCGGTCAGACGGATGGCGTCGACGCAGGCGATCAGCGTCGGAAGCAGGCGCTCGTTGCCGATCGACAGGCCGACCACGCTGCAGGGATGGATGCGGAGCTGGCGGCCGATGTCCTCGGGTCGTTCGATCGGCATGTCGACCACGGTCCAGCCGCGGCGGGCGAAGATCGCAGCGAGCATGACGGTGCCGAACCGGTGCTGGTCGCCGGGAACCGTCCAGAGGGCAATCCGGCGCGGGCCGGGATCGGCCGGGGGCTCGGTGGTCTCGATCGACAGCCGCCGGAGCGCCCGGCGGAGACGGATTACGCCGAGCGTCACGTCGCAGAAGTCGACCGTGTCGGCCGTCCAGCGCTCGCCGAGCCGGCGCGAGATCGGCGCGAGAAGTCTGAGCATCACGCCTTCGGCGGTCAGTCCGTGGCGAAGGCGGACCCTGGCGAGCGGCTGGGCCAGCGCGTCGTCGGACATCAGGACCGCATCGGTCAGCGTCTCGATCGTCGCGTCCGGAACGTCGCCGCTCTGCCGGGCCGGATGCCGGGCGAGCAGGGTCTGCTCGACGCAGGCCAGGAGGGAGTTTTCCGACGGCGCATTGCCCACACGCGCGCTGGTCACGGATATGGGCATGTTCCGTCTCCTTCCCCCACATCGAACCCGCCCGAACCCGCCGATGTCAAGCCGACTGTCAATCTAGGTTGACGTCTAATCGGCTTGACACTTCTGCCGGTCGGATCCTAGCGTCCGGCAGGCGAACGGGAACGGAACGCAACGATGTCCGCCAGCCGTAGCACGATGGAAATCCCCGGCGCGACAAGGATCGTCCTTTACACGCCGGAACAGCGCGCGCGGCGGGACCGGACGCGCTGGACGCTGGTCCAGGGGGTCCTTGCGCCGGTGCAGTTCGCGATTTTCCTCGTCAGCGTCTGCCTCGTGCTGCACGCGCTCGTCACCGGGCACGGCGTGGCCGCCGCGAACGCCTCGGTTCTCGTCAAGACGGCGGCGCTGGCCGCGATCATGGTCACCGGCGCGATCTGGGAGAAGCGGGTGTTCGGGCAGTATCTGCTCGCGCCGAGCTTCTTCTGGGAGGATGTCGGGAGCTTCGCGGTGGTCGCGCTTCATGCCGCCTACGTCGCGGTCCTGTTCACCGGCGCGCTGACCGAGACGGGCGTGCTCCTCCTCGCGCTGCTCGCCTATCTCGCCTACTGCGTGAACGCCGCCCAGTTCGTGTCGAAGCTGCGTTCCGCGCGGCGGGATGCGCCCGCGTGACGCGGGACCGGATCACCGCGTCCCCGCGCGGCCAGCGCGAGGTCTTCTGCGGACTGACCGGGATCGTCTGGCTGCATCGTCGTTTCGACAACGCCTTCTTCCTTGTGGTGGGCTCGCGGACCTGCGCCCACCTCCTCCAGTCAGCCGCCGGCGTGATGATCTTCGCCGAACCACGGTTCGCGACCGCGATCATCGGCGAACGGGACCTCGCCGGACGGGCCGATCTCGACGACGAGCTCGATCGGATCGTGGCGCGGCTCCTGTCGCGCCGGCCCGACATCAAGCTTCTGTTCCTCGTCGGCTCGTGCCCGTCCGAGGTGATCAAGTTCGATCTGGCGCGGGCATCGGTCCGGCTTGCGCGCCTGCACGGCCCGGCGCTCCGCGTGCTGCATTATTCCGGAAGCGGTATCGAGACGACCTTCACCGAAGGCGAGGACGCGTGCCTCGCGACGCTCGTGCCCGAGATGTCGCAAGGCGACGACGCGGCCCTGCTCGTCGTGGGCGCGCTGCCGGACACGGTGGAGTCGCAGCTGTCGGACCTGCTGGCACGGATCGGCGTCCCCCGGGTCGCGGTGCTGCCGGCGCGGACGATCGAGGCATTGCCGCCAGTCGGACCCGGAACCCGATACGTGCTGGCGCAGCCGTTCCTCCACGCGACGGCGCGCGTGCTCGAGGACCGCGGAGCGCGGCGGATCGCGTCACCGATCCCGATCGGCGTCGAGGGGACCACGCGTTTCCTCGAAGCCTGCGCCGGCGCGTTCGGGATCGGTCCCGAAGTCGTGGCCGAGCGGACGGCGGCCTCCCGTGCGCGCGCCGAAGCGGCGCTCGCCCGGCTTCGCCCTTCGCTCGAAAGCCGACGCGTCTTCCTGTTCCCGGACAGTCAGCTCGAGATCCCGATCGCGCGCTTCCTCCGGCGCGAGCTCGGCATGGCCTTGGTCGAGGTCGGGTCTCCCTTCGTCCATGCCGGCCATCTCGCCGACGAACTCGCGATGCTGCCGGACGACGTGCCCGTGGTCGAAGGCCAGGACGTCGAGCGTCAGCTCGATCGGTGCCGCGCGTCGCGTCCCGACCTCGTCGTCTGCGGGCTCGGCCTCGCGAACCCGCTGGAGGCGGAAGGTATCGCGACCAAGTGGTCGATCGAGCTCGTGTTCAGCCCGATCCACGGCTACGAGCACGCCGCCGATCTGGCGTCGCTCTTCGTCCGGCCGCTCGCGAGGCGGCGGATCCTGGAAGCCGCCTGATATGGAACTCGCCCTCTGGACGTACGAGGGACCGCCGCACGTGGGGGCGATGCGTGTCGCGAGCGCGATGCGCGGCGTCCATCTCGTGCTGCATTCGCCGCAGGGCGACACCTACGCGGACCTTCTGTTCACGATGATCGAGCGGCGGGACACGCGCCCGCCGGTCACCTGGACGACGTTCGGCGCGCGCGATCTCGGCGGCGACACCGCGACGCTGTTCCAGGACGCGGCGCGCGACGCGGCGGCGCGCTTCTCGCCGGACCTGCTTCTCGTCGGCGCCACCTGCACGGCGAGCCTGATCCAGGACGATCCTGGCGGGCTCGCGCGAGCCCTCGGCCTGCCGATCCCGGTGATCGCGCTCGAACTCCCCGCTTATCAGCGGAAGGAGAACTGGGGCGCGGCGGAAACCTTCTACCAGCTGGTCCGGGCGCTCGCGCGTCCCGACGTCGAGCGGAAGCCGCGCAGCTGCAACATCCTCGGGCCGACCAGCCTCGGCTTCCGCCACCGGGACGACATCCGCGAGATCCGCGACCTGCTCGGCCGCATCGGCGTCGAGGTGAACGTTGTCGCACCGCTCGGCGCCTCGATCGCCGATCTCGCACGCCTCGGCGCCGCGTCGTTCAACATCTCGCTCTATCCGGAAGTGTCGGACGTCGCCGCGTCGTTCCTGGAGCGACGCTTCGGGCAGAAGACAGTGCGCGCGGTTCCGATCGGCGTCGCCGGAACGCGCGACTTCATCCGCGAGGTCGAGGCGTTGGCCGGGATCGGCCCGGTCGACATCGATCGTCTCGCCGACGAAGCCGGCCTTCGTCTGCCCTGGTACGCGAAGTCGGTCGACAGCCATTATCTCACCGGCAAGCGGGTCTTCGTTTTCGGCGACGCGACGCATGCGGTCGCGGCGGCGCGCGTCGCGACGGCGGAGCTCGGCTTCACGCTGGTCGGGCTCGGCACCTATTCCCGCGAGCAGGCCCGCGCGGTTCGCGAGGAAGCGGCACGGCACGGGCTGGATGCGCTGATCACCGAAGACACGCTGGCGGTGGAACAGGCGATCGACGCGGTCGATCCGGAGATCGTGCTCGGGACGCAGATGGAACGGCACATCGCCAAGCGGCGCGCCATCGCGTGCGCGGTGATCTCGGCGCCCGTCCATGTCGAGGATTTCCCCGCCCGTTTCTCCCCCTTCATGGGTTTCGAGGGCGCGAACGTGCTGTTCGACACCTTCGTCCATCCGCTGATGATGGGGCTCGAGGAGCATCTCCTCGCGATGTTTCGCGACGACCCCGAGTTCGGTCCCGACCAGGCGCCGTCACACCTCGGAACGACGGCCCGGCCGGTGCCGATCGAAGCGGACACCGTGCCGCCGGTTGCGACCGCGGACGACGCGGTCGCCTGGATGCCCGACGCCGAGCGCGAGCTCCGGCGCATTCCCGTCTTCGTTCGCGGGCGGGCCCGCCGGAACACCGAACGATACGCGCGCGAGCGCAACCTCGCGACCATCAGCGTCGAGACCCTCTACGATGCAAAAGCCCACTATGCGCGTTGAGATCGCCTCGCCATCGGTCCGCATCGCGATCGTGACGATGGACAGCCATCTCGCCGACAGCGCGACCGGCGCCGCCGCCATCCTACGGCCGCACTGCCCCGGTCTAGCGGTCTCGGTTCACGCCGCCGACGAATGGGGAAGCGACCCGCTGCGCCTCGCCGCATGCCACGAGGCGATCGCGCGAGCCGACATCGTGATCGCGACCATGCTGTTCCTCGACGAGCACATCCAGGCGGTTCTGCCGGCGCTGGCCGCGCGACGGGACGGCTGCGACGCGATGCTCTGCGCGCTGTCCGCCGGCGAGGTCGTGCGGCTCACCCGGCTCGGCCGCTTCAGCATGGCGAGCGAGGCCGGTGGCGCGCTCGCCATGCTGAAGCGACTGCGCGGGACGAAGGGGCGGAACGGCGCGCCGGCGAGCGGCCGCGACCAGATGAAGATGCTCCGGCGCCTGCCGAAGATCCTCCGCTTCATCCCGGGTGCCGCGCAGGATGCGCGCGCCTACTTCCTCGGCCTCCAGTACTGGCTCGCGGGTTCGGAAGCGAACCTCGTGCAGCTGATGCGGATGCTGATCGACCGCTACGCCGCCGGGCCGCGCGCATCGCTGCGCGGGACGCTGCCGGCATCGGCGCCGCGCGACTATCCGGATGTCGGCGTCTACCACCCATCGGTCGTCGGCAGGCTGTCGACCGATCTCGCCGCGCTGCCGGCTGCGGCGCCGGGCTGCAAGGGGACGGTCGGTCTCCTTCTCATGCGGTCGTACCTGCTGGCCGGCAACACCGACCACTACGACGGCGTGATCCGTGCCTTCGAAGGACGCGGACTTCGCGTCGTTCCAGCCTTCGCGTCGGGTCTCGACCAGAGGCCGGCCATCGAGACCTTCTTCATGGCGGACGGCGTCGCCAGCGTCGACGCGGTCGTCTCGCTGACCGGCTTCTCGCTCGTCGGCGGTCCCGCCTACAACGACGCGAAGGCGGCCGAAGAGATGCTGGCGCGTCTCGACGTCCCGTATGTCGCGGCGCATCCCGTCGAGTTTCAGACGCTCGAACAATGGCGCGACGACAAGCGCGGCCTCCTGCCGGTCGAGGCGGCGATGATGGTGGCGATCCCGGAGCTCGATGGGGCCGTCTGGCCGATGACATTCGGCGGCCGGTCCTCAGGAGCGGGCGAGAACCGCCAGCGCCGGATGGAACACGAGCCCGAGCGGGCGACGCGGCTCGCCGCCCGCGTCGGCGCGCTCGTAGCGCTTCGTCGGTCGTCACGGGCGACGCGTCGTGTCGCGGTCGTGCTGTTCGGGTTTCCGCCGAACGCGGGCGCGGTCGGCACCGCCGCCCATCTCTCGGTGTTCGCCTCGCTGCACAACACGCTCGCGGCGCTCGCGCGTGCCGGCTACGACGTCGAGGTCCCCCCGTCGGTCGACGCCCTTCGCGAAACCGTGCTTGGCGGAGACGCCCCGTTCGCCGGCACCGACGCGAACGTCCACGCCCGCATCCCGGTCGCCGACCATCTCCGTCGCGAGCCGCATCTCCGAGAGATCGAGCAGGTCTGGGGACCGGCCCCCGGACGGCACGGCACGGACGGCGCGAGCCTGCTCGTGCTCGGCGCCCGGTTCGGGAACGTCTTCGTCGGCGTACAACCGGCGCTCGGGACGGAAGGCGATCCGATGCGGCTTCTGTTCGAGCAGGGCTTCGCGCCGACCCACGCCTTCTCGGCCTTCTACCGCTGGGTGCGCGAAGATTTCGCGGCCGACGCGGTCCTGCATTTCGGCACCCATGGCGGTCTCGAGTTCATGCCGGGCAAGCATGCCGGTCTGTCGGAGGCCTGCTGGCCGGACCGGCTGATCGGCGACCTGCCGCACGTCTACCTGTATGCCGCGAACAACCCGTCGGAAGGCCTGCTCGCGCGCCGTCGCGCCGGCGCCGTCCTCGTGTCCTACATGACGCCGCCGCTCGGCACGGCCGGGCTCTATCGCGGACTGCTCGACCTCAAGGCGTCGATCGACCGCTGGCGGGCGCTGCCGCCGGAAGCCGACCGGGCCGAGCGGGAGGCCCTGGAACGCCTGATCGGGACGGAGGCGGAGGCGGTCGATCTCGACGCGTCGGACGGGATCGATGGTCTGCGTTTGCGTCTGATCGAGCTCGAGGAGACGCTGATCCCGAACGGACTTCACGTCGTCGGCAATCCGCCCGACGCCGCGGCGCGCACGTCGATGCTGGACGCCGCCGGAATCGACGATCCCGATCGACGCGCGACGCTCGACGCGCTGCTCGCGACCGATCACGAGATCCCGGCCCTGATCCACGCGCTCGATGGCGGCTACATCCGCCCGGTGGCGGGCGGCGACTTCCTCCGCAATCCCGACATGCTGCCGACCGGGCGCAATCTGCACGGTCTCGATCCCTTCCGGATCCCGAGCGCGTTCGCCCGCGAGGACGGCGCGCGACAGGCCGAGCGGCTGCTCCTGCGCCATCGCGAAGGCGGCAATGCGGCGCCCGAAACGATCGCCATGGTCCTGTGGGGCATTGACAACCTGAAGACCGAAGGCGGCCCTCTCGCGCAGGCGCTCTGGCTGATCGGCGCCGAGCCGCGGCACGACAGCTACGGGCGGGTGGCGGGCGCGACCCTCGTGCCGCTGCCGCGCCTCGGACGCGCCCGCGTCGACGTCGTGGTGACGCTGTCCGGCATCTTCCGCGACCTCATGCCGCTGCAGGTGAAGCTGCTCGCGGAGGCCGCTTTCCTCGCCGCGTCGGCCGACGACGAGCCCGAGGAGATGAATCCCATCCGACGGCACGCGCTCGCCTTCCAGCGCGCTCATGGCGGGTCGCTCGAGGATGCGTCGCTCCGGGTGTTCGGCAACGCGTCGGACGCCTACGGCTCGAACGTCAACCAGATGGTCGACGCCGGGACATGGGACCAGGAGGACGAACTCGCCGATGTGTTCGTCCGCCGCAAGGGTCACGCCTACGGCCGCGACGGCGCGCCGAAGCGGGACACGCGACTTTTCGAGGACATGCTTGGGCGCGTCGATCTGTCGTACCAGAACCTCGACAGCGTCGATCTCGGCGTCACCACGATCGACCACTACTTCGACACGCTCGGCGGGATCGGCCGTGCCGTCACGCGCGCCCGCGGCGGCACGAAGGCGCCGATCTATATCGGCGACCAGACGCGCGGCGCGGCCGGCGTCGTCCGCACGCTCGCCGAACAGGTCACGATCGAGACCCGCACGCGGACGCTCAATCCGGTCTTCGTGGAAGCGATGCTGGCGCACGGTGGCGAGGGCGTCCGTCACCTCGAGTGCGCGGTGACGAACACGCTCGGCTGGTCGGCGACCACGGGCGAGGTGGAGACCTGGGTGTACCGCGGGATCACGGAAACCTTCGTCGAGGACACGGCCATGCGCGATCGGCTTCTCGCGCTGAACCCGCTCGCGTCGAGCCGGCTCGTCAACCGGCTGATCGAGGCAGGCGAACGGAAATACTGGTCGCCCGACCAGGCGACGCTCGATCGGCTGTACGACGCGCGCGACCTGATCGAGGACCGCGTGGAAGGCATCGTCGCCGGCGACGGCGCGGGATTGGTCGCGATGGAGCAGGCCGCATGATGGACGGGATGACGGTCGGGGGCTGCGGCACGTGCCAGGACGCGCCGTCCGGAGCCGGTCGGGGCAGCGACGGCGACGGCAGCGTGCAGGTCCGCGTGGATGTCGGTCGCGGCGCGCGCGCCGCGCGCACCTTCGCGGTCTACGGCAAGGGCGGGATCGGCAAGAGCACGACGTCGTCGAACCTGAGCGCCGCCTTCGCGCGGCTCGGCCACCGCGTGCTGCAGATCGGCTGCGATCCGAAGCACGACAGCACGTTCACGCTGACCAAGCGGCTGATCCCGACGGTGATCGACGTGCTCGAAGGTGTCGACTTTCATCCCGAGGAGCTGCGTCCCGAGGACTTCGTCTTCGAAGGTACCGGCGGCGTGATGTGCGTCGAGGCGGGCGGACCGCCGGCCGGCACAGGATGCGGCGGCTACGTCGTCGGCCAGACGGTCAAGCTGCTCCGCGAGCATCATTTGCTGGAAGACACCGACGTCGTGATCTTCGACGTGCTCGGCGACGTCGTGTGCGGCGGGTTCGCGGCGCCGCTGCAGCATGCCGACCAGGCGCTGATCGTCGCGGCCAACGATTTCGACAGCATCTTCGCGATGAACAGGATCGTCGCCGCGATCGGCGCGAAGGCGCGGAACTACGACGTCCGTCTCGGCGGCGTGATCGTCAACCGGAGCCGCGAAACGGATCAGATCGACCGCTACAATGCGGCGGTGGGATTGCGCACGCTCGCGCACCTGCCCGATCTCGACGTGATCCGGCGCAGCAGGCTGAAGAAGTCGACGCTGTTCGAGATGGAGGCGTCGCCGGAGGTCGAGGCGGCACAGGGCGAATATCTGCGGCTCGCGTCGTCTCTCTGGGCAGGCGTGCCTTCGCTCGCGTCGGTGCCGCTCCGTGACCGCGACATCTTCGACCTGCTCGGTTTCGAATGATGCTCGACACGCGCTACGTCGAGCGCCGCGACCGGCTGGCCGACTATTTCGACCGGCATGCGCTCGAGGCCTGGACGCGTCTCACCTCGGACGCGCCGCTCGGACGGGTGCGGGCGGCCGTCCGCGCGGGTCGGGACGACATGCGCTCGGTGCTGCTCGACATGCTTCCGCCCGATCTGTCCGGCCGTCGCGTGCTGGACGCCGGGTGCGGGCCGGGTCAGCTCTCGATCGAACTCGCGCGACGCGGCGCCGACGTGGTCGCGAGCGACCTGTCGCCGCGGCTGGTCGCGCTCGCGGCCGAGCGGATGCCGGCGGATCTCGCCGGCCGCGTGCGGTTCACGGCGGGCGACATGCTCGATGCGTCGCTCGGACGGTTCGACCACGTCGTCCTGATGGACAGCGTGATCCACTACGCGGCGCCCGATCTCGGGCGGGCGATCGCGACCCTCGCGGAGCGGACCGCGCGATCGCTCGTCTTCACCTTCGTGCCCGGATCGCCTCTGCTGGCACTTCGGCTCGCGGTCGGGCATCTCTTCCCGCGTGCCGACCGGGCGCCCGACGTGGTTCCGATCTCGCCGAAGCGGATCGAGGCGCTGCTGCGCGGACGCGGATTGTCGGCGGGGCGGCATCATCGCGTCTCGAGCGGCTTCTACGTGTCGGATGCGCAGGAGGTGCTCGTCGGATGAGCCGGGCGGTGCGGTTCTGGGGCGGTCTTGACCGGCGCTTCGTGCCGTTTGTCGAGGCGACCGATGGCGTCGCCGGCGAGGCCGGTCTCGCCCGGCTGCTGCGGTTGTCGCTGTTCCAGGTGTCCGTCGGCATGGCGGTCGCGCTGGTGATCGGCACGCTCAACCGGGTCATGATCGTCGAGCTCGGTGTTCCGGCCGGGCTCGTCGGCATCATGGTCGGCATTCCGCTGCTGTTTGCGCCGTTCCGCGCGGTGATCGGGTATCGGTCGGACGTGCACGTTTCGGTGCTCGGCTGGCGTCGCGTGCCGTTCCTGTGGATGGGAACGCTGGTGCAGTTCGGCGGCTTCGCGATCATGCCCTTCGCGCTGCTGCTGCTCGGGCCGGACAGTCACGCGCCGGCCATCGTCGGCCGGCTCGCCGCCGCCTTCGCCTTTCTGCTGGTCGGCGCCGGGCTGCACACGGTGCAGACGGTCGGTCTCGCGCTCGCGACCGACATCACGCCCGCGCGGTCGCGTCCGGCCGTCGTGTCGCTGCTGTCCGTCATGCTGCTCGTCGGCGTGCTCGCCAGCGCGCTGGTGTTCGGCGCGCTCCTCGATCCGTTCAGCCCGAAACGGCTGATCCAGGTCGTGCAGGGCGCGGCCGTGGTGACGATGGCGCTGAACGGCGTCGCGCTCTGGAAGCAGGAAACGCGCGGGACGGTGCGGCGTGCCGTGTCCGGGCCGACGCGTGCCGGTCTCGCGGACGCCTGGCGCCTGCTCGGCGCCGGCGCCTCGAACCGGCGACGGCTGCTCGCGGTCGGGATCGGAACCACGGCCTTCAGCCTACAGGACGTGCTGCTCGAGCCCTATGGCGGTCAGGTCCTGCATCTCCCCGTCGCGTCGACGACGTCGCTGACGGCGCTCCTGGCGGTCGGCGGCCTGCTCGGTTTCGCGGGCGCGGCGCGGCTGCTGTCGCGCGGGGTCGACCGGCATCGGATCGCGGCGATCGGTGTGCTGGTGGGGCTGGTCGCGTTCCCCGCGGTGATCGTCGCCGGGCCGCTCCGCTCCACCGGGTGCTTCGCCGCTGGCACCACGCTGGTCGGCGCGGGCGGCGCGCTGTTCCTCGCGGGCACGCTGTCGGGCGCAATCGACGGCGCGGGCGAGGCCGGAAGCGGCTTCGCCCTCGGCACCTGGGGGGCGGTGCAGTCGTTCGCCGCCGGCGGCGCGATCGCGGGCGGCGCGCTGCTTCGCGACCTGGTGACGAGGCTCGACGCGGCATCGCCCTTTGCCGCCGTGCTGCCGCCCGAAGCGACCGGATACGACGCGGTGTACGCGCTCGAAACGGTGCTGTTGTTCGTCACGCTGGCGGCTCTCGGCAAGCTCGTTCGCTTCAAACCCGTCACTTCCTTCTCCCGTCGGGAGTTCGCATGATGCAGACAGGCGCGATCACCGAATACGTCGACGTGGCGCAGGTCACGCTCTACGTGTTCTGGGGTTTTTTCTTCGTTCTCGTGTTCTGGATCCACCGGGAGGGCAAGCGGGAAGGCTACCCGCTGGTGTCGGAGATCCAGGGACATACCGAGGAGCCCGTCACGGAAGGCTTCCCGCGCATGCCGCCGCCGAAGGTCGTGCCGACCTGGTTCGGCCATGAGTTCCGCACGCCCGAGACGAGCCCGCCGCGCTTTCCGGTCAACGCGGTTCCGGCCGGCAACTTCCCGGGTGCGCCGCTCGAGCCGACCGGGAACCCGATGGTCGACGGGATCGGGCCGGCCTCCTGGGCCTTCCGCCGCGACATCCACGACCTGAACAAGGAGCGCGAGGTTCGCTACGTGCCGATGCGCGAGTTCCCGGAGTTTGAGGTCGATCCGAGCCTGGTCGATCCGGTCGGCATGCGCGTGGTCGGCGCCGACCGTCTCGTCGCCGGCACCGTGATAGACGTGTGGATCGATCGCGTCGAGAACGAGGTCGTGTGGCTCGAAGTGGCGCTCGGTGACGACCCGGCGGACCGGGTGATGGTGCCGCAGCCGTTCGCGCGCTTTCGTAAGCGTCTCCGCGAGGTTTCGGTCCGCGCCATCCTGGCCGAGCAGTTCGCGCTCATCCCGCGCCTCAAGGAGCCGAACCGGATCACGCGTCTCGAGGAGGACAAGATCATCGGCTATTTCGGCGGCGGCGCGCTCTACGCGACGCCGGCCCGGATCGGACCGCTCCTGTGAGAGGCGTCAAGATCGTCCGTCGCGCCGACGCGACAGGCGGTTCGCCGCCGCCGCGCGGCTTGCCGCGTGCGCTGCCTCCGGGCGAGACGCTCCTGTGGCAGGGCGGCCCGACCTTCCGCGGCCTGTTCCGGCGCGCGATGCACGGACGCAAGCTCGCGCTCTATTTCGCGGCGCTCGCCGTCTGGTGCGCGTTCGAGGCGGAGACCCGGCAGTCGCCCCGCCTCTGGTATTCGCTGGTGGCGCTTCTCGTGCTCGGATCCGTGGCGCTCGCCCTCGTCGCGTGCTTCGCGTTCCTCGTCGTGCGGACGACCGTCTACACGGTGACCGACCGGCGCGTGGTGCTGACGATCGGCGTCGCGCTGTCCGCCTCCATCAACCTGCCGTTCGCCGCGATCGAAGGCGCCGCGGCACGGATCCATCGCGACGGCACCGGCGACATCCCGCTCCGCCTCGTCGGGCCGACCCGGATCGGCATTTTCCAGCTCTGGCCGCACGTGCGGCCGTGGCGGCTGCACGCCGTCGAGCCGATGTTGCGCGCGATCCCCGATGCGTCGCGGGTCGCGCGGATGCTGGCGGCGGCGCTCGCGACGAGCGCGGGGCAGGCGGTGCCCCCGCCGGCCGCGTCCGAACCCGTCGCCGCCAAGCGTCCGGATCCGCTCGGCGCCTCGCTCGGAGCGCACGCGGCATGAGCGCGACGTGGACGGCGCCCCCGACGCGTCGCCGCGTTCCGGGTCCGCCGATCGTCGCACTCGCCTGCTGCGCGGCGATCGGCCTCGTCTTCGCCCTGCCGGTGCGGAGCGGCCCCACTTCTCCGGTCGTTGCGTCGCGCGACCTCCGGTTTCTCGCCGGGCCGGACGAACTCGTCGTCGTCGAGGATGCGTCGACCGGGCAGGTGATCGCGCGCATCGTCCCGTCGAACCAGGGCTTCGCGCGCGGTTTCATCCACGCGCTCGACTTCATGCGGTTGCGGCGCGGCATCGCGCTCGACCGACCGTTCCGTCTCGAGCGTCTCGCCGACGGAAGGCTGGTGATGATCGATCCCGCGATACCCGGGACGACCGTCGACGTCGAAAGCTTCGGCTCGCTGAACGAGCGCGCGATCGCCGGCTTTCTCGTCGGAGGGCGACCGTCTTGAAGGACGCCGTGCGCGGTCGTTGCGTGGTCGAGATCGAGGACAGCTTCGACAGCTTCCACGCCTATGCGGTGCCGGAGGACGTGCTGATCGAACCCGGCGACGTGGTGCTCGTGCACGATGCGCCGACCGGAACCGGCGGAGCGCCGGTGCTTCGCCGGACGTGCGCGATCAGCGTCCGGCGCGCCGGACCGATCGGGCGCGCCTGGACGCGCTTCGTGTCCCATTTCCAACTCACCAGCCTCTATGAGGTCGGTTTCGAACCGAAGGACGCGGCGCCATGAGCGACATTCTCGAGCGCGACCCGAAGACGCGCGTATCCGGCGAAAGCACGCGCGCGGCCCAGGCGGACACGATCCTCAGCCCGCGCTTCTACACGACCGACTTCGACTACATGGACCGGCTCGACATCGCGCGCGTCCGCGGGGAATGGGATGCGCTGATCCACGAAATGACGCAGGACCCGAATAAGGGCCATTTCGTGCGCGACGCGCGATTCGACGCCGATCTCGACACGCTGCCGCCGGAACTCCGTCGCGAGTTCCTCGATTTCCTCGTCAGTTCGGTGACGGCCGAGTTCTCCGGCTGCGTGCTCTATGCCGAGATCAAGAAGCGGATCACCAACCCGGACGTGCACGCGCTTTTCTCGCTCATGACGCGGGACGAGGCGCGTCATGCCGGATTTATCAACGACAGCCTCAAGGATTTCGGCGTTGGCGTCGATCTCGGCTTCCTCGCGCGCGCCAAGAAATACACCTACTTCAAGCCAAAGTTCGTGTTCTACGCGACTTACCTCTCGGAGAAGATCGGCTACGCGCGATACATCTCGATCTTCCGGCAGCTCGAGCGTCACCCCGAGCGGCGTTTCCATCCGATCTTCTCCTGGTTCGAGAAATGGTGCGGCGACGAGTTCCGCCACGGCGAGGCGTTCGCGCTGCTGATGCGGGCCGATCCGAAACTCACGAGCGGCGTCAACGTGCTCTGGATCCGCTTCTTCCTGCTCGCGGTGTTCGCGACGATGTACGTGCGCGATCACGCAAGGCCGGTGTTCCACGAGGCGCTCGGCCTTGACCCGACCGAATACGACATCGGCGTGTTCCGCATCACCCAGGCGATCAGCCGCCAGACTTTCCCGGTCGCGCTCCGGATCGACGACCGGCGCTTCCGCGCCGGCCTCGAGCGGCTGCGGCGTCTCGCCGGCGGCATCGACCGTGCGAAGCGCCGCGGCGGCGTCGTGGGCGGGATTGCG
>CAXUBA010000017.1:571-4358 GCA_964249205.1 uncultured Acetobacteraceae bacterium | reverse complement strand
ATCAGGCTCCACTTGAAGGTCCGGCGCGACCTTCGTGCGCCTGTTCCTGCTTCCCGTGGACCGCGACACGCTTCCCGACACCGTGCGCCTCGCGGCCGCCTGGTAGGACCGGCTCGATGACCCTCTACGTCCTTCCCGGGCTCTTCGCGCTGTTCGTCTGGTGGCTCTCGACCGGGGTCATCATGTATCTCGACGGTCTTCCGCGCCGGACCTTCAAGTGGAGCCTGATCGGCGCGACGCTGCTGTTCGTCGTGTCCCTCGCGGGTCTCCGCGAAACGCGCGACGCGCTGACGCTGGCTGCCGCCTACTGGGCGTTCACCTTCGGCCTCCTGGCCTGGGGCTGGCAGGAGATCTCGTTCTACATGGGCTACGTGACCGGCCCGCGTCGCGCCCCCTGCGAAGAGAACTGCCGCGGCTGGCGCCATTTCGGGCACGCGATCCAGACCAGCCTCTGGCACGAACTCGCGATCATCGCCTCCGCGATCGGGGTGGTCGCGCTGACCTGGCACGGAAAGAACCAGATCGGCACCTGGACCTTCATGGTGCTCTGGTGGATGCACCAGAGCGCCAAGCTCAACGTCTTCCTCGGCGTCCGGAACCTCAACGAGGAGTTCCTGCCGGAGCACCTGCAGTTCCTGCGGTCGTTCCTGACCAAGAAGTCGATGAACCTGCTGTTTCCGGTGTCGATCACCGTCTCGACCGTGATCCTGGTCACTCTGGTGGAGGCGGCGGCGGCCCCGCACGCCACGCGGTTCGACCGGGCCGGGTTCTCGTTCCTGTCGACGATGATGGGGCTCGCGATCCTCGAGCACTGGCTGCTGATGCTGCCGCTGCCGGCCGCCGCCCTCTGGGGCTGGAGCCTCCGGTCGCGGCCGACCGCCAAGCCGGTCGCGGTCGAGATCGTCGCGGGCTTTCTCGGCGCGGGCAAGACGACGCTGCTCCGGGCGCGCATGGCCGACGGGGTCGCACCGCGCACGGTGGTGCTGGTGAACGACTTCGCCGCGTCCGGGATCGACGGTTCGCTGCTCGCGGGCGCCGGCGCCGAAGTCGTGGAACTTCCGAACGGCTGCATCTGCTGCACGCTCAAGGGCGATCTCGCGCGGCAGCTCGGGACGGTGATCGACCGGTTCGCGCCGGAACGCGTGCTGATCGAGCCGAGCGGCGTCGCCGATCTCGCGTCCCTGCTCGCGGTGCTGTCCGGCCCCGCGCTCGCGGCGCGTCTCGGCGCCCGGACGGTCACGACCGTCGTCGACGGCGGCGCCTTCCTCGCGGACTGGGCGCGCCGGCCCGACGCGCTCGAGGCCTCCATCCGGCTCGCGGACGAGATCGTGGTCACCAAGGCGGACCTCGTGTCCCCGGCGGAGCTCGCCGTGGTGATCGACACGGCGCGCGCCCGGAACGGCCGCGCCGCGATCGGCGCGACGCGGCATGGCGTTCCGGTGCCGCTTCCGACCGTCGGTCCGGTCCGCACCGCGGCGGCGCCTTCGATCGGGCACGCGCGACGCGACGACGGTCCTCAGGGTCAGGCGAACCACGAGCACAGGAAGCACGAGCAACCGGAACACGGGCACTCGGATCACGAGCACCGGAACCACGACCACGGGCACGATCACGGCGGGAAGCACCATCACCACCACGAGGACGGGCACGGCCTCGCCTCCTGGAGCGGAGCGCTCCCCGCCTCTTGCAGCGCCGACCTCCTGGCCGATCTCCTTCCGCGGATCGCCGCCGGCGCCTTCGGCGAGGTCGAGCGCTTGAAGGGGCTGGCGCGCGCCGGCGAGGGCTGGCTCCGGTTCGACATTGCCGGCGGACGTGTCAGCATGACCGCGTTTTCGCCTGTCGCGCCCGAAGCGCCGCGTGTGGTGGCGATCGGCCGGGACATCCACGAGCGCTCGCTGCAGGACGCCTTCGACGCCTGCGCGCCACGACTTGCCGAAGCGGCATAGGAACGCATCGCCATGGACCACGAGAGCTTCTTCCGCCGGCAGATCGACAAGCTTCGCGCGGACGGCAACTACCGGGTGTTCGCCGAGATCGAGCGGCAGGCGGGTCGCTTCCCGCAGGCGATCATGCACAACCCGCCCGTGCCCGGCCGTCCCGGCGAGACCGGGACGGCTCGCGAGATCACCATCTGGTGCTCCAACGACTACCTCGGCATGGGCCAGCACCCCGACGTCATCGAGGCCGGTCGCGACGCCATGGCGCGCATGGGCGCCGGCGCCGGCGGCACGCGGAACATCTCCGGGACCTCGATCGCCCACGTGGCGCTCGAGCGCGAACTCGCCGCCCTCCACCGCACCGAGGCTGCACTTCTGTTCGCGTCCGGCTACATGTCGAACTGGGCGACGCTCGGAACCATCGCGTCGAAGATCCCGGGCTGCATCGTGCTGTCGGACGCCGGCAACCACGCGTCGATGATCGAAGGGATCCGGCACAGTCGGGCCGAGCGACACATCTTCCGGCACAACGATCCCGCCGATCTCGACCGGATCTTGTCCGGCCTGCCGGCCGACGCGCCCAAGATCGTCGCGTTCGA
This sequence comes from uncultured Acetobacteraceae bacterium, assembly GCA_964249205.1. GTDB lineage: Bacteria > Pseudomonadota > Alphaproteobacteria > Acetobacterales > Acetobacteraceae > CAXTPV01. The sequence goes on along the minus strand of CAXUBA010000017.1, from coordinate 1,822 downwards.
GAGCATCTACTCGATGGACGGCGACATCGCGCCGATCGCGGCGATCTGCGACGTCGCGGACCGACACGGCGCGATGACCTACCTCGACGAGGTGCATGCGGTCGCGCTTTACGGGCCGGAAGGCGCCGGCATCGCCGCACGCGACGGCGTCGCGCACCGTCTCACGATCGTCGAGGGCACGCTCGGCAAGGGGTTCGGCGTGGTCGGCGGCTACATCGCGGCCTCGGCGGCGCTGTGCGACTTCGTGCGCTCGTTCGCGTCGGGCTACATCTTCTCGACCGCGCTGCCGCCGGCGACCGCCGCGGCGACGCTGGCGTCGATCCGGGTGGTGCGCGCGGCTGACGATCTCCGCCGGCGCCATGCCGAGCGCGTCGCGGCGACGCGCGCGGCGCTCGACGCCGCCGGCGTCCCGCATGCGGCGAACCCGTCCCACATCGTGCCCGTCATCGTCGGCGATCCGATCGAAACGCGGCTGCTGACCGACCGTCTGCTGTCGCGACACGGCATCTACGTGCAGCCGATCAACTACCCGACTGTCCCGCGCGGCACCGAACGCCTCCGCCTGACGCCGACGCCGATGCATGAAGACGCGCATGTCCGGCATCTTGCCGACGCGCTCGGCGCGGAATGGGCGGCGCTCAAGCTTCGCCGGAGCGCCTGACCGCATGAACGTCGCCGTCCTCGACCGGACGCCAGGAGCGGATCAGGCGGTCGCGGCGGCGGCGAAACAGGCGCGCCGCCGCCGCATGCCGGCCGGCACGACGCCGCCCTTTCCGTTCAGCGCGATCGTCGGACAGGACGAGATGCGCGACGCGCTCCTGCTCGCCGCGGTCGACCCGCGGATCGGCGGCGTTCTCGTGCTCGGCGACCGCGGCACCGGCAAATCGACCGCGATCCGGGCGCTGGCCGCGCTTCTGCCGACGATCGCGGCGGTGGCCGGCTGCCCGTTCAATTGCGAACCCCGCGCCGCCGCCGCGTCGTGCCCGCACTGCGCCGCGGGGGCGTCGCGCGCCTCGCACCGGATCCCGGTGCCGGTGGTGGACCTTCCGCTCGGCGCGACCGAGGACCGCGTCGTCGGCGCGCTCGACCTCGAGCGCGCGCTCGCCGACGGCGCGCGCCGCTTCGAGCCCGGCCTGCTCGCCCGCGCCAATCGCGGCTTCCTCTACATCGACGAAGTGAACCTGCTCGAGGATCACCTCGTCGACCTGCTGCTCGACGTCGCCGCCTCCGGCGAGAACCTGGTCGAGCGGG
>CAXUBA010000017.1:0-561 GCA_964249205.1 uncultured Acetobacteraceae bacterium | reverse complement strand
AGCACGGTCGGCCTCGCGGTCGCCGTCGCGAGCCCGACCGTGTTCACCGACCGGGTCGAGGTGCTGCGCCGGCGCGACGCCTACGAGCGGGATCCCCTCGCTTTCGCGGCGCGATGGCGCGATGCGGAGGACGCGCTCCGGGCCCGGATCGTGTGCGCGCGCGCGTCGCTTCCCGCGATCCGGACCCCGGACGACGTGCTCGAGCGCGCGGCGTCGCTTTGCCTCGCGCTCGGCACGGACGGTCTTCGCGGCGAGCTTTCGCTGCTGCGCGCTGCACGTGCGCGCGCCGCGTTCGACGACGCCGCCGCGATCGATGTCGGGCATCTCCGCGCCGTCGCACTGTTCTCGCTCCGCCACCGGCTGCGGCGCGGCCCGCTCGACGAGGCGAGCGCCGCGCCACGCGTGGTGCGGGCGGTCAACGAAGTTCTCGGCGGGTGACGGTCGCGCCTCCGGCGCGCTTGTCCCGAGTCCCGCCTCCGGCGCGCGCGACGCGCGTCGCGTCGAGCAACCGCGTGGGCGAGATCCCGCTCGCGGCGCGGTTGTTCGGCTTTTCGACCGAGG
>CAXUBA010000016.1:26025-31689 GCA_964249205.1 uncultured Acetobacteraceae bacterium | reverse complement strand
GCGGGGTTCCGGATTCCGCCGCCAATCAGCGACGGGCCGAGCGCGAGCCCGGGCGCCAGAAGCAGCGCGCCGGCGCCGGCGAGACCGCCCATCTTGTGCCCGGACACCGCGACGGTCGAGACGCCGTCGCGACCGGGCACGGGGAGCGGTGCGACGCGGCCGGCCGCCTGCACCGCGTCCACGTGAAGCAGCGCACCCATCTCGGCGCAGACCCGGCCGCAGCTCTCGATCGGGTGCAGCACGCCGGTTTCGTTGTTGGCGGCCATCAGCGCCACCAGCGCCGGCCTTCCGTCGGCCGCGAGCGCGCGTGCGAGCGTGTCGGGCGCGACCGTCCCGTCGCGTCCAATCGGCAGGATCCGTGCGTCCGGACCGGCCGCCGCCCTCAGCCCGTCGTGCTCGGTCGCGCCGATCATGACAACCCGCCCGGCGCGAAGACCGTGCAACGCGAGCGCGTTCGCTTCCGTGCCGCCCGACGTGAAGATCACGTCGTCCTCGCCGACCGAAAAGGCACCGGAGATCGTCGCGCGTGCGGTTTCGAGCACGCGGTTCGCCGCGCGACCCGCCCGGTGGACCGAGGCCGGATTGGCGTCGAGCGCGAACGCCGCGAACGCCGCGTCGCGCGCCTCGGGGCGGAGTCGCTCGGTCGCGTTCGCGTCGAGATAGACCGACGTGCCGCTCATCGCGCCATTTCGCCCACGTGCACGTGCGGAATTGCCAATTTTCTAGGAAACCCACTCGGAGGGAACTATAACGCCGGTTATGAGGCTGTCAGGCGGTCCCCGATGTCATGGGCCGTCCGGTGCTTTCAAGAGCATGACGCGCCGCGCTCTCGCCGTCGGGTGCGGGGAGACCTCACTAGATTACGGGGGAGCCATCTCATGATCGTCCATCCATTCGGTTCACGACGGATGGTTGTGGGCAGCGAACAACGTCCCACATCTGCGCGATCGAGCTGGACGGGTTGAGCGCGGACATCGTTCCGGCGGATCCCCTCGCGCCTTCCTGCAGGAAGGCCTCATCTCCTTGCCCCAACGTGGGCGCCACCATCGTCGTTCCAGAGCGGATTTCCGCTCGGCGCGACCCATGAACAGCAGGAACAGTATGCCCGAGGTCATGTTCGCCGGCCCGGACGGCCGTCTCGAGGGCCGTTACGCGCATTCGAAGGAACCCAACGCGCCGCTCGCCCTGATCCTGCACCCGCACCCGCTGCACGGCGGGACCATGAACAACCGCATCAGCTACACGATGTACAGGACGTTCGAGCGTCTCGGCTTCTCGGTGATGCGCTTTAACTTCCGTGGGGTCGGTCGCTCGCAAGGCCGCTATGACGGCGGCATCGGCGAGATCTCGGACGCCGCCTCGGCGCTCGACTGGATGCAGATGGTCAACCCGAACTCGGGCGGTCTCTGGATTTCGGGCTACTCGTTCGGCGCGTTCGTCGGCATGCAGCTGCTGATGCGCCGCCCCGAGGTGTCCGGTTGGATCAGCGTCGCACCGCCTGCGAGCCACTACGATTTCGGCTTCCTCGCACCCTGTCCCTGCGGCGGGCTGATGGTGTCCGGCGACCAGGACGAACTCGCGCCGGAGCCGGCGATCAAGAAGCTCGTCGACAAGCTCCACACCCAGAAGGGCGTCGTCGTCGACTACCGCATCTTCAAGGGCGCCGACCACGTCTTCGCGAACCACGCCGACGAGGTTTCGGACGCGATCGACGACTATGTCGGCGGCGTCATCGCGCGGAAGACAATGGCGCTGGCGGCCGACTGAGCCGTCCGCCCGGGCACGGGCGGGGAACGCCCGTCGTGCCTGGATAGCTCAGCGGCAGCCCTCGCCTCGACCGCGCCGCGAGATAGGCGAAACACTGCGCCTCGAGCGCATCGCCGTTCCAGCCGAGCGTCTCCACGGGCTCCACGACGGCGCCGGTCGCGGTCGCCACCGCCCGCATCATGGCCGGGTTCCGCCGGCCTCCGCCGCATACGAAGATCGTGGACGGCCGGTCGGCGAGCGGAAGCCGAGCGACCGCGCGCGCGGTGAACGCGACCAGCGTCGCGGCGCCGTCCGACGCCGGAAGCGCCACCACCGCGTCGAGCGCTCGGCTGAAGCTCTGCCGGTCGAGCGATTTCGGCGCGGGCCACGTAAAGAACGGATCCGCCAGGAGAAGGTCGAGCGTCGGTTCGTGCGGCCGCCCGGCGGCGGCGAGCGCACCGTCTCGGTCGAGCGGCTCGCCGGTGTGCCGCATCGCCCAATCGTCCAACAGGGCGTTGCCCGGACCGGTATCGCAGGCGATCAGCCCGTCGTCGCCGAGCCGCGGCACGACCGTGAGGTTGGCGACGCCGCCGATGTTCAGGATCGCCGCTGGCCGCGCGACATGCGCCGGCAGCAGGGCGGCGTGGAACACCGGCACGAGCGGCGCCCCTTCCCCGCCTGCGGCAACATCGGCGCTCCGGAAGTCGTGCATCACGGGCAGGCCGGTGAGCCGCGCGAGCAGTGCCGCGTCGCCGATCTGCCAGGTCCGTCCGCGTGCCGGGTCGTGCAGGATCGTCTGGCCGTGAAACCCGATCAGCGAGGCCGGCGACGCGAGTGCGCTGACGGCGTCCGCGTGGACCAAGGTCAACGCGTTCTCGACCGCGAGCAGTTCGGGATCGTCGTCCGGAAGCGATGGCGCCCGCTCGATCAGCGCCCGCAGCCGCCGGCGGAGCGCGGGCTCGTACGCGATGGTGACCGACCGTCCGAAGCGCCCGACCCGTTCCCCGTCTGTTTCGAGCGCGGCCGCATCCACCCCATCGAGCGACGTCCCGCTCATCAATCCGACGACATTCTCCATGCGGAGCCCCTCGCGATCGGAGGTCCAGGACGCCCAGCCTCCTGGCCGGCGGAGCCCCTTTCCTCTAGCTCTTCGTTCCATGCCGACCAGAACCGACTTCCTGGACGAAGCGAAAGCCCGGGGCTTCGTCTTCCAGTGCACCGACGAGACCGCGTTCCAGGACGCCTGCGCCGCCGGCCCTGTCAGCGGCTATATCGGCTTCGACCTGACGGCCGACAGTCTCCATGTCGGCAGCATGGTGCAGATCATGCTGCTGCGTCTCCTGCAGCGGCACGGCCATCGCCCGGTGGTGGTGATCGGCGGCGGCACCAGCCGGATCGGCGATCCATCCGGCAAGGAGGAAGCGCGCACGCTGCTGACCCCCGAGCGCCTGAGCGAAAACCGCGACGGCATCCTCCGATGCATCCGTCCCTATCTCCGCTTCGGCGACGGCGCCGAGGACGCGATCCTGGTCGACAATGCCGACTGGCTGAACGGTCTCGGCTACATCGACCTGTTGCGCGAAGTAGGTCCGCACGTCTCGATCAGCCGCATGCTGTCGTTCGACAGCGTGCGGCTCCGGCTCGAGCGCGAGCAGGGCCTCAGCTTCCTCGAATTCAACTACTCGATCCTGCAGAGCTACGACTTCCGCGAGCTCCGGCGCCGACACGGCGTCACGCTGCAGATGGGCGGACGTGACCAGTGGGGGAACATCGTGTCGGGCGTCGACCTGATCCGACGCACCGACGGCGCGTCCGCGTTCGGCCTCACCACCCCGCTCATCACCACCGCGTCGGGCGCCAAGATGGGCAAGTCGGCGTCGGGCGCGATCTGGCTTCGGCCGGACCGGCTCGACCCGTACAGCTACTGGCAATTCTGGCGGAACACAGAGGACGCGGACGTCGGCCGCTTCCTCCGGATGTTCACCGATCTCGCGCTCGCCGAGTGCGATCGCCTGGCGGCACTCGAAGGCGCGGACATCAACGAGGCCAAGAAGGTGCTCGCGACCGAGGCGACGACGCTCTGTCACGGGCGGGGTGCGGCGCTCGCCGCCGAACGGACCGCACGGGAGGTCTTCGAGCAAGGCGTCGCCGCGTTCGACCTGCCGACGGTCACGGTTGATGCCGCGTCGCTCGCAGTCGGCGTGCCGGCCTTCCGCCTGTTCGTCGAGGCGGGGCTCGTGACCAGCAACGGCGAGGCGAGACGACTGATCCGGGGCGGCGGCGCGCGGTTGAACGACGCCGCACTGATCGACGAATCCGCGGTCGTGGACGCGACTGCGCTCCGTGACGGCGTGATCAAGCTGTCGGCGGGCCGCAAGCAGCACGTGCTCGTCCGGCCGAGCTGAGGCGATCCGCCGCGCGCGGCCCTTTGCTATTGCAGGCGGGCCGTTCACGCTTCTCCGGAACCAGCCAGCCTCCGGACGATGCTGTGACCTATGCCGCCGCCCTGCTTCTGATCGGTGTCGTCTTTCTCGCCGCCGCGGCGGCAACCGTCGGACTGATCGCGCTGCAGCCGGATCACGGCCGCCATCGCTACCACGAGGTCGGGATCGCGATCTTCCTGCAGCTCGGCGTCGTCTTCGCCGTGCTGCTCGCCTTCGTGTTCGATCAGGTTTGGGAACAGTTCAACGTTGCGCAGGATGCGGTCGACAAGGAATGCGTCGACATCGAAGGCGCGGCGAACCGCTCGACCTATCTGCCCGTCGACGTCGCGGCGCGTCTCCGCGTCGCGCTGCGCACCTATGTCCAATCCGAGATCGACAGCGAATGGCCCGCGATGAGCCATCGCCAACCGAGCCGCGAAACGACGCTTGCCTACAGCCGGCTGTTCGCCGAGGCCGCCGCCATCGTGCCCACCTCCCCGCTGATCGAGGGATCCCGGAACGAGATCCTGCACCTGCTCGACCGGGTGCACGACGAGCGCCAACTGCGACTGTTCCAGCTGAAATCGAACGTGCCTGCCTTTCTGTGGGGTCTGCTCGGCACGTTCTCCTTCGTGCTGACGCTCTTCGTGATGCTGGGCGCGGTCGGTCACCGTCTGGTCCACGCGGTGCTGGTCGTAATCTTCGCCGCCCTGGTGGTGGCGATCATGCTGACCATCCACCTGCTCGACTACCCGTTCGAAGGGAGCATCCGTGTCACGACAGAGCCCCTTCGCACCGCGCTCGCGGTCATCGACGACGCGACGCTCGGCCTGACGACGCGGTAGGCGCCGTCGTCCGAGGTCGGGATCGCCAGAGGACGCGCCTTCACGCGTCCCCTGGGCGCGCCGTCTCGTACTATCGGCGCCACCATCCGCGTCGGGCGGGCGGCGCGGCCTCTGCGCCGACGAGGATCGGCTGCACGGTGGGCGCAGGCGGCGCGGTTTCCGGCTCGGGTCGCGCGGGCTCGGGTTCCGCGGACACCGACGACGGACCGGCCGCTTGCTCGGGTGCGATGGCCGCAGGCGCTTCCGCCTCGGACTCGCTCAATCGGACGTTTTCGGTCTCGAACAGCGATGACGTTGTCGGCTCGGACGGTGCGGGAAGCGCTTCCGACGCGTGGGGCTCGACAGGCGCCGGATCGTCGGGTTGTGTCGAGGCAGCGAGCGACGCCGCGGCTGCGGCTGACGCGGCCGGATTGACGGCCTCCTCGCTTCCGCTCCGCTCGAGCACCTCGAAGATGTCGTAGGCGCCGCCGAACGGGTCCGCCGGCGTCGGGCCGGCATAGGCCGGCGACACCGGAGCGTCCGCGGTGGCCGGGCTTTCGTCCTCGCCCTTGACGCGACGCCGACGCGTTCCGCCGCGACGGCCCCGACGCGGACGCCCCTCCTCCGCCGGCACGGCCGTTTCCATGCCACCGAGGTCGGCGATCGGCAGC
>CAXUBA010000016.1:24116-26015 GCA_964249205.1 uncultured Acetobacteraceae bacterium | reverse complement strand
CCGGCGCGAGCGCCGGCTCGGACGCGGGGGCGGCGTTCTCGGCCATCATTGGCTCGCCGCTGACCAGAAGCGGCGTCGCGACCTCGCCTTCGGGAATCCGGTCGAGCGGCTCGACCGCTGCCCCGTCGTCTTCCCTCCCGGCGTGTTCGCCTCCGGAAACGCCGTGTCCGCTCGATCCGGCGTCGGCGGCCGCATGATCAGCGAACGCGCCTTCCGGGACGACACCGTCCTCGGTCTCGACGTCGGCCTCAGCCTCGGCTTCGTCGTCCCCATCCGATCCCTCGTCGTCGCCCGCCTGACCCGCCTCGCCGGACGCGGTCTCGTCGTCGCGGCGGCCCCGCCTGCGACGGCGACGGCGCCGGCGGCGCTTCTCGCCCTCGGCTTCGGCGGTGCCGTCCACGGTCGCGGCTTCCGTCTCGGCCGGGGCGGCAGGTTCGGCGACCGCTTCCGCCTCGTCGGGGATCTCGATCGCGTCCTCGTCCGCGTCGATCTCGGCCGCGCGCGCCGTCGGCGCCGGCAGCGACTGCGGCGGTGGGATCTCGTCGGGCGCGCGGACCCGCGTCTTGACCAGCCGGAACGCGGCGCCCGTCAGGTGCTCGTCCACCACGAAGCTGACCTGCATGGCGCAGCGACGCTCGATCTCGGCAAGCCAGCCACGCTTCTGATTGAGGACGTAGAGCGCGACGCCGGTCGCGACATGCACCGCGAGTTCGGCCGTGTCGCGCGCGGCGCCGGCCGCCTCGACGGCGCGGAGCACGTGGAGGCTGGCGCTCTCCGTCGAACGGAGCAGGCCGGTGCCGACGCAGTGCGGGCAGGTCGAGAACGAGCTCTCTGCCAGAGAAGGACGGAGGCGCTGGCGGCTCATCTCCAGCAGGCCGAAGGCGCTGATCGAGCCCACCTGGATGCGCGCCCGATCGGACCGGAGCGCGTCCTTGAGGCGGCGTTCGACCATGAGATTGTGGCGCCGGCTTTCCATGTCGATGAAGTCGATCACGATCAGCCCGGCGAGATCGCGGAGGCGGAGCTGACGCGCCACCTCGTCGGCCGCCTCGAGGTTGGTGCGGAGCGCCGTCTCCTCGATGCCGCGCTCTCGGGTCGATCGACCCGAGTTGACGTCGATCGCGACCAGCGCCTCGGCCTGGTTGATCACCAGCGTGCCGCCCGAACGAAGCTGCACGCCGGGAAGCAGCATGCCATCGAGCATGCCTTCGACGCCGGCCTTGCTGAACAGCGGCTGGTTGTCGCGCCAGAGCTGCACCTTCTTCGCGTCCGGCGGCATCAACATGCGCATGAACGAGCGGGCGTTCTTCCAGCCCTCCTCCCCGTCCACCAGGATCTCGTCGATGTCGCGCGAATAGACGTCGCGGATCGCGCGCTTGATGAGGCTGGCCTCCTCGTGGATCAGCGCGGGCGCCACCGACTGCATCGTCGTGTCGCGGATGTCGTCCCAGAGCTGCAGGAGGTATTCGCCGTCGCGCTTGATCTCGGGCTTCGGACGCTGGGCGCCGGCGGTCCGGACGATCATCGCCATGCCGCGCGGGATGCCGAGTTCGGCGGTGATCTCCTTCAGTCGCTTGCGGTCGGCGGCCGAGGTGATCTTGCGCGACACGCCGCCACCGCGCGGCGAGTTCGGCATCAGCACGGAGTAGCGGCCCGCGAGCGAGATGTAGGTGGTGAGCGCCGCCCCCTTCGAGCCGCGCTCTTCCTTCACGACCTGCACGAGCAGGATCTGCCGCCGGCGGATGACCTCCTGGATCTTGTAGTGCCGGAGCAGGCGCTGCGAGGTGTGTCGCTGGTCGCGCTCGTCCCCGCCGGCATCCTCGCCGCCGACCGTTTCCGGCCGCGGCTGCTCCGCAGCGTCGGCGCCGTCGTCGGACGGCATCGCGCCGCGCTCCGCGG
>CAXUBA010000016.1:5498-24106 GCA_964249205.1 uncultured Acetobacteraceae bacterium | reverse complement strand
CGCCGAGCGTTATGAACCTCCCATGCAATCATGGCGTCGGCCGCCTCCGGTCCGGTTTCGCCGTCGAAGGCGTCGCCGACCTCCGCGACATCCGGGCCGGTGGCAGCCTCGGACGGGCTGCCGCCGACGAGCGGCTGTTCGCGCTGTCGGTCCTCCTCGAGCCGGTCGGCCTCGGCTTCCTCCTCCTGCATCTGGAGCAGACGCTGCCGGTCGGCGACCGGGATCTGGTAGTAGTCGGGATGGATCTCGCCGAAGGCGAGAAAGCCGTGCCGGTTGCCGCCGTATTCGACGAAGGCGGCCTGCAGCGACGGTTCGACCCGGACAACCTTGGCGAGGTAGATGTTGCCCTTGAGCTGCTTTTTCGTCGCCGTTTCGACGTCGTAATCTTCGAGACGATTACCGTCCAATACCACCACGCGGGTTTCTTCCGCGTGGCTCTGATCGATCAACATGCGCTTCGACATCGAGGCGTGAACTCCGGTCGGCCGCGTCCGGGACCGGCGCGGCCAGGATCCTGGCGGCGCACGGCACGTCCTTCGACGGCGCGGGATAAAGGATGGAAAGGGTCGACAGCGCCGATCCGCGCGACGCGCGCCATCCGCGTGAGCGGGTGGAAGCACGGGTCGGTTGGCGGGAAGCGATCGCTGTCATCGTGGTCCTGGCCGCACCGCCCTCGACGGGCGTGCGGCGTTACGGGCGTCGTGGAACAACCCCGACCGAGACGATCGGAACGTTCCACCGTGAACTGCCGCATCCGGGGACGCCGGACGTCTCCACGCCACGATCGTTGCCGATCGGCGAGGGTCCGGCGGCGCGCATCGACACCGCGCGCAGGGCATTGACAGCGATGATGACGAAATCCGCCCGGTCCTGCAAGGCGACGGCGCCGGTTCCGCCCGTGGCGTCCCGGCCACAGCGTCCGCCAAATCCGCGCGGGATCCCGCGGCGAAACGCGCGCCGCTTGTTAGAAAGCCTCCATGGCTCCCGCGACCTTCCGGACCGCGACCTCGCCTCCCACGAGGCGAACCTTCCTCGCCGTCGCCGCATCAGCTCTTGCGCCCGCAGTGGCGACGATCCTCGCGCCCCCGGGCGCCGCGGCACACGGCCATCGCCGGTCGCGCTTCGCGGCGCCGGCGATCGGACGACGGCCGCCGGCGCCGAAGCCGCTGGTGATGCTCGACCCCGGGCACGGCGGCAAGGATCCGGGCGCGATCGGCTACGCCGGCACCTACGAGAAGCACATCGCGATCGCCGCGGCGACCGAGCTCCGCGCGAGGCTCCTCCTGGCCGGCACGTGCCGGCCGGTGCTGACACGCGACGACGATCGCTTCATCCCGCTCGAGGATCGCGTCGCGATCGCCGAACACCATGGCGCCGCGCTGTTCGTGTCGATGCACGCGGATTCGATCGCGTCGCACACGATCCACGGTGCCAGCGTCTACACGCTCGCGACCGCCGCGTCCGATGCGCAGACCGCCTCGCTCGCCCGACGCGAGAACAGCGCCGACCGATTCGCCGGCCCGCGCTTCCGCGGCACCGCGCCCGCTGTGCAGCGGATCCTCGCCGACCTGGTGGCCGACGAAACGCGGGCCGGGTCCGCCCGCATGGCCGGCAACGTCGTCAGGTCGTTCCGCGGCGACGTCGGCAACGGCCTGCATGGCGGCGTCGAGCTGCTGCCGAACCCCAGCCGGCACGCCGCCTTCGTCGTCCTCAAATCGACCTCCATCCCGAGCGTGCTGGTCGAGATGGGCTTCATGTCGAACCCGGCCGACGAGGCGCTGCTCCGGACCCGCGCGCACCGCGACCGCATCACGCTCGCGATGGAGGGCGCGATCGGCGCTTTCCTCGGCAGCGACGACGCGATGACGCGCCTCGCCGGCTGATGAGCCGGGGCGCGCTGCCGCCGCCGTCGGCGACATCGCGCCCTTCACGACATCCGCACGATCCGGTGTAAGCCTCCCTGTATGAACCGCCCCTTGCGTGCCGGCGAACGGCTCATGCCACAGGACACGCCCCCGCCGAACCGGCCGGTCGACCATCGCCGCGGTGGCGGTGGCGGCGGCGGGCGAGGGGGCCCGGACTCCCGGCGGCCCCGCTACCGCTGGTTCCGCCGGCTGCTCGGCGCCGCGCTCGGCGTGTCGATCCTCGCGGTGGCGGTCGCAGGATTGGTCGCCTGGCAGGCCTGGGAGCATTTCTCGGCCGACCTGCCGACGGTTGCCGGCCTCAAGGACTACCACCCGCCGCTCATGAGCCGGGTCTACAACGCGGACGACACGCTGATCGACGAACTCGCGACCCAGCGGCGCATCTTCGTGCCCTACGCCGCGATCCCGGACGTCGTGAAGAACGCCTTCATCGCCGCCGAGGACCAGAACTTCTGGACCCACAACGGCGTCGATCCGCTCGCGATCGCACGCGCCGCCGTCACCGACCTCCAGAACCTGCATTCCGGACGGCGCCCGGTCGGCGCCTCCACCATCACCCAGCAGGTCGCGAAGAACATGATCCTCGGGAACGTCTCGACGTTCCAGATGAAGGTCAAGGAGGCGATCCTCGCGATGCGCATGGAGCGCACGCTGCCGAAGGAGCGGATCCTCGAGATCTACCTCAACGAGATTTATCTCGGCCTCGGCTCCTACGGCATCGCCGCCGCGGCGCAGACCTATTTCGACAAGCCGCTCGACCAGCTGACCGTCGCGGAGGCCGCCTTCCTCGGCGCGCTGCCCAAGGGCCCGAACAACTACAATCCCTACCGCTACCCGCAGGCCGCTCTCGCCCGTCGCAACTGGGTGATCGACCGGATGGTCGACACGCATGCGATCACCGCCCCCGCGGCCGCCGAAGCGAAAGCGGCGCCGCTGGTGCCGTCCGGCATGACGCGGCAGACGCTCGTCGCCGGCACCGACTGGTTCACCGACGAGGTCAAGCGCGAGCTCGTCGCCCGCTTCGGCGCCGACGAGGTGAACTCGGGCGGGCTCACGGTGCAGACCAGCCTCGTGCCGAAGCTCCAGGGCGAGGCGACCGACGCCCTGCGCGCCGGCCTGCTCAGCTACGAGCGGTCGCACGGGCTCTGGCGCGGCGCGGTCACCCATCTCGACCTCGCATCCTCGACCGGCGCACCTGCGACGGGCCGGGCTGCGCGACGGGGCGCACCCCGTGGCGGTAGCCAGACCGCGGCGATCGAGGGCGACGGCTGGGCGCACGCGCTCACCGACGTCAAGCGCCCACCCGGCATGCTGCCCGACTGGACGCTCGGCGTCGTGCTCGGCGAAACCGCGACCACGGCGCGGATCGGCTGGCTCGACGAGCCCGGCGACGCCCTCGGGCCGCCGGCGGCGTCCCACGTCTCGCCCATGCTCTGGTCCGACGCGTCCTGGGCGCGCACGAGCCGCGGCGCCCCGTCCCGGATGCAGGACGTCCTGCGGCCGGGCGACGTCGTCGAAGTCGAACTTCTCGAAAAGGGCACCGCGAGCGAGCACATGGCGCTCCGGCAGGTACCGAAGGTGGAGGGCGCGATGGTCTGCCTCGATCCGACGTCGGGCCGCGTGCTCGCGCTGGTCGGCGGCTGGTCCTACCAGAACAGCCAGTTCAATCGCGCGACCCAGGCCGAGCGCCAGCCGGGTTCGTCGTTCAAGCCGATCGTCTATCTCGCGGCGATGATGAAGGGCATTTCGCCGAGCCAGGAGTTCCTCGACGGCCCGTTCTCGATGGGGAACTGGCGGCCCGAGAACTACGAGATGGACTACAACGGCATGACCACGCTGCACGACGCGCTGCGCGAAAGCCTCAATCTCGTCACCATCCGTCTCGCCTCGCACATCGGCATGACGAGCGTCGCCGACCTCGCCGTTGCGATGGGCGAAACCGATACCGTCCCGAAATACCTGCCCTCCGCCCTCGGCGCGATCGATACGACCGTGCTGCGCGAGGCAGGCGCCTACGCCACGATCGCCGAAGGCGGCCACCTCGTGACGCCGTCCCTGATCGACAGCGTGCAGGATCGCGACGGCAAGGTGGTGTGGTCGCCCGCCGGCTTCACCCTTGCCCCCGACGAACCCGCGGGGGCGCCGCCCGGCCTTGTCGACGACCGCAAGAGCGTGTCCGACCCCGCGAGCACGTTCCAGGTGCTGACGATGATGGAGGACGTGGTCAAGCGCGGCACCGGCGTTCCCGCCGCCGCCGGGATGACCAACCGGCCGATCGCCGGCAAGACCGGCACCAGCCAGGATTTCAACGACGCCTGGTTCGTCGGCTTCACGCCGAACCTCGTCACCGCGGTCTGGGTCGGCTTCGACCAGCCCGCCTCGCTCGGCGACAAGGAAACCGGCGCCGCCGTTTCGGCGCCGATCTGGAACGCGTTCATGAAGCGCGCGCTCGGCGACGCGCCCGTGCTGCAATTCCGCGTGCCGGACGGCATCACGCTCGTCGGCTACAACACCGGCATGGGCTACGCGGTGGACGCCTTCAAGCCGGGCCAGATCCCCGGCCAGAGCACCAGCCTCGGCGCAGTCGCGGGCGGTGGCGACAACACGCTCGGTCCGGAGGACACCGGCAGCGAGCTCGAAAGCGCGATCCCGCCGCCAGAAGACGGCACCGCGGCCGCGGCGCAGGCGAGCGCCGGCGTCCCGGCGGCAGGCGGCGCGCCGCCTGGAACGCCGCGTCCAACCGCCCCGGCCGCCGCGGGCGGGAGTGACATCGGGGTCGGCGGCCTCTATTAACGCCGCCTTTCGCCACCCCTCCACCGGACACGCGACCACCCATGTCGGCCGAGACGGACGCCCTCAACGAACAGATCAAGCAGTCGGTGGCACTGCTGAGGAGGCATCTTTGACTGGGATGTCGCCCTGCTCCGCCTCGACGAACTGAACCACCGCGCCGAGGATCCGGCCCTGTGGGCGGATGCCGACGCCGCCCAGAAGCTGATGCGCGAGCGGAACCGCCTCGCCGCCCTGGTCGACGGGGTCCGCGCGCTCGAGCGCGAGCGCGACGACACGACGGACCTGGTCGAGCTGGCCGAAGCCGAGGGCGACGAGGTCATGGTCGCCGACGGATTGGCGACGCTCCGGCGGCTCGCCGACGAGAGCAAGCGCCGGGAGATCGAGAGTCTGCTGTCCGGCGAGGCCGACGCGAACGACTGCTTCCTCGAGGTCAACGCCGGCGCCGGGGGTACCGAGGCGCAGGATTGGGCCGAGATGCTGCTCCGCATGTACAGCCGCTGGGCCGAGCAGCACGGCTACAAGATCGAGATCATGGAAGCGTCCGAGGGCGAACAGGCCGGTCTGAAGTCGGCGACCCTCCAGGTCACCGGCCCGAATGCCTACGGCTGGCTCAAGACGGAGGCCGGCGTGCACCGACTGGTCCGGATCTCGCCGTTCGACGCGGCAGCCCGCCGGCAAACCTCGTTCGCGTCGATCTGGGTTTATCCGGTCGTCGACGACACGATCGAGATCGAGATCAACGAGGCCGACCTCAAGGTCGACACGTTCCGCGCATCCGGCGCCGGCGGCCAGCACGTCAACAAGACCGAAAGCGCGATCCGAATCACCCATGTCCCGTCGGGCATCATCGTGGCCTGCCAGACCGACCGGTCGCAGCACCGCAACCGGGCGACCGCGATGGGCATGCTGAAGGCGCGTCTCTACGAGGCCGAGCTCCGGAAGCGTGAGGAAGCCGCGGCCGCCGACGAGGCGGCGAAAACCGAGATCGGGTGGGGACACCAGATCCGGTCCTACGTGCTCGCCCCTTACCAGCTGGTGAAGGACCTCCGCACGGGCGTCGAGCGCGGCAACCCGGACGCGGTGCTCGACGGCGATCTCGACACGTTCATGGCGGCATCGCTGGCGAGCCGGGTCGGGGCGACGCGTTCCGAGGCGAGCGCGAGCGCGCAGTAGCCGGCATGACGGTCCGGCTTGCGCTCGGCCGGCGGCGCAACCCTGCTCGCCCACGCGCGTCCTTCCGTCACCGACCGCGCGACCGACGGAGCCCGACGCTTGACCCGATCCAACGCACTGTTCGCTTCCCTGCTCGCTGCGGCCACGATCGTTGCGGCCGACGATGTGGCGGCGCGGCAGGCTTCGTCTTCCGGCGCGACGACAACTTCCGCGGCGACCCCGTCCAACACCGGCACGACGGCGAGCGCACCTCCGCCGGGCGCCCCCCAGAAGGGCGCCCCGCAGACAGGCGCGCCGATCGCCGCGCCTGCCGCGACGTCGGCATCGCCGTCCGGCCCGTCGGCCACGGTCATGGCGAGCCCAGGGCAAGCCGCGAACGCTCCCGCCGCGTCGCCGACCGTGCCGCTCGCCGCCGAAGCGCTCGCGGTGCGACCCGGCCGCTACCGCCTCGATCCGGATCACGGGAAGATCACCTGGTCGGTGAACCATCTCGGCTTCTCGACCTATGTCGGCCAGTTCCCCGGCGTGTCCGCCGATCTCGTCCTCGATCCAAAGAACCTCGCAAAGACGACGCTGAACGCGACCGTCGATCTCGCGACGGTCGACACCGCGAACCCGAAGCTCGACGCGCACCTGAAGGAGGAGGGCTTCTTCGACAGCGCGAAGTTCCCGCAGGCGACGTTCAAGTCCACCAGGGTCACCGTGACGGGACCGCGGACCGCCCGCATCGACGGTGACCTCACGCTCCGGGGCAAGACGTCGCCGATCGTGATCAGCGCGACCTTCAACAATGCCGGCGTCGATCCCGTCGACAAGCAATACACGGTCGGCTTCGACGGCGCCGCGATCATCCGTCGCTCGACCTTCGGCGTTTCGCAATACGTGCCGCTCGTCGGCGACGACGTGCTCGTGCGCATCGAAGGCGAATTCAAGCCGGCTTCCTGAGCCGCGAAAGGGACCATCTCATGCGAACACGCCGGCTCGGCTCGTCGGATCTCGAGGTCACCGAGATCGCCTTCGGATCATGGCTGACCACGTCGGGCGGCGTTGATCGCGATCGCGCCGTTGCCTGCGTCGAGCGCGCCTTCGACCAGGGCATCAACTTCATCGACACCGCGAACGTCTACGGGCGCGGCGCCGCGGAAAGCGTGCTCGGCGAGGTGCTCGCGCGCCGTCCGCGCGACAGCTACGTCCTCGCGACCAAGGCGTTCTTCCCGATGAGCGACACCGACCGCGGTCTGTCTCGCGCCCAGATCCGCAAGCAGCTCGACGCCTCGCTCGTGCGGCTCCGGACCGATCACGTCGACCTTTACCAGTGCCACCGCTACGACGACGCGACGCCGCTCGACGAAACGATGGAGGCGCTGACCGAGGCCGTCCGCGCCGGCAAGACCCGCTATCTCGGCTTTTCCGAGTGGCCCGCCGACAAGATCGAGGCGGCAGTCGCGATGACAGGTGTCGAACGCTTCGTTTCAAGCCAGCCGCAGTACTCCCTGCTCTGGGGCGAGCCGGAGCGCGAGATCATCCCGCTCTGCGCGCGGAACGGCATCTCGCAGATCGTGTGGTCGCCGCTCGGCCAGGGCGTGCTCACCGGCAAGTACAAGCCGGGCGACCGGCCTCCCGCCGACAGCCGGGCGGCGCATCCGGCGATGGGCGCAATGTTCTATCGGGAATGGCTGGAGCCGAACGTGCTCGAAGCGGTCGCGTCCGTCGGCGACATCGCCGACGACCACGGCCTGACGCTCGCGCAGTTCTCGCTTGCCTGGGTGCTCCGCCAGCCGAACGTGGCAGCCGCGATCATCGGGGCGTCGCGTCCCGAACAGATCGACGAGAACGTCAAGGCGTCCGGCGCCAACGTCCCGCCGGAAGCCTTCGCCGCCGCCGAGCAGCTGATCGGCGACGCCCTCGTCGCGCCCTGACAACGTCGGAACGCGCCGGCCGCGCCCCGGCGCCGACGAATCATCGCACCGCGGCAGTGGCGCCGGCGCTCGTCGCCCGGCGACCGGACCGGCTACGGGGTCGGCGCATCCTCCGGGATCAGCGCCTCTTCCTTCAGCGCCGCCCAAAGCGCCGCCGGGATCGTGGCACGCATCAGGGCCGCGTTCGTCCGCATCTCGTCGACGCTGCGCGCGCCTGGGATCACCGCCGCCGTCACCGGGTGCGCCGTGCAAAACTGGAGCGCCGCCGCCCGCAGGTCGACGCCGTACTCCCGGCAGACCCGCGCCATCGCGTCTCGCTGCGCGACGAGCGCCGCCGGCGCCTCGGCGTAGTCGTAGGTCGTGCGTCCTGCGAGCAGTCCCGAATTGTACGGACCACCCGCCACCAGCGACACGCCGCGCGCCGCACAGGCCGGCAGCAACGTGCTGAGCGACGCCGTATCGAGCAGCGTGTAGCGCCCGGCGCAGAGGAAGAGGTCGGGATCGGCGCGGCCGAGCGCCTCGAGACAGGGTTCGACGCGGTTGACCCCGAGCCCCCAGGCGCGGATGACGCCCTCCTCGCGGAGCCGCGTGAGCGCGACCGCCGCCCCGCGCATCGCCTCGTCGAAGCGCAGCCGCCAGTCCGCCCCGTGCGTGTCCTCGCCGACGTCGTGGATGTAGACGATGTCGATCCGGGCGAGGCCGAGCCGCTGCAGGCTGTCCTCGATCGAGCGGCGTGTGGCATCCGCGCCGTAGTCGAAGCGGACCGAGAACGGCAGGGCGTCGACATAGGACGAGCGCTCCCGGGCGACCGGCCCGCTCGTGATCGGCTCGAGCAGCCGCCCCACCTTGGTCGCAATCGCGAAAGCGCCCCGGGGCCGCCCGCGGAGGGCGCGGCTCATTCGATGCTCGGACAGGCCGAACCCGTAGAACGGCGCGGTGTCGAAGTGACGCACCCCCTCGTCCCAGGCGCAGCCGAGCACAGCGTCGGCCTCCTCCTCGGACACGGCCGCGAAGAGATTGCCGAGCGGCGCGCCGCCGCAGCCGAGCGGGCCGGGCGGGCGGTAGCGCGTTGGCGTCGTGGACATCCTGGTCGGTCCTTCCCCATCCGTCACGGCGGCGTGCCGGCCTCGCTTTCGAGCAGCGAGGCGAGCGAGGCCGGATCGGAGAGTACGCGCGGGACCTTCACCTGGCCACCGACCCGGCCGCGCGCGCGCAGCCAGCGCTCGAACGTTCCCGGCCGGACGAAGCGGGTTTGCGGCGGCCGCATACCGGCGTCGCCGCTTCGGTGCGCGCGGTAGTCGTCGTTGCCGTCGCCGAGCGCCTGGTCGAGCAGCCGGCTGAACGACGCCGCGTCGGCGCCCGGCGCGGCCTCCACGACGAAGAGATGGCCGCCGCGTCCGTCCGCTTCGTCGGGCGGCACGATCGCGACCGTGTATTCGCCGGCGGCGAGGCCGAGCGCCGCCGTGGTCCTGAAGACCGCGCGGTCGAGTTCGCCCGCCGAAAGATGCTCGCCGAACGCCGACAGCGTCTGCGCGGTCCGGCCCGTGATCACGATCGCCGGCGGATCGCGCCGGACGAGACGGACGACGTCGCCGACCAGATAGGCGAACAGCCCGGCGTTCGTCCCGACCGCGAGCGCGTAGTCGACGCCGGTTTCCGCGGTCCGGATCCAGTGCCGGGTCGGCGACCCGTCGCCGAGCTCCCCCACCGGCACGAACTCGAAGAAGATGCCGTTGTCGAGGACGAGACGGAGCGCGTCTCCGTCGGCCGACGAGCCGAACGCGAAGAAGCCTTCGCTCGCCGGATAGACCTCGGTGCGCGCGACCGCGGGACCGAGCAGACGATGGAACCGCTCGCGGTAGGGCGCGAAGCCGACACCGCCGTGGATGACGAGTTCGAGCCCCGGGAACGCCCGGTCGAGGCGATCGTGCCCGGATGCGGCGAGCAGGCGCTCGATCAGGATCAGGAGCCAGCTCGTGGTACCCGCGATCGCGCGGAGATCGACGCCGCGCGTTTCTGCGACCACGCGACGGAGCTTCTCGTCCCAGTCCGCGGTCAGCGCCGTCGCGCGGGACGGCAGCGCCCGCGGTGCGACGTAGAACGGCATCGTAGCACTCGCGATCCCGGACAGGTCGCCGCTCCGCGCCCCGCCCGGCAGGTGCGGAAGCGCGGTGCTGCCGCCGAGGATCAGACTCGGACCGCCGAAGAAGCCGGACCGTTCGTGACGGCGAAGGTGGTCGAGCGTGACCGCGAGCGCCGCCCGCCGGTTCGCCCGGACCATCTCCCGGCTGACCGGAATGTGCTTGGCGGCCGCTCCGGTGGTGCCCGAGGTTTCGGCGAAGAACGGGATCGTGCCCGGCCAGGTCGCGTCGCGCAGCACGGGGAACGCGGGCGCCCACCATTCCCGGTCGAACGACGCCCAGTCGCGGAGCGGCACCGCACGCTGGTAGTCGGCGACCGAGCGGATCGACCTGAAGCCGTGCGCCCGGCCGAAACGCGTCGCCGCCGCACGCCGGAGCAGCGAGCGGAGCACCCGCACCTGCGCGTGCGCGGGGTCGAG
This sequence comes from uncultured Acetobacteraceae bacterium, assembly GCA_964249205.1. Classification (GTDB taxonomy): domain Bacteria; phylum Pseudomonadota; class Alphaproteobacteria; order Acetobacterales; family Acetobacteraceae; genus CAXTPV01. Next base: position 13,736 of record CAXUBA010000016.1, on the reverse strand, counting down.
CGCCGCGAGCGCGCGCCCCTCCCGTCGGGCGAGCACGCGAAGCGCGGGCGTGGGATCGAACGTCATCGGGGCCGGATCACCGTCTCGTGCGGAAGAGCTGCGACGCGTTCCGGCCGGCGCGGCATCGCGATCGCGCGCCCGTCGCGCCAGAGCCCGACCTGATCGGCGAAGTTGCTGGAGCCGAGCCAGCCGTCCTGCCCGCCGAACAGCACGCACGCGCTCGCGTCCGCGTCGCCGAGATCGAACGCGTAGCGTGCCGTGCCACCGAACCGGATCACATGCCGGCGCTGGAGCGGCGCGTGACCGGTTTTGTTCAGCGTGTCGTTGCCACCGGAGCCGGGAAACGATGCCTCGCGAAACCGCCGGCCGAGCACGGGCACGGCCCCGGCGGGATGCTCCAGCCGATGCCGGTGCGCGCGCCCCCAGGTGCCGAAACGCCGGAAGCGTCGCGCGGCGCCCGGAAGCGCCTGCCGGACGGCGGCCGCGAGCGCCGACGGATCGGCCCGCTCGATCCGTTCGGCGACCAGCGCGCGGGTGCCCCAGACCCCGCCAAGCGTGCGAAGCGCGTCCGCACCGATCAGGGCCGACGCGGTCGCGGCGAACAGCAGCTCGAAGGCGAGCGCCCCGAGGCTATCGCGTCCGTAGTCGCCGTCCCAAAGGCGGAGCGCCGCGGCGAACCCTGTCCGCGCGGGAGAAATGCGGCGCGGCAAGGCGGCGGCGAGACGGTCCCGGACCGGCAGCGCGTTCGGCTGCCGCTCGTCGAGAAACACGGACGCGAACGACCCGAGGTCGAACCGCTCCGTGGCGCCGAGCCTGTCGCGGAGCCGCGACACGCGGTCCGCGGCGGCGAAGAACCACCCGATCGGAACGCGGTCCGGCGCCCGGCCTTCCAGCCGCTCGTTCGCGGACGCGATCACGCCGGAAGGCGGGTCCCATTCCGCGTGGAGCGCCTCGCCACCGACGACGGTCGCCCAGTCGCGCGCGGCGTCGGCCGGCGAAACCACGAGATCGGCCGGCATCCCGGCCGGCCGTTTCGGGAGATGGGCCGCGACGATCCGGCCGATCCCGTCCGGTCCCGCGTAGACCATGCACTGGCCTGGCACCGCGAAGCCGCGGAGCGCTTGCCGAAACCCGTTCCGGTCGCCGGCGCGAAGCACCCCGAGCATGGCGGAAAGCTCGTCGCTCGCGCTGTCGCCGATCCAGCGGAGCGCGAACGGACGCTTCGACCGGAACAGCGCGCCGTCGGATACCACCGTCCCTTCGGGCGACCGCCGGAAGCGGATCGTCATTGGCCGGCGGCGGAAGCGCACCAGCACGCGTTCGGTCTCGACCGTGAACCGGTCGGGCGGAAGGGCCGAGAGGTCGACCAGGTCCGAGCTCGCCGCGTGCAGCGACGTGCCACCCCAGGCGATGTCGCGGTTCCGCCCGCAGGCGACGAAGGGCATGCCTGGCAGCATCAGCCCGACCGCGTCGATCGTGGGGGACCGGAGCCCGGCGAGCAGCCAGGTGTTCGGCAGGCCGAGCGAGAGGTGCGGGTCGCCCCCGAGGAGCGGCGCGCCGGATCGGGAGCGCGCGCCCGAAACGGCGCCCGCGTGGCGGCCCGGCCGGGTCGCGCGCGCGAGCAGCGCGTCCGCCGCATGACCTCCGACCGGGCGCGCGGCGTCGGACGGAAGGCGGAGCAAGAGCTGGAAGTCCCGCTGCCAGGCGGCAGCCGATGTCCGCCCGCGCAAGGCGAGCAGCCGTGTCAGCAACGGCCAGTTCAGATCCATGGCGTAGAGACGCGACAGCGTCAGGAAGTCCCGGAGCGTCCAAGGCTCGAACCGCGCGATCCCGAGGGCTGCGAGTTCCGGCGCCGGCGCCGCCCGAGCGCCGTGATGGTTGAGCCCGGCGACGAAGCGCTCCGCCCAGTCCCGCGTCGCGTCCGGCAGCACCGCGCGGACCCGGTCCGCGGCAGCCGCGAGGCCGATCGCCCGGACCGAGCGGTCGAGGTCGAGGCCGAGCGGGCCGATCATCGACGCGAGACCGCCGGCAGCCACACGCCGCAGCACCTCGAGCTGCGCCTGCCGGAGATGCCGGTGGACGATCCCGAGCGAGACGGCGAGGTCGCCGTCGGTTTCCGCCCGGAGGAACGGCACCGCGTGATCGTTCCAGCGCACCGACACCGGTCCTTCGAGCGGCGCGCCGTCGGTCGGCAGCATGCGGAGCCGGTCGGCGGTCGACACCGGCGGGATCGACGTCGCGAGAAGACGCGCGAACACCCTAGCGGCGGCGATTGCGCCGCGGACGCGGTCCCGCATGACGGGATCAGTGCGGCGGCGGTGGCAGGTTCTGCTGCTGGACGCCGCCCCCGGAGGGCGCGAGCTGCATCGGACCGGTGTCGGGTCCGGCTCCGGAGGCTGTGCCGTACGAGGGCGGCTGACCGCCTGCGGCGCTCGGGGGCGGTCCGCCGGGTTCGGCGACGCCCGCGGGCGAACCGTCGCGCGTCAGCACCGCGCGCAGCGGATCGTCGCCCGGATTGTTCACCCGCATCGCGACCACGACGTCCTCCGGCCCGACCGGCTGCCCGTAATAGGCGGCGTCGCCGTCGCTGTCCGAGTTGATGAAGGACCCCTGCAGCGAGATGCCGGCGTAGAGCCCCTTGTTCAGCTCGAGCGCCACGATGTCGGCGTCGAGCGCGGTCGAGGTCGCGCCCTCGATCCCGCCGCCGAACGTCGCGAACGAGGCGCCCGCCGTTGCGCCGAGCCGGAAATGCGTGTTGAGCAGCGCGTTCATGCCCCGCTGCGACATGATGAACAGCATGAGCTGCTCGTCCTGCACGCCGGCCTGGAAGCCGAACGAGCCCGAGCCGAGCGAGTAGAAGGCGGGCGCCGACCACGATCCGTTGGCGTCGCGCGCCATCAGCACGCAGCCGCCGCCCGACCCGCCGAAGAAGAACCCCATCTTGAACACGCTCGGACAGATCATCACCGCGCGCGACAGGCGGAGCTCGCGACGCGCTGGGCGGCCGGTCTGCGGATCCATGACTTGCTCGGCGGCGAGCGTCGCCTTGTCGACGAGGAGCTGCTGGTGCGCGGCGGCCGTCGCGTTGCCGATCTGCGCCCGCGCGGCGTCCGCACCGGCGACGACCAGGAGGGCGGCCATTAGGCAGGATGGAGCGCGCATCAGCTGGCGATTCCTTCCAGCGTCTTCATGAGTGCCTCGCTTCCGGCGACGATCGGCCCGGGCAACGCGCCCACGCGATACGGTACGCCCGTTTCCGCCAGCAACGCGAGCGCGCCGGCGATGTCCCAGAGATGGATGTGAACCTCGACGAACCCGTCGAGCCGCCCCGCGGCGAGATCGGCGAGACCGAGCGCGCCCGAGCCTTCCGAGCGCGGCATCGCGCCGGACGCGAGCAGGCGCCCGACCGCGCCGTGCCAGACCGGCTCCGGCACGCGCGGAGACCACGACAGCTCGACCATTGCGCGCCGCATGTCGGCGGTTCGCGTCGGCACCATCGGACGATCGTTCAGGAAGGCGCCGTGTCCGCGCCGGGCGCGATACACGTCGCCGGCGCGGGGCGCCGCGAGCACGCCGAGCAGCGGCGCGCCGTCCTCCATCAGGCCGATCGACACGCACCAGCGGGCACGTCCGCGCGCGTAGTTCGACGTCCCGTCGATCGGATCGACCACCCAGAGCAGACCGTCAGCGGCGCCACTCTGCCCGTCCTCCTCGCCGAGGAAGCCGTCGTCCGGAAACAGCGAACGGAGCCGATCGCGCAGGAGGCGCTCGACCGCGCGGTCCGCTTCGGTAACCCAGTCCTGCGCACCCTTGCTGTCGGCGACCGGCTCGCCCGGCGGCGGCGCGAGCCCGACCGCGAGCGCGCCTGCCTCGGCGGCGAGCGAAAGGGCCGCCTCATAACGCCGGTCCAACGCATCTCCCATGCCGATCCTTTGGCATGGAAGCGGCCGCGCTCCAAGCGGTGCAACAAACCGCGCCGCACCCGCAGGCGACGACGTTCGCGTGCTTGCAACGGCGACGACCGGCCTGTTAGCCCTCGAAGGTGAACGAGCGCGATGCGTCACCGGATCATGCGGCCGAGCGGGAACGGCTCGCGCGCGCGAGCATCCTGGTGCTGGGCGACGCGATGCTGCTCCGCCTCGTCGACGGCGTCCGATCGGCCGAGGGCGAGCCGCCGGCCCTGGTTCTGGGCCACGAGCACGCGTTTCCCGGCGGCGGCGCCGCCCTGGTCGACGCGCTCGGCCGGCTCGGGGTCGCGTCCGCCTTCGTCTGCGTGCTCGGCGACGACCTCCCCGGCGCCCAGCTCACCGAACTCGTCGGCCGGCAGCGGAACATCGAGCCCTGGCTCCTGGTCGACGGTTCGCGCTGCACCGTGACCGAGACGGTCTATCGGGACGGCGAGCAGGCTCTGTTCCGCACCGTCCGCGACGACATGCGCCCGGTGAGCGCGTCGCTCCGCACGCGGATGATTCGGATCGCAACCGAAACGCTGGTGCTGACCGGCCTCGTGGCGCTCGCCGATCGCGGGCACGGCACGCTCGACATCGAGACCACCGCCGCGATCATCAGCGGCGCCCGCGCCGCCAACCGGCTGGTGATCGCCGACATCGGCCGCGAGCGCGCGCTCGCGCATCGCTACGGCGGTCTCGACGCGCTGGTGCTCGCGGTCGACGACGGCGGCGACCCGGAAGCCGCCGCGAGCGCGCTCCGGGCCGAGGCCGAGATCCGGGCGGCGGTGCTGTTCGCCGCCGACGGCACGATCGCGGTGGCCGACCGCGACGGAACGGCGCGCTTCGCGGGCACCGGCGGCGCGCTGTTCCCCGTCGGGGAGGCAGGCCATGTCGGTCGCGTCGCGCTGTTCGGCGCAGCGCTCGCGACCGGGCGCACGGTGCGCGCCGCGGCCGCCCTCGCGGCGGATCTCGGCGCCCCCTGACGCCGCAAGACGGCTTCAGACCGTTACGAAACACCGCATGTTGACGCCGACCGTGAACTACCCACCAGATGTGGTGGTCACGGCATCCGAGTCGGGAAGTTCGGCGCGGCGACGCAGCCCGACCACCAGGCGCGGGTCCACGCTTCGCGCCGCTTGCCGTGATGGCGCATTCGTCCTCGGGCCCGGTCGGTCCGGGTCGTCCGGAGCGATGCCGCGACCTCCGGGCGCCGCACCGTCCGTGCGATCCGGCGACCTCGCCCCAACAGCCGGGATCCAGCCGATGTCGATCACCTTGCAGACCGGGACCGCGCCGACGCGACCCTCGCCGACGGGCACCTCGCGGACGGGGGTCGTCGAGCCCTTCGCTCCGACGGCGCCCGCGCCGAGGAACCCAGGCGCGATCCAAGTCATCCGTCGCGACGGCGACGTCACTCCCTTCGATCCGTCCAAGATCGCCGTCGCCCTGACCAAGGCATTTCTCGCCGTCGAGGGCGATGCCGCCGTCGCGTCGCGCCGCGTTCACGACATCGTCGCGGACCTCACCGACGGGATCGTCGGGAGCCTGTCCCGTCGCGCCGATGCCCGCGGCCCGTTCCACATCGAGGACATCCAGGATCAGGTCGAGCTCGCCCTGATGCGCGGCGAGCACCACAAGGTCGCCCGCGCCTACGTCCTCTACCGCGACGAGCGCGCCCGCGAGCGGGCACGGAAGCATCCCGCCGGCGACGCGGAAACGGCGATCGCGACGCTCCGCACGATGCGCGAGGACGGAACGCTCGCGCCGCTCGACGTCGTTCGCCTCGAGACCGTCGTCGAGGAGGCCTGCGCCGGTCTCGACAGCGTCGCGGCCGCGCCGATCCTCGCCGAGGCGCAGCGCAACCTTTACGACGGGATCTCCGCCGACGAGCTCGCGCTCGCGCCGATCCTCGCGACACGCACGCTGATCGAGACCGAACCGAACTACGCGAAGGTCAGCGCCCGCCTGCTCCTCGACAAGATCAGGCGCGAGGCACTGACCGCCGTCGCCGGACGGCCCGATCAGGCGACGCATCACGAAATGGCCGGCCGCTATGGGGACTATTTCCGAGACTACGTCCGGACCGGCGTTGCGGCCGAGCTGCTCGATCCGGAACTCGCGCGCTTCGATCTCGCGCGCATCGCCGCGGCGATCGACCCCGCCCGCGACCTAGATTTCGACTATCTCGGCCTGCAGACCCTCTACGACCGCTATTTTCTCCATGTCGGCGGCCGGCGTTTTGAACTGCCGCAGGCCTTCTTCATGCGCGTCGCGATGGGCCTCAGCCTTCGCGAGATCGATCGTGAGGAGAAGACGATCGCCTTCTACGAGCTGCTGTCGCGGTTCGACTTCATGGCGTCGACGCCGACGCTGTTCAACGCCGGCACGCTCCGCCCGCAGCTTTCGTCCTGTTTCCTCACGACGGTGCCGGACGATCTCGACGGGATCTTCAAGTCGATCAAGGACAACGCCCTGCTCGCGAAATACTCGGGCGGCCTCGGCAACGACTGGACGCGCGTGCGCGGCCTCGGCGCCCACATCAAGGGAACCAACGGCGAGAGCCAGGGCGTCGTCCCCTTCCTCAAGGTGGCGAACGACACCGCGATCGCGGTGAACCAGGGCGGGAAGCGGAAGGGTGCGGTCTGCGCCTATCTGGAAACCTGGCACATCGATCTCGAGGAGTTCCTCGATCTCCGCAAAAACACCGGCGACGACCGCCGGCGCACCCACGACATGAACACCGCGCACTGGGTGCCCGACCTGTTCATGCAGCGCGTCGCGACCGATGGCCCCTGGACCCTGTTCTCGCCCGACGAGACCGGCGACCTGCACGACCTTTACGGCGAGAGCTTCCGGCTTGCCTACGAGGCCTACGAGCGGCGCGCGGGCGAAGGCGGGATCAAGGTCTTCCGCACGTTGCGCGCGGTCGACCTCTGGCGCCGCATGCTCACCATGGTCTTCGAGACCGGCCATCCGTGGATCACCTTCAAGGATCCCTGCAACATCCGTTCGCCGCAACGTCACGCCGGCGTCGTGCACTCGTCCAATCTCTGCACCGAGATCACACTGAACACTTCGGACGACGAGGTCGCCGTCTGCAATCTGGGCTCGGTCAACCTCGCCGCTCATGTCGGCGCGGACGGGCTCGATCGCGCCCGCCTCGCGCGCACGGTCGCGACCGCGATGCGGATGCTCGACAACGTCATCGACATCAACTTCTACAACATCGCCGAGGCGCGCCGCTCGAACCTGCGTCACCGGCCGGTCGGCCTCGGCATCATGGGCTTCCAGGACGCGCTCCAGACGCTCCGCCTTTCCTACGCGTCGAACGCCGCCATCGACTTCGCCGACGAGAGCATGGAGCTCGTGAGCTTCCATGCGATCGCCGCCTCGGCGGATCTCGCCGTCGAACGCGGCCGCTACCCGAGCTTCGAGGGCTCCCTGTGGTCCCAGGGCATCCTGCCGATCGACAGCGTCGGGTTGCTCGAGGACGCACGCGGAACCGGCGCGCTCGAGCGCTCGTCGCGGCTCGATTGGGACACGCTCCGCGCGCGGGTCCGAGCCTCGGGAATGCGCAATTCGAACACGATGGCGATCGCGCCGACCGCGACGATCTCGAACATCTGCGGCGTGTCGCAGTCGATCGAGCCGAGCTACCAGAACCTCTTCGTCAAGTCGAACCTGTCCGGCGACTTCACGGTGGTCAACGCGTCGCTGGTGCGCGACCTCAAGGCGCGCGGACTCTGGGACGAGGTGATGGTATCGGACCTCAAGTATTTCGACGGCGCGATCGCCGCGATCGACCGCATCCCGGCCGACCTCAAGGAGCTGTATGCGACGGCGTTCGAGATCGACCCGTCCTGGCTGATCGAAGCCGCCGCGCGCCGGCAGAAATGGATCGACCAAGCCCAATCCCTCAACCTGTACATGGCGAACCCGTCCGGCCGGAAGCTCGACGCGCTCTACCGGTTGGCCTGGGAGCGCGGGCTGAAGACGACCTACTACCTGCGGTCGCGCTCGGCGACGCATGTCGAGAAGTCGACGCTGGCCGGCACCGACGGGAAGCTGAACGCCGTCGCCGTCGCGCCCGCTCTCGTCAAGACGGGACCGGTTCCGCAGCCCTGGGGACAGGCCTGCCTGATCGACGACCCTGCTTGCGAAGCCTGCCAGTGACCACGACGATGAACCTGACGATGGAGACGATGACGATGCTCGACTTCGCCGAGGACGCAACGGCCGAAGATGTCCTCGTGTGCTCCCCGGTCAGCGCGGGACGCGTCGACGTCGG
>CAXUBA010000016.1:0-5398 GCA_964249205.1 uncultured Acetobacteraceae bacterium | reverse complement strand
CGCGGGACGCGTCGACGTCGGCGAAAAGGCGATGATCAACTCGCGCGCCGATCTCAACCAGCTGCTGCCGATGAAGTATCGCTGGGCCTGGGACAAGTATCTCGCCGCCTGCAACAACCACTGGATGCCGACCGAGGTGTCCATGCAGGCGGACATCGCACTCTGGAAGTCGCGCGACGGCCTCACGGAGGACGAGCGTCGGGCGATCAAGCGCAACCTCGGCTTCTTCGCCGCCTCGGAAAGCCTGGTCGCGAACAACATCGTGCTCGCGATCTACCGGCACCTGACCAATCCCGAGTGCCGACAGTATCTGCTGCGCCAGGCGTTCGAGGAGGCGGTCCACACCCACACCTTCCAGTACATTGTCGAAAGTCTCGGCCTCGACGAGGGCGAGCTCTTCAACATGTACCGCGAGGTGCCGTCGATCACCGCCAAGGCCGCCTGGGCGCTCGGCTTCACCCGGCATCTCGACGATCCGGATTTCCGGACCGGCACGCCGGACGCGGACCGCGCCCTACTCCGCGATTTGATCGCCTTCTACGTGATCTTCGAAGGCATGTGGTTCTACACCGGCTTCGCTCAGATCCTGTCGCTCGGACGCCGGGGCAAGATGGTGGGCATCGCCGAGCAGTACCAGTACATCCTCCGCGACGAGAGCCTGCACCTCAACTTCGGCATCGACGTGATCAACCAGATCAAGGCGGAGAACCCCGATCTCTGGACCCCGGCCTTCGCCGAAGAGGTCCGGACCATGGTCCGGGAGGCGGCCGAGCTCGAGGCGGCCTACGGCCGCGACACCATGCCGAACGGCTTCCTCGGGCTGAATGCGTCGCTTTGCGAGGAATACATGCGGTTCGTCGCGAACCGGCGCTGCGCGCAGATCGGCCTCGCGCCGGTGTTCGACGCCGTCAGCAATCCGTTCCCGTGGATGTCGGAGGTCATGGACCTGAAGAAGGAGAAGAACTTCTTCGAGAGCCGCGTCATCGAATACCAAAACGGCGGTGCGCTGTCCTGGGACTGACCCGTCGACGCCGTCGTCAGCGCAGCATGTCGCGGACGAGCGGCACCACCCGCGTGCCGTAGAGCCGGATCGATTGCAGCAGCGCCGGATGCGACAGGTGTCCGGCGCTGTATTTGAGGTCGAAGCGCGCGAGACCGAGTGCGCGCGCGGCGGCCGCGATCTTCCGCGCCACCGTGTCCGGGGATCCGACATAGAGCGACCCCTGCTCGATCTCGCGGTCGTAGTCGTCGCGGCGGAGCGGCGGCCAGCCACGCTCCCGGCCGATCGTGTCAAGCATCCGCTTGTAGGGCGGGAAGAACGCGTCGCGCGCCGCCGCGTCGGTCTCGCCGACATGGCCGGGCGAATGGATCGCGACAGGCTGCGGCGCGCCGCCGAACGTCGTCTCGGCGCGGCGGTAGAGGTCGACCAGCGGCGCGAAGCGACGAGGGTCGCCGCCGATGACCGCGAGCATCAGCGGCAGACCGTGCCGCGCCGCGCGCACCACCGAATCGGGGCTCCCGCCGGCACCGACGGCGAGCGCGAGCGCACCCGTCGCCAGCGCGGGCACGACAGCGACGTCGTTGAGCGCCGGCCGCGTCCCGCCGCTCCAGGTCACCCGCCGCTCGCGCACGAGCCGCACCAGCAGCCCGAGCTTCTCCTCGAACAGCGTGTTGTAGTCCGCGAGTTCCTGCCCGAAAAGCGGAAAGCTCTCGGTGAACGAACCGCGGCCGGCAATGAGTTCGGCGCGTCCGTCCGACACCGCCGCAAGCGTCGAGAAACGCTGGAACACGCGCACCGGATCGTCCGAGCTCAGCACCGTCACCGCCGAGCCGAGCCGGATCCGCCGAGTCCGGCCGGCGATTGCCGCCAGCACGGTTTCCGGCGACGAGACCGCGAAATCCGCGCGGTGGTGCTCGCCGATGCCGAACACGTCGATCCCGGCCTCCTCGGCGGCGACGGCTTCGGCGACCACGTCGCGGATCACCGCGTCGGCGTCGAGCGGCCTGCCGTTCCCGTCTGCGGTGATGTCGCCGAAGGTGTTGAGCCCGAACGCGATCATTCCACCCGAAGCCCCGCGCGATAGGAGGCGGTGACCGAGGGGTGTTCCAGCGCCGCCAGCCTGGTCGCGGCCAGGGTCGCGAAACGGTGCGTAAGCATGCGCCGGCGCGCCGGCGCGAGCGGATGGCTCGGTGCGTCGCGGAGCAGCGCCGCCTCGCCCGGCGCATGGACGCAGGCGACGATCACGCCGACCTCGTCCGGCAGGAGATCGAGCGGAAACCGGTCGTCGACCGCGAAGAAGAGCGCATCGGCATAGTCGCGATACGCCGGCCACTTCGCGTCGAGCAGGAAGTCGCGCGGTCCCGACTTGATCTCGATGCAGGAGAACCCGCTGTCCGGCCGGAGCGCCAGCACGTCGCACCGCCGACCGTTCGGGATCGGCACCTCGTGCAACGCCGCCCAGCCGAGCGCGAGGCAGAGCTCGGCGACCGCGCGACGGATCAGCAGCTGGGTTTCGGGGAGGCACAGCATCACATCACCCCCGTCCCGACGCCGCCGCGCAGGCGAGTTCCCGCCGGCGGCCGGTCGTGTCATACCCCGAGCTTGAACCAAGCCCGCGGAGCACTCCGACATGGCACTCACCGCCAAGCGCGTCCTCGTCACCGGCGGCGCCGGCTTTCTCGGTTCCCATCTCTGCGACCGCCTCGCCGCCGACGGCCACGACGTCCTTTGCGTCGACAACTACTTCACCGGCACGAAGAAGAACGTGGCGCCGCTGCTCGGGCGGCCCCGCTTCGAGGCGCTGCGGCACGACGTCACCTTCCCCCTCTACGTCGAGGTCGACGAGATCTACAATCTCGCCTGTCCGGCCTCCCCGATCCACTACCAGTTCGATCCCGTCCAGACGACCAAGACGAGCGTCATGGGTGCGATCAACATGCTGGGCTTGGCCAAGCGCACCCGCGCCCGCGTGCTGCAGGCCTCCACCAGCGAGGTCTACGGCGACCCCACGGTCACGCCGCAGGGCGAGCTCTACCGCGGCAACGTCAACACGCTCGGGCCACGCGCCTGCTACGACGAGGGCAAGCGCTGCGCCGAGACGCTGTTCTTCGACTATCACCGGCAGCACGCCGTCCGGATCAAGGTCGTCCGGATCTTCAACACTTACGGGCCGCGGATGCACCCGAACGACGGTCGGGTCGTTTCGAACTTCATCATCCAGGCGCTCCGCGGCGAGGAGATCACGCTCTACGGCGACGGCTTGCAGACGCGCGCCTTCTGCTACGTCGACGACCTGATCGAGGGTTTCGTCCGCATGATGGCGACGGGCGACGAGGTCACCGGCCCGATCAACCTCGGCAACCCGCACGAGATCACCGTCCGCGAACTCGCAGAGCGGGTGGTGCGCCTCGTCGGATCGCGGTCGCGCATCGTGACCCGGCCGCTGCCGGTCGACGATCCGATGCAGCGCTGCCCGGACATCGCCCGCGCGCGCGCCACCCTCGGCTGGGAACCGCGCGTCGCCCTCGACGACGGCCTCGCGCGGACGATCAGCTATTTCGACGCCCTGCTGGGATCCGACCGTCTGCCGGCCATGACCGCCTGAGACAGGGCCGTTCCTGAAGGCGACGGGAGGCGACGGGCCCGACGCTTCCGGGTGGCGAGCTGCACGGCGCGGCGGAGGCCGCCCGTCTGCTGCTGCCACCACGAGCCGTGCGACACCGCCCAGGAGGCGTTTCGGTCGCCGGTCTCGATCACGCCACGCCGCCAATCGGCGGTTCCGAGCATCATGTCCCACCAGGGAAAGGTCGCTCCGAAGTTGAACGAGCGGATACCGCCCGCCTCGATCCCGTGATGGGCGCGGTGGAACGAAGGCGACACCAGGAGCCGCTCGCCCAGCCGGCCGAACGAGATCCGCGTGTTGGCGTGGCTCAGGCTTTCCACGAGCTTCAGCACGAGGAGGAGCACCGGAAACTGCATCGGCGGCACGCCGATCAGCAGCGCCACGGCGAAGAACCACGCGGTCGCGATGACGTCGTCGAGGACGTGGTTCCGATCGTCCGACCAGAAGGTCATCCGCGTCTGCGCATGATGCACCGAGTGGAGCCCGTACCACCACCCGAACGTGTGCGAGAGCCGGTGGCGCCAGTAGTCCGCGAAGTCAAGCACGACCGCGTAGACGAGGAACGTCACGACCGGCATGCTGAGCAGGAACGGAAAGAACCGCTCGAGCGTCGGCGGGACGTAGCCGTGATCGGTCAGGATGCCGTTCAGCCATGTCTGGACAGTGTAGAAGCCGAAGAAGGTGACGAGCGGAAAGATGCCGATCCGGCCGATCAGCGTGTAGAGGATGTCGGTCCGCACGAGCGCGTTCTCGCCGCCCGCCTGGATCGGCCGGAAGCGCTCGAGCGGCCAGCAGATGGCGATGTTGATCAGCACCTGCAGCACGCCGTAGACGGCAAACAGCGCCCACATGAACGACTGGTCTTCCCACTCCATCCAGCCGAACTGCCACATCACCGGAATGAGGGCATTTTCCTGGATCCAGCCGGCGAGCCATGCGAACGGATCGATCATGCGCCGCATCATACAGGGGCGTCCCGGCTTGCGATACCGAAACCCTTCTTTCATCAAGGTGCTGCAGGATGATGTTCATGCGACCGATCCGGGAGGGCCGCCATGACGGACGTGTCTGATCCGTCCAGCGGGAGCGGCAGCGGCGCCGCCGGCGGGAACGCGGCCGTCGCGACGCGCCTGCTGGTCGTCGAGGACGAGTTCCTGATCCGGCTGATGCTGTCGGAAGCGCTGCTCGATGCGGGCTACGAGGTCCTCGAGGCGGCGGATGCCGACGAGGCCATGCAACGGATCGCGGACGCGGCCGACCACCCACCCCGCGTGCTCCTGACCGACGTCCAGCTGCCCGGTCCGATCGACGGGCACGAGCTGGCCGGTCGGATCCGCGCCCGGCTGCCCCAGCTCCCCGTGATCTTCATGACCGGCCGCCCCGAGCCGCTCGGCCCCCGCGCGTCCCGACGCGACGTCGTGATCGCCAAGCCATACCTGCCGTCGGAGATCTGCGCCGCCGTGAAGCGGCTGCTTTCCGAGTGAGCCGCGCACGCGCGACCGCCGTCCCGACCGCCGTCGCCGCGCGCCCTGCCGCGCCCGCGGAGCGCCGCGTCGAAGACCTCAGGGCCAGCTATCTCCATCTGAAGGAAGGCGCGTTCGACCGGATCGAGGCGCGGTCGCGTCCGCACGCCGAGCGCGGCGAGCTTGAGCCGCCCGACCTCCCGGTCGACGCGGTCGGGCACCGCGTGCACCCCGGGCCCGAGCGCCCCGCGCTCGGCGACGCGCTGCTCGACGCTGAGCGCCTGCAGCGCGAAGGAGACGTCCATTACCCCG